>JAHELS010000282.1 GCA_024644085.1 Rhodopirellula sp.
AGCCGCGCTCTACGCTGATTGCGCCGGACGCTAGGCTCCGCGCAACGCAAATGTGTTCGCATCTGACTCTGAGCCGATGGCGCTAGCCACGGGCCTGAGATAGCCACGCTCTACGCTGATGAGTCCCGACGCCAGCGAGATTGGCTGAAATGGCGAGACAGCGTTCCAGGTTTGGTATCGCAACGCCGCCTCGAGAGCATTTTCGGAATTGGCGTAGCTACGGAAAAAGGGGTCAGGAACCAATAGTGCAAAGCACCCGAAGGGCCGCTGGCGGCTATTGGTTCCTGACCCCTTTTTCCTAAATCCGCTACATGAAAAATGAAAATGCTCTAGACAAGACGCTCGACAAACGCGGCATCGGCGAGCAGTTCGTCGACCGAGCGAATCGTTTCTTCCCGATTGAGCCGGCGACCCGAAGTGGTAACGCGCGATATCGTTCCTGGGCAACTCAACGGACGTCGCCTCTTCCAGCCAGTGACGGTTCCATCGCCACTTCCCGGCACGGCAGGGCTGAACGTCACCAAGCGATTCTCGTCAAGCGGCGACTGCGAAATTCGTTGGAGAGATCCAGGCGGACAGTCGTTATTCAGTCCCTCGAAGTAAACACGTGGCCATCGCGCGGGCGGAATTAATTCGGCCAACTCTTCCATGTCGCAGTTCGTGGCAGTGGGAAGATTCAGTGAACGAAAGATACGCAACGTGTCGAGGACACCGGGCTTTGATTCTTTGCCTTGATCGACCGCATTGCTTCGACGGTGCGAGGCAAGGGGCAGCGTCGCATCGCGCAAATCACTGCCCCCGCCGGCGCTGTTCCGCAGCATGCACAACTTCCCATCGCGCAGCAGGTTGATCCTGCGAATGAACTTCAATCGATCGCCCCGACAATTTCCTTTCTTGGATTGTTCATTCTGCATCACGTCGCCTTTCGCAAATCGAACGTCGCTCAAGGCGTCAACTTTCCGTCACGTTGACTACTTTCACGTTAACCCAACGGAGCGTAAAAGAGAGTTAAAATCCGGATCTTTTTTTGCTGCGTTGATTTGGTAGCTTTGGACTGACCAAACATTGATTACAAGGGATCCCAAAAGCAGGTTCACAAAGGTCCATCAAAAGGTGATTTCGGTCGCAAGAACGTGACCGCTGGGAACAGCGCCGCATGTTCCCAAGCAGAGTTATCCGCTCCAGCATCCCCTTGGGCGAGCGGTGCAACTTAGCCGACCAGACGCTTGGGGATGGGAAACTCGAGGACGAACTTGGTGCCTCGGCCGACTTCGCTTTGCACGCTGATCCGACCGCCGTGGGCTTCGATGATCTTGCGTGCCGTGGGCAATCCCAGTCCCGAGCCGCCTTCCTTGGTGCTGTAGAACGGCTCGAACATGTGCATCGCGGTGTTGTCGTCAACTCCGCTGCCGGTATCGATCAAATCGAGCGCGACGCTTTTGCGCGTGATGTAGGTGCGGACCACCAACTGACCGCCGTCGTCCATCGACTCCAGCGCGTTCTTGACCAGATTCATCAGCGCTGCCTGCAGCGAATCGCTGTGCAGCAGGATCGCCGGTAAATCGGGATCGAGGTACTTCTTCACGTCGATCCGGTCGGCGTCGGCCTGGGCCTGGTACGCCCTCAGCACGGTCACGACCTGGTCATTCAAATTTCCGGGCACGAGATCGATGTCACGAAGCCGCGTGTAACGAAGAAAGTCGCGCAATAGCGCCTCCATCCGTTCACACTGTCCGCGAACAATATCGGCCCGGTCGAGCGATCGACGGCTGATCGGCGAATCGATCTCCGAGAGATCCTCGCTCAGCAAGTCGATATTCATATGAATCACGGAAAGTGGATTCTTGATTTCGTGCGCAAGTGATCCCGCCAACTCTGCCAATTCTTCGTACCGAGCCCGCATGGGATCGACATCGTCACGGTTTTCAGCAGCGGTCATGGGACCCTGTGGCGTCGGAGAGGGACTCTGTGGCGTCGGAAAGCAAACAGAAAGCCGTTAGAATTGTAGCGAGCCCACGCGAAAGTGAAACGATGACCGATCCGGCCGATTTCAACCCTTATGCGCCCAGCGGTCTTACCGAGTCGGTTTCCTTCGCGCGTATTGAGGACGATTCCGATCAGGCCCAACGTCTCGAGGGGACGCCGCGCGTCGTTCTGCTGACGCTCGTCAGCGTGATCTGCTCCGGCGCCCTGTTCGGTCTGTCACTCGGGTTATTCATCAGCATTCTTGGTGGTCTTCAAGGAGCCGGCGTCAACTCGTTGATCGGAATCGCTGCCCTCGCGGTGGGCGGAGTAATCTACGGTGCAATCATCGCCGCGGTCTTCGGACTGCCCACGGTCGTCGTGATCATGTGTTTGAGCGCACCGGTGGTACCGCTTTCGCGCGGATGGCGACCGCGCCAGATGCATGTCTTCGCGGCGCTCTGCGGGTTGATCAGCGGTTTCATGCCAATTGCGATCTTCTCTGAATTTGAACTGGCTGGTTTGGCGACCTCGTTGGTGCCCGCCGGATTCGGGGCCGTCGGTACGTTGATACTCGTTCGCCTGTTGAGCCGCAGCCCCCGACCGCCTAAGGTCCCCACCGTGTCAAATCTTGACACCCTTGCCGATTCAACCCAGCGAAACGTAACCTGAGTCGTGTTTCGTGATTCTGACAATTTGATCCCCTTCCCTGCTCTCCCCCATGTCTACCGCAACCAAAGCAAGCTCCGCCTCCGCTGATCCGTACTTTCAACAATTGTTCGCCGACCGGATCGGCGGTGCGATGTACGGCAAGGATACGGAGATCTACAAGTTCGAGAAGATCAAGCGTGCCAAGCGCAAGGCGCTGGCCGACCATCCCGATCGCGAACTTCTCGATTTTGGAATCGGCGAAAACGATTCGATGGTCGATCAATCGGTCCGCGACGTGATGGGTGTCGAAATCAACAAGAGCGAAAACCGGGGCTACGCCGACAACGGGGTTGCCGCATACAAGGAAGCGGCCGCCCGATTCATGCAGCGGCGATTCGGCGTCTCGCTCGACCCGGTCACGCAGATCAACCACTGTATCGGGAGCAAGCCGGCCTACGCGATGTTGCCGGCATGCTTTATCAATCCCGGCGACGTGACGTTAATGACAGTTCCGGGATACCCGGTGGCTGGCACGCACACCCGGTACTACGGCGGCGAAGTATTCAAGTTACCGCTCCTGGCCGAAAACAACTTCATTCCTGATCTCGATTCCGTCCCCGATGACATCTACCGCCGCGCCAAGATGCTGGTGATCAACTACCCGAATTCGCCGACCGGGCGAACGGCCACACCAGAGTTTTTTGAAAAGGTCGTGGCACTGGCCAAAGACAAGGAATTCGTGGTGGTCCAGGATGCCGCCCACATCCTGCTGACCTTCGATGGTGATCCGCTCAGCTTCCTGCAGACTCCCGGTGCAATCGACGTCGGTGTCGAAGTCCACTCGATGAGCAAGGGCTATGACATGATCGGATGGCGGATGGGATTCGTGTGCGGACACGAGCGAATCGTTTCCGCTTTCGCCGATGTCAAGGACAACAGCGACAGCGGGCAATTCATAGCGACTCAGAAAGCGGCCGCCGCCGCGCTCGATGATGATTCGATACCCCAACGAATCAACGCCAAGTATCGCCGTCGATTGGAGAAACTGGTTGCCACCCTCGGGGAGTGTGGGTTCGATTGCGAGGTGCCGGGCGGAACTTATTTCCTGTACACGAAGTCGCCATCGGGAACGAAGGGCGGCGAGAAGTTTACCGCCGCCGAGGACGCCACGCGGCATCTGATCGAACAATTTGGAATCGTCACCGTGCCCTGGGACGACGCGGGTGCCTACTTGAGATTCAGCGTGACGTACGTGGCGGAAACCGAAGCCGACGAAGACGCATTGATGGCCGAGACCAAGAAACGGCTCGGAGACGCAGGATTGGTTTTTTAGTCGCCGGCAGAGGCTCACCTTTTGCAGGGTGTGTGCTTGCACGCACCAGGGAGTGGTGCCTCTTGACTTTCCATCACGTTGGATGTGGCCACACAACAGGTCCAGCCAGACGTGAACAGCAACCGCGACAAACGACGTTCAGGTTCTTGGTGCGTGCAAGCACACACCCTACTTGACTTCGATCACATGGCAGACGCAAAGCCATCCGATTCGTCGGGCCACATCTCGGCGGAGTGAGATGGCTACTTTGCACAAAAAAAACCACTCGCAACATTGCGAGTGGTTGTTCAATCCGCGACAGGGTGACGTCCCGCTACTTCGCCGTCTTCACCAATTTCACCAACCGGGCTTTGGTTCTTGCCGCGGCATTCTTGTGGATCAAATTTCTGCCGGCGGCCTGGTCAATCTTCTTTTGAGCGATGATGTACTCGGCTTGCGCCTTTTCGCTATCGCCCGCTTCGACTGCTTCACGTACCCGTCGAATCTGGGTCCGCATATTGCTTTTCTGGGATCGATTGTGAATGCGTCGTTTTTCGTTCTGACGGAGTCGCTTTTTTGAGCTGGAAGTGTTGGGCATGCCTGGATCGGACGCCGAGGGGCGTCAATGTCGTGGGGTCTGAAAAAGGAACATTTTCCGGGCCAAGCAGTATGGCGATCCCTTGGCCCGCTGTCCAGAGTCGATTCAACAAGCGCAAAATGCGGGATATGACAGGCTTTGTTTTCCTGATTGGTGCCGGACCGGGCGATCCCGGCCTGCTGACGCTACGCGGGGCCGAGTTGCTCGGCCGGGCCGACGTGGTCCTTTACGACGGGCTCAGCAATCGCGAACTTCTCTCCCATTCCCCCAACGCTGAAAAGATTTGTGTCGGAAAGCACGGGCAGAGCCGGATATGGACACAACAGGAAATCATTGACGAGATCCTTCGTCATGCACGTGCGGGCAAGCGGGTCGCCCGTCTCAAGGGAGGCGATCCGGCGGTATTCGCCCGCACAGCCGAAGAGGTCGGCGCCCTCCGCAGCGCGGGAGTCCCATTCGAGATTGTCCCCGGAATTACCGCCGCGTTGGCTGCAGGTTCCTTCGCCGGAATCCCGGTTACTCATCGTGGACTCGCCTCTGCCGTCGCGCTGGTGACCGGTCACGAGGAACCGGGGAAACCGGAATCGGCACTCGACTGGAACGCGTTGGCCCACTTTCCGGGTACGCTGGTGATTTACATGGGTGTGACGACGGCGGGCGTTTGGACTTCGGCGCTGATCGACGCCGGAAAGAGCCCCGAAACGCCTGCGGCAATCATTCGACGATGCAGTCTTCCCGACCAACAGACGATTCACTGTCGATTGGACGAAGTCGCCGCGCAATTGACACCGTCCAACAAATTGCGTCCACCTGTAATTGTGATTCTCGGCGAAGTGACGAAGTTGGCTGAAACCATGAACTGGGTGAACCGGCGTCCCTTACATGGCCAGACAATCCTGGTCACGCGCCCGACCGACCAGGCCGAACCGCTGGCCGGACCACTGCGGGATCTTGGTGCGACGGTGTTGATTCAACCCGTGATCGAGATCAATCCGCCCAAAGATTGGCAACCGATTGATGATGCAATCAATTCACTCAGCCGCTATGACGTGATTATCTTTTGCAGTCACAATGGTGTCCGGTTTTTTCTTGACCGGATGCTGCAAATCGAACGAGATGTCCGCCGTCTCTCCGGCGTTCAGATCGCTGCGGTCGGTAGCAAGACGGCCGACACCCTCGGCGAATACCATCTGTGTGCTGATCTGGTTCCAAGCGATTTTCGCGCCGAATCGCTCGCCGGCGCACTCGAACCAGACGCCAATGGGAAGCGAATCTTGCTCATTCGCGCCAGTCGTGGTCGCAACGTCCTTGCCGAAAAGCTTGCTTCCGCAGGTGCCGATGTCAGGCAAGTTGTTGCCTATGACCACAGCGACGTGGACCAGGCAAACCCGGAAATCATTGACCTTGCTCGTACCGGTCGCATCGACTGGATCACTCTTACCAGCAGCGCGTCGGCGGAGAACGCGGCGAGGTTGTTCGGCAAATCGATGAGCCGGATGAAAATCGCCAGCCTCAGCCCCGTCACCTCCAAGACCGTCGCTTCACTCGGTTTCGATGTCTCGGCCGAGGCCGACCCCTATACGATCGAGTCTTTGGTCGAAGCAATCAATCGAGCCCATTCGATTCGCCTGGATGAGGTCCGCGGGGAAACCAATCGGCACGAAGACCGCTCGCAGGATTACGAAAACTAAACCACCACTTCTCCGCAACTGAGATCCACACATGATTCCCAAGCCTTACAAGCAGATGCACGAGTCCCATCCCGAGTTCATGCAGGCGTATGAATCGTTCGGTCTGGCGGCCCGCTTGGCCGGTCCGCTGTCGGAGCGAGAGATTTCGCTGGTAAAGCTAGCGATCTCGATCGGTGCAGGGCTCGAAGGGGCTACCCACTCGCATTGTCGAAAAGCGCTCGAGGCAGGTTGCACGCCAGGCGAGCTGCGCCATGTCGCGCTGGTTTCGGCACCGACGATCGGGTTTCCCACCATGATGCGAGCCCGATCGTGGGTCGAAGACGTGCTCGAAAAGGAAGCGTCATCATGAAGGTGCGATCGAAATGAACGATCGTCTGTTGGGCATCATCCTGTGTGGGGGACGATCAACACGAATGGGCCGTGACAAGTCGGCTCTGCCGCATCCGGCCGGCGGGACGTTCCTCAGTCACGCCATTGAACGCCTGTCCGGACTCTGCGGGCAGACATGTGTTTCCGGTGCGGCGACTATTGAGAGCATGGATGTGGAAACGATTGTCGACCGCACGCCGCATCGAGGCCCGGCGGGCGGAATCGCGGCGTCGCTCCGATTCGCGGAAGATCATGGCTACGCGGCCTGCCTGGTCACGCCAATCGACATGCCAGATTTGACCACAGATGATCTGCGTCGACTTGTGGAGTTGTGGATGGCAAAGCAATCACTTTGCTGCGCCGAGTCCGATCCGGAAGGC
>JAHELS010000005.1:0-49820 GCA_024644085.1 Rhodopirellula sp.
ATTGCACGATGATCATGATCTCGTCGGGAGTTCGCCCGGGAGACGTCGACCGGTGCCGGGATTTGGGAATCGTCCGGCACATGACCAAACCGGTCGTCCAGTCCGAGTTGCTCGATACGCTGTTGGACGTCATTGGAACCGGCGAGGCCGGGGAACGCCGCAAACAGGTTTCGGGGCTCGAGCAGGCCGAGCAGAAACAGGAGCTCAATATTCTGCTGGCCGAAGACGGTGTGATCAATCAGCGCGTCGCGGTCGGAATGCTCGAGGCCCTCGGTCACGCCGTCACCGTCGCCAACAACGGGCGCGAAGCGTTCGAGGCGGCCCGCGGTGACGCGTCGTTCGACCTGGTGTTGATGGATGTTCAGATGCCGGTGATGGACGGACTCGAGGCGACCGCAGCGATCCGCGAGCACGAGAAACAAAACGGCGGACATCTGCCCATCCTTGCCATGACCGCAGCCGCCATGAAAGGTGATCGCGAGAAATGCATGGAGGTCGGGATGGATGGATACATCTCCAAGCCGATCGACTCGGAACAATTGATCGAGACGTTGGCGAAATACTCCGCCGGCGGTAATGGTTCCGATCATGGTGATGGGTCCGGCGGCGGCACGGCGGAGGTCATTGTCGACCTGGACGCGGTGCAATCCCGCATGCCCGGTGGCGCCGAAGCGGTCAAAGAGCTGGCCCAGCTGCTGATGGAGGAATGCCCCAAGATCCTCGGTGACATCCGCGAGGGATTGGCCAAACAAGATGCGGTCCAGGTCGAACGTGGGGCGCACACGCTGAAGAGTTCAGCCGATATCTTTTCCGCCGAGCGAGTGGTCAAGATGGCGCGAAGGATTGAAAAGTTAGGCCGCGCCGGCGAGCTGTTGACGGCAGCCGAGGCGTTGCCCGAGCTCGAAGGTGAGGTCGCCGCGCTGATCGAGGCGATCGAACCGTTCGCCAACCCGGCCTCGGCATAGCCGCTCCGCCTTGCAGCGTCGATTGCTTCGGGGGTAGGTCAAGCGGTTGAATCCCTTTAGATTAAACGCGCACGCCCAGGTGGTGGAATTGGCAGACACAGGGGATTTAAAATCCCCCGGCCAAATGCGGCTGTGCGGGTTCGAGTCCCGCCCTGGGCACTGGGTTTTGCGGTGTTTTTGGACTTGCGCCCTGTCTTCATGTGTCCAACAATCTCTGATGGACACCCTATGGGGCACCACGGCTGCAACCGACTTCACTTTGCTCGTCCGAGAACCCGATGACAGCCTTCGCAGCGAACCATTGAGTTCTTCATTTGACACGGGTGAGCAGGCGAATTGCACTTCGGCGAGAGGTGAAGATGCGAGCGTGCAAAAACCTGTGATTGTGTTCACCGGCGCCCGATTTTCCGCGAGTGTGTGCCTTGGTACGTGTGGTGCGCGGTGTATGGTGTCGTATTCCGTGGCCGGATCCGAATTCGCCCCTCGACCTGGATTCCCGAATCAAACCTGTGGTGACAGACCTGGCTTCCCCGACCGCCGACCAGTTGGAGATATCGTGCCAGTCATGCGGCGCGACGATTTCGCTCGAGCCGCACCTGCGCACCGCGACCTGCCCGTTCTGTGCATCGCCGTCGATCGTCGAGCGGCCTCCGTTGCCCGATCGCCCGTCGCCCACCTTTGTGATCGGTTTCGCCATCGATCACGAGCGCGCCGTCGCCGCCGTTCGCCGCTGGGTCGCCGGTAGCCACGCTTTTGCCCGTTCCGATTTCAAACGTGCCGTCCCCGAACTGACGCGCGGTGTTTATCTGCCGGCTTACCTGTACGGCGCTGTGGCAAACTCGGACTACTCGGCCAGCATTGGCGAGAATTACACCGAGACCGAAACCTACACGACGACGGGCGCCGACGGGAAAACAGTGACGCGAACCCGCACGGTGACCCGGACCGAATGGCGACCGTTGAGTGGCCGGCACACCTGTTACATGATCGACGTGATCGTGACGGCCTCGCGCGGTGTCGGCAATGACGCGCTGCAGGAAATCGAACCGTTTGATCTGCGCGCCCTGCGACGGTACGCACCGTCTTTTATTTCCGGATGGATCGCCGAAGAACCGTCACGCGGTCGCCAGGAATGTCTGCAGTACGCCAATCAGGAAAGTCTGCAGAACGTCGGTCGGATGCTGAATGGATTCATGCCGGGCGATTCGTTCCGCAATCTGCAGTACCAAACGAGGCTGTCGCAGGAGGTGATCGAATTGGTATTGCTGCCGGTGTGGACCTTTGCGCTGCGTTACGCCGACGATCGTCCCCCGTTGCAGATCCTGGTCAACGGCCAGACCGGCCGGGTCGGCGGCAAGGTGCCGGTCTCGGCGGTGAAAGTCACCGCGGCGGTGCTGGTCGCATTGGCTATCGTCGGTGTCTTGATCCTGTTGATTCTGTTTGCATCGCAGGGGTGAGGATGGAGACGGAAACCCAATTGCTGGTGTGCGAGCGCTGCGAAACGCCGCTCGATGCCGACGACCTGCGATGTTTCATCTGCGGGCATGCTGCACCGTTCCAGTTGTCAGTCGTCAGGAAGACGGCGATCCAGGTGCTGCGCTGCAAAGGCTGTGGCGCCGCGGTCGCCTACGACCCCAAACACCGCGCGCCGTCGTGCGCGTTCTGTGGCGACGTCGTCGAGATTGAAACGATCCAGGACCCGATGGAGCAGACCGACGGTTACCTGCCCTTCACACTCGATGCGACTGATGCGCAAGCGTCTCTGCAGCGCTGGCTCGCCTCGCTCGGCTGGTTTCGGCCTTCGGACCTGCTCGCTTCGGCCCGGCTGGAACAGCTCAAACCGTTGTGGTGGGTGGCCTGGGTTTTCGACGCCGATGCGTGGATCAGCTGGAGCGCCGATTCCAATGCTGGTTCGCACCGATCCGACTGGGCGCCGCACTCGGGCCAGAACCGTTTGGTGTTTGACGACATTTTGGTCTCCGCCTCGCGTGGCCTGACTGATGCGGAAGTGAATGTGATCACGCCCGGCATGAACCTTGCTTCCGCTTGCAGCGATCCGGAGGGCGCCGAGGCCGCGACAATCGAACAGTTCGACTTGCAACGGTCCCAGGCCCGGCAACATGTCGGCTGGGCGATCCGGAACCTGGCCGCCGAGCGCGTGAAGCAGGCCGAGATTCCGGGTACCCGGTTTCGCAAGGTGAATGTTTCGGTGGTCGTCCGCAAGCTGGTCACGCGTCGGTTGTCGTTTCCCGCTTACGTGATGGCGTACCGTTATCGCAACGAGTTGTACCGGGTGGTGATCTGCGGCCAGGACGGTCGGCTGGTCGTCGGCAAGGCGCCGTGGTCGGTCGCCAAGTTCATCCTGGTGATCGGACTCTGTGTCCTGTTTGTCCTCGGTCTGCTCGTGCTGGTGGCCGCCGCCGGTCAGTAGCAGGAACATGGTTGCAGGCGTCGTGGTAGACCGAAGTTCCATCGCTGGAAAAACTTGTGTCCGATGCCTACGCACGGTCCATGAACCGCGTGAGAAACGCGTTGATCGTTTTCGTGAGCCTTGCGTCGAGATATTCGAGCGCTTTGCGGCGTATCTCCTCCGGCACGCCACCGTAATATGCTTCTGCGATGCCACCGGCGATACAGGCCATCGTATCTGCATCGCCGCCGAGTGAGACTGCGTTTCGGACGGCGTGTTCGTAATCGCTTGATTCAAGAAAAGCAATGATCGATTCCGGTACTGAACGCTGGCACGACACATCAAACGAGTAGACAGGGCGGATCTCCGCAAGCGTTCGGTTCAAATCGTAACCGAAGTGTGTTTGAACGTATTGTTTGAGCTCGCCTTTATCTTTCCCATCCCGGGCCAGGAATATGGCGGCCGCCGTCGCTTGCGCACCGCGGATCCCTTCTTCGTGATTGTGGGTGACTTCGGCGGTTTCCTTTGCCTTGGACAAAACTGTTTCGAGTGAGTCGAAAGCGAACGCAACGGGGCTGACCCGCATCGCCGAACCGTTGCCCCAGCTGTTGTAGGGTTCTCGCTGACGATATCCGGCCCAGCGCGTGAAGGACATCCCGAATCCGGCTTGCGGGTATGCCGCGAAATAGTCGTGGAAGCAGTCCACGAGATCGCCACCACCTGAAATCCAGTCGGCGACCGCGACCGTCAGAACGGTGTCGTCGGTGAACCGACCCTCTTCGGGAAACAGCGGGAAGTCCATTTCCTTCGTGGGAAACGCCTCGTAGTAAGAACCGATGATATCACCAGCGATGGCGCCGAGCATGGAATCCCGTTTCCTTTGAAAGTGCGGCAGGCCATTAAGCGAATTGGTCGTCGATCCCGGGCGGAGCTTTCAATAGCACGGGAATCGCCGCGTTGGCCACAACGAGCAAGCCGATCACGAGCGTCATCACCACTGGGCTGTTGTGATAAACGCCCGGAAGAGCCAGTGCCGACATCACGGCAGCAATCCCGTAAAACAGCATGGTCAAGTACCGCGCGATGTTGCTGCCGGCAAACAGGCCGATGGCGAGCAAAACCGTCAAGCCGAATCGAATCAAGTCGGTCACGCCCGGCACGGCGCCGTAGAGCAAGTACTGCAGCACCATCAAGCCGGCCGATTGGGCAACGATGAAACACGCCACGCCGACCACGATCCGTCGCGCGAATTCGTGATCTGCGTTGTTGGAGATATAGCTGGAGCCGCTGGAGCGGTATGGGTTTGGCATCAATCGAAACGATGTCGGAGGTGGAAGTCTGCAAACCAAGCGAGTCGGCAGCGCCGGTCGACGCAAATCAACCGGCGAGACCCATTGACGGTGCCGCGCCGACGGCTGGGCCCATTCAGGCGGCGGCGGTTTCCATTCGCTGGGCGAGGTAGCTTCGCAACTTGTCGAGGTCGGCGGTGAACCCTCGAATTCCGTCAGCCAGTTTTTCCGTTGCCATTGCGTCCTCGTTGAGCATCCATCGGAACTTGATCTCGTTCATCTCGACCTGCTCGATCTCCATCTCCTTGGCCGCTGCTGCATCAAGTCGTGGTGGGACCGGCGCGTCGCTAGCGGCCAACTCGCCGAGCAGCGCCGGTGAAATCGTCAACAAGTCGCTTCCGCACAGCGCGATCACCTGTTCCTTGGTGCGGAAACTCGCCCCCATCACCTCGGTCTTGTAACCGTAACGCTTGTAGTAGTTGAAGATCTGCGTGACCGACTCCACGCCGGGATCGTCCTCGATCGGAATGTCGTCGACTCCCCGGTCGGCCTTGTACCAGTCATAAATCCGGCCCACAAACGGGCTGATCAAGGTCGCGCCCGCTTCGGCACACGCAATCGCCTGGCCGAATCCGAACAACAAGGTCAAGTTACAATGGATGCCTTCTTTTTCGAGTCGCTCGGCCGCGCGTATTCCTTCCCACGTACTGGCGATCTTGATCAGGATGCGATCGGATGACACACCCGCTTCTCGGTACAACTCGATCAATTCATGTGCCTTCGCGACCGTTCCCTCGGTATCGAAACTCAATCGCGCGTCGACCTCGGTTGAAACACGACCGGGGATGATCTCCAGAATTCGACAACCGAATGTCACCGACAACTTGTCGATGATCGCATCGATCAGACTTTCTTCCCGGTTCGCTATGGATTGTCCGTAGGCGATCGCCTCGTCGAGCAAATGCTGGTACTGCGACATCTGGGCCGCCTTGTACAGCAGTGACGGATTGGTCGTTGCGTCTTGAGGTTTATATTCGGCGATCGCATCGATGTCACCCGTATCGGCGACCACAACGGTGTGTTGCTTGAGTTGCTGCAGCGAGTTCATGGGGATCCGCGTATTGGAGTGGGTTTCTGCTGGGGTGTGATGGACAATCTGTGCTGGGTTCCATTATTTCAGCTTTTTGCCCATTCGTCGATCGTTTGACGCTTCTGTGGGTCTCTACGTCCCGCCAGACAGCGGTGGCGGCTGCAATCTCCGCCGGGCGTGCCTAGAATTACGGGCGGAATACCGGCCGACATGTCCGCCCAAGAAAGCAGTTATCCGATGGACGCAGTCACCGCCAGTTATCACCGATGCCGCGCCGAGGGTGATTTCGTAGAGACGTTCTACGAGATCTTTCTGGCCAAATCGCCCGAAATCGCTAAGAAATTTGCGCGCACTGATTTCAAGCACCAAAAACTGATGTTGCGGGAATCACTGCTCGAAATGCTCTGTTTCGAGATGGGGATGGCCGGAGCAAAGGATGAAATCGTGCGGCTCGGACATCGCCACCACGACTTGCGCATCCCACCGAACATGTATGAGATGTGGCTCGACGCGCTGTGCGAGGCCGTCGCCAAACACGATCCGCAATTCACACCCGAGCTCGAACAACAATGGCGCGACGCGATGCGTCCGGGGATCGAACTGATGGTCCAGGCGACCTCGGCGCAATCCGACGACGCCTGAGTCCACGGGCGATCAATTTCGACCGGCGGTCGTGCGAAGCTGGTGCACGAAGCGGGCCAGCAATCGGTTGGTCTCGATCGTTTCCTGGCACGTCGCCGCGAAGTCATCGAGTGATTGGCCGGTGATCGTCTCGACGTACCAAGGGTAGGCATGAACACGCTGCAACAACGCCTCACGATTGAGCTCCGGGTGGAACTGGGTACAGTAGATCGGGCGGTCAGGAAAACAGAACGCCTGGTTCTCGACTTTTTGCGACGACGCCAACAATTTCGCACCTGGCGGCAACCGGACAACGCAATCCTGATGTCCCATCGGGGCGAGAAATTTGTCGCCCAAAGGCGCAAACAGCGGGTCGCCGCGCCCCACCTCGGTCAATTCGACTTCGACGGTGCCAAGTTCCGCGCGATCCATGTCGGTGACCACATCACCGCCGAGCGCTTTGGCCATCGCTTGAAAACCCCAACATGACGCGAACGTCGGCTTTGCGAGATCATACAACTCGCGCATCGCCTCGAGGGCCGGCGGCATCCAATCGCCTCCCTCGGCAACGCTATAGTCGCCACTTCCGCCGAGCAAAACAACATCGACCTGGTCGAGCTGGGCGACGGTCGGTACGCCCGACAGCAAATCGAAAACGCGAATCTGGTCGGCCCTGCAATTCAGCGCCCGGGCGAAGCAATCGATCTCCTGGTCGCGCATCGAGTCGTCCTCATTGCGAACTTGCAGCAAAAGAAATTTGTCCATGCTCGGATCCGAAGTGAACGTGCTCGATGGTGCCGCGGTTGGCCGCAACGACAAGTATGGCTCGGGACATCCGGAGCGTCGATGCCAGAGGGCCATCACCCGCAAAATGGCTATGTCCGCGGGCCGATTTCTGACGTGGTGATGCCTCGGTTAAGATGAGCTTAGAGAGAAAGGTCCAACAACCATGCGAGCGTCAGAGCGACAGCGACTTTATGTGAAGCTTGGAGCCTCGAAAACGAGGAAGCGATTGAAGCATTTCGGCCACGGCGTTCACAAAGTGGAAGCGGTCGATCGTAACCGTTCGGTGATCATTCACACCGCGACGGGCGAACATCTCCGCGAGCTCGAGAACTTCCTGGTTGATGTGATCGAATTTCCGCTGCACTCGCCGATCAGCCAGAGACCAATCCAGAGCGGTGCCCGGTCGAAGGGACCAGGATCCACGCCATGATTGCCAACTCGCGGACGAAGGCTCGTCAATTGGATGCCACAGACGCTGTGACCCGCTGTGCGGATCTGCACAAAACCAGATAATAATCCTGCACATTTCCCTCACGAATTGCGCCCCCTACACGCGCCATCTGGGCACGTTACACTGCGAAACAGACCGATCACCCGATGGCGGGCGTTACGACGGCGGCTTGGGCACACCGGTTGCTCACAGAACATTGATGATTGTCGATTTAATCGGCGAGCTGTATCCCTGCGGAGTTGAAAATGAACGAACCCGATGCCATTCACCGACGAGGCCAGGCGCTCGAGGACGAGTTTTTTCACCGCGTCGACGAGAAGCTTCGAGAGGATTTACGGAAGTCGTTGGAGCGGAATACGGCGCGGGAGCACCTCGCCGCAGCAACCGGCTTTAAGAATCAGGAACTGCTCGATCATTTGCTCGACGCCGGATTCGAGGCGCCGACTTTGGCCGCGATGGCTTTGGTCCCGACCGTCTTCATCGCGTGGGCCGACGGCACGGTCACTCCCGCCGAACGACAAGCGGTGATGAGCGCGGCGCTGCAGCGCGGCTTGGAACACACGCCGTCGGCGCTACAAATGATCGAATCATGGTTGCACAAGCACCCACCGCGATCGCTTTGGAAACTGTGGAAGGAATACGCGGCCGCCCTCAACGCAGCGGTATCGCCATCGATGGCCGATGTGTTGAAGAAAGAAATCACGCGCCAGGCCAAGGTCGTGGCAGAAGCGTCGGGGGGCACGCTCGGTTTTGGCAAGATCTCGGCCGACGAACAAAAGATTCTCGACGAAATCGCGGAAGTCTATTCCAAGTAATTCACACCAGCCGGGGATGCCGTGAGCGATGTGGGCCGGTTGATGCGATCGCTGAGCGTCTTCGCAAATGCCGACGCCGGAGTGGTCGAACAATTGGCGGAAATCGCGACGCTCGTGTCCGCTCCTCAGGGTACCGTGCTGTTCGGCGAAGGTGAGCAGCACGATCGTCTGTACTTCGTCGGCTCAGGCACAATCACTCTGGAGATGGTGACCGAGCAATGCAGAAAGCAAGCTGTCTTGACGGTCGTTCAGGGCGACCTGCCGGCGTGGTCCGCGATCCTCGGAGACGCTCCGATGACGGCCTCCGCCCTGGTCACCGCCGACGCAACTTTGATCGCGTTTCGGGCGGAACAGTTGGATAACCTCTGCCGACGGAGCTACGAGGTCGGCTACCTCGTCATGCTCGGAGTGGTGAAGCTGATTTCGCGGCGCCTACTGGCGACCCGCTTACAACTCCTTGACGTCTTTCATCGCTAGAGAGGCGGCCGCCGTGGATCGACCAGAAACGACTGAAACAGAGGCATTGGCCTGGCTCCCAAAACGGGAGTTGCAGTCGCTGATCGATGTTCTAAAGGGTGAAGGTTTCCTCGTCGTCGGCCCGACCGTCGACCAACAGGCCATCGTTTACGCTGAAATCGATTCGACGGATCAATTGCCCCTTGGTTGGCGCGAATCGCAGGAGCCGGGCAAGTACCGGCTGCGGAAAACGGGGAACGATTCCTACTTTGAATTCAACCTGGGTCCCCATTCGTGGAAACAGTTTCTGTTCCCACCAAGGGTCACCGTCCAAAGTGCAAAGCGCGAAGACTCGACTTGGGAATTCACTCCGCCATCCGAACCGCCCCCGAAGTACGCGTTGCTCGGTGTACGAGCCTGCGAATTGGCCGCAATCGAAGTTCAGGATCGGGTTTTTCTCGGCGGTTCGTTCATCGATGCGGACTATCGTTCCCGCCGCGAGTCGGCGCTGATCATCGCCGTCAATTGCACCGTTGCCGCCAAAACTTGTTTCTGCACTTCGATGGACACCGGACCGCGCTGCGAATCCGGCTTTGACATCGGCCTGACCGAAGTCGATGACGGGTTCATTGTCGAGGTCGGAACGAAAAAGGGAAAATCGATTGCCCAACGACTGAATCTTCGCGTGGCGACGCCCCAGGCGATCGCGTCCGCCGAGGCATATCGGCGTCGAGCTGTCGACCAAATCGAAAAGCAAATGGATACGAGCGGCATCCGTGATTTGTTAATGAACAATCTCGAACATACGCGGTGGGACGAGGTTGCCCAGCGATGCCTCGCCTGCACCAACTGCACAATGGTGTGCCCGACTTGCTTCTGCTCGACCGTCTCGGAGGTCTCCGACCTGTCGGGCGATGAAGTCGACCGGGTGCGAGATTGGGATTCCTGTTTCAACCTCGAATTCAGCTATACCTCCGGCGGCCCGGTGCGGAGCAACATCCGCAGCCGATATCGCCAATGGCTGACTCACAAACTTGCCTCGTGGCATGATCAATTTGATACATCAGGGTGCGTTGGATGCGGACGCTGCATCACGTGGTGTCCGGTCGGGATCGATTTAACCGAAGAGGTTGCCGCAATCCGGGCTCAACCCGCTGCGCGTCGCACACTTCCGGTCCTCGGCGAAGCTCCCACCGAGTGCAGCGTACCTGCGAATATTTCAGACGACAGACAGACGAGTCCATCCGGTGAGTGACTCTTCCGTACTCCAATCGATTCGCTCCGAGGACCCCTGGCAGACGCACCAGGTTAAGATTTCCCGGATCGTGGATGAAACTCCAGGCGTAAAGACGTACGACCTCGAGTTCGCGAGTGCCGATCTTGCACGAGCATTTCAATTCAGTGCGGGCCAGTTCAATATGCTGTACGTCCCCGGCGTCGGCGAGTCGGCGATATCGATCAGCGGTCAATCCGAGCGAGGATTGCTGCGGCACACTATCCGGAGCGTCGGCGCGGTAACCGGTGCGCTGGATCAGGGTTCGGTGGGGATGTCGCTCGGTCTGCGCGGACCGTTTGGATCGCGCTGGCCGTTGGAACTCCTGTATCGCGATTCCGCGGTGCGGTGGAATGTTGTGATCGTTGCCGGCGGCATTGGACTCGCCCCTCTCCGATCGGTCGTCACGTCGCTGATGCAACATCGCGATCGCGTCGATCGCGTCGACCTGCTGATGGGCGCTAGAACCCCGTCCGACTTGTTGTATGCCAGCCAATACCCACTGTGGTCCGACCACGGCGTGAACGTCCAGACAACGGTCGACCGCGCTGATGATGCGTGGCGTGGCCATGTGGGAGTCGTGACCCTCGCGCTCGATCGGCTCGCGATTCCCGCGCCCGAATCGACCCTTTTGATGACCTGCGGACCCGAAGTCATGATGCGATACGTCGTACAGGTTGCGATTGGGCGGGGAATCCCGGTGTCGAACGTCTACCTCGCCCTGGAACGCAACATGAATTGCGCCGTTGGATTCTGTGGGCATTGCCAATTGGGTCCCCAATTCATTTGCAAGGATGGCGCGGTGTTTCAATACGACCGCGTCGCCGAGTTCTTGCGAGTCCCGGAGCTTTGACATGACAAGGCCCACGCCAAAAGATTCAACCACCTCACACCGTCCGCGATTGGCGGTATTCAAGTTCGCCTCGTGCGACGGATGCCAACTTCAGCTTCTCTCGTGTGAAGATGAGCTGTTGGAAATCGCCGATCGTGTCGACATCGTGCACTTTCTCGAAGCGTCGAGTCATGTCGAACCCGGGCCTTACGACATCGCCCTGGTCGAGGGTTCGATCACTACATCCGCGGACCGCGATCGAATTCAACAGGTCCGCGCCGATTCACGTTTTCTCGTCACCATCGGCGCCTGTGCGACTGCGGGCGGCATCCAGGCTCTCAAGAATTGGGGCGACCGAAACGAGTTTCTTCGATGTGTTTACGCGGAACCGCAATACATTGACACGTTGTCTACCTCTCAGGGAATTGCCGAGCACGTCAAGGTTGACTTCGAACTGCGTGGCTGTCCCATCAATCGACACCAGCTGCTCGACGTCATTTCCGCCTTTTTGAAACAGCGATCACCCCGAACGCCAAGACACAGTGTGTGTCTCGATTGCAAGCGGCGCGGCACGGTGTGCGTCGCGGTGGCACACGACACGGTCTGTCTCGGTCCCGTGACCCAAGCTGGATGCGGAGCGATTTGCCCGGCGTATGATCGTGGTTGCTACGGATGCTTCGGACCAGCGGATCAACCCAATTGCACCGGCTTGACCGACCACTACCTCAACGCTGGCGTGGCGCCGCCGCAATTGGTTTCGATGCTGCGGAATTTCAATGCCGATGCGCCAGCTTTCCGCGACGAGGGCGATCGCGTCGATCCGGAATTCGACCAGGGCAACGCACCATGACCGGCGATGGAAGACGCAAGATCAACGTTGGCGCCCTGTCGAGGGTCGAGGGCGAAGGCGCGCTGCACGTGCGGATCGACGGCGAGCGGATCGAGAGCGTTGAATTGGCAATTTACGAACCGCCACGATTCTTTGAGGCATTGTTGCGCAAGCGGCCACTCGAGGACGTGCCCGATATCACCGCGCGTATCTGTGGCATTTGTCCGGTGGCATACCAGATGACCTCCATACACGCGCTTGAACAAGCATTGGGCGTGACAATCACACCCGAGATTCGGCGTCTACGGCGGCTGCTTTATTGTGGTGAATGGATCGAGAGCCACGGCGTGCACATTCACCTGTTGCATATTCCCGACTTTTTCGGGTGCCATAACAGCATCGAAGTCGCGCGGCGGTTTCCGAATGAAGTCAACCGTGGACTGAGACTGAAGAAACACGCCAATCAACTGCTCGAAGTGCTGGGCGGCCGAGCCGTGCATCCGATCAACGTCGCTGTGGGAGGCTTTTACCGTGTGCCTCGGCGAGATCAATTGACGGCGCTGGTCGACGACTTCAAATGGGGACTCGACGCTGCGATCGAGACGGCTCGCTGGATCGCCGGATTCGATTTCCCCGATTTCTCTCCGCCCTGCGAGATGGTGGCGCTGCGCCACGATGATGAGTACCCGATGAACGAAGGGAAGATCGTCTCCACTCAAGGGCTCTCGATCGAACCATCACAGTACGAAGCGAACTTTGAGGAACGCCAGGTCGCCCACAGCACGGCACTCCAGGCAGTCCGCATCCCCGAAGGCACTCCGTACTTTCTCGGGCCGCTTGCCCGCGTGAACTTGAATCTCGATCGGTTGTCGCTCTCGGCGCGGCAACTTGCCGACGATGTGAACGTATCGTGGCCATGCTTCAACCCCCATCGTTCCATCATTGCCCGTGCCCTGGAAGTCGTTCATGCCTACGAAGAAGCGCTGAGTATCATCGAAGACTACGCCCCGTTCGCACCGGCGAAAATGGACTACCACCCTCGCGCCGGCGATGGGCTGGCAGCGACCGAAGCCCCACGTGGAATGATGTTCCATCGTTATCGGATCGATGACTCGGGCCGCGTGACGCATGCCAGGATCGTACCGCCGACTTCACAAAACCAAAGTCAGATCGAAGCAAACCTGCGAACGCTTCTGCCAGACCTGCTTGTAAAAGATGATGCCACCGTCACCCTTGAATGTGAAAAGCTGATTCGCAGTTTCGATCCCTGCATCAGTTGTTCTTCGCACTTCCTACGACTTGAGATCGAACGCGAATGAATCCCCAGGCATGCCTGATCGTCGGTATCGGCAGCCGTCACGGAGATGACCAGGCGGGTTGGCATGTGATCGACCTGCTGTCCAAAAGCAACTTTGATTCGGTGGCTCAGCTGAAGAAGGCATCCGTGCCACACGATCTTTTGGACTGGATGGATGGCTGCAACTCGCTGCATATCGTCGATGCCTGTGATTCCGGCGAGGATGTCCAACGCTACGACCACTCGATCTCGCAGGCCTCTCGCGCCTGCCGCGCGGCCAATTCACACCAGTTCGATATCACCCGTACGTTGGAACTCGCGAAGTCGCTGGACCGATTGCCGCCGCGGATCACATTGTGGGCGATTCCCGGCGAGCAATTCGAGCCGCACGGCGAGATCAGCGGTCGCTGCATGAAACTTGTCGCCGTATGTGCCGAGCGGATCGAAGCGGAACTCGACAACCAATGACGCCGATGGCACGATTGATCACTTCATCAGCACTGAGGTGCACTTAGCATTGCCTTGTCCGACGGGCGTGGCCGATATTTGGCGATCACGGATAGACGCCATAGCGAAGCTGCTCAGATTCGGATGCAACAGTCATCTTGTCTCGCAGTTCTGCGGCAAGGGCTGGCGTCCACCAATGTCGAAAACGCGAGACGGACTCGTCGAGTTGTCCGCGTTCGCGATCGATCAGCCCACTGAGGTAGTCAGCAAGATCACGGCTCGGCTCACGTGCCATCCACGCTTCGAGTATTCGACAGGCGGTCGCATGGTCATTCAACTCTCCAAGTTTCGCCTGCAACTGGGTGACCAAGGGGTACGCCGAGCGTCGAAAATCGGGTGGAAATAGATTTGCGAACAGTTCCATCGAATAGCGGAGATCCTTTCCACGAACGCGAAAAGCATGCAAAGCCTTCAGGTCCTTTGGTGCAGCCGATTCGAAAAAGCTCGCCGATGTTATGGCGAATCGGGATTTCGCCCAATCCGACAAGGTTGTTTCGTGGCAGGAATCGAGCCTGCGAATCGATCTCAATAACGACTTCGCCCGTGACTTGAGTTTACCGGTCGCGATCAGGTCTTCGTGCAGCATGATGATCGGCTGTTGAACTTTCCGCCGACGCTTTTTCACGCGGCGCATGAACTCAGCGTGCGAGGGACCGCTTTCGCGCTCGTATCGCTCCATCAAGACATCAAGGTCCCGAGCTTCACCGGCGGCCTTGCGCATGCGGCGCAGCCGTTTCCGAAACCACTTTGCCGGTTTCCCCGGCAACACGTCGTCATAAACGTCGATGGCCGCAACGCATCGGCGCGTCGAGACCCTGAGTTGATGCACGTGCTCGGGAGTCTTGTCGGCGTGTCGGGCGGCAAGATTCAGGAAGTGTGCAACTGTGGCCAATCTGGACTTCAACGTGACACGCGCGGCTTTGGACACCGAATCATCGACGCTGATTCGTTCAATCCATTTGCTCCGGTTCTTCATTGGACCAATCGTTTCGAGCGTCGCTCAGGAGCGCAGCACCAACACCGGACAATGCGCCAAACGAACGACTCGCTCGGCAACCGACCCGAGCAACATGTGTTTGAAAAAACCGTAGCCATGCGAAGGCATCACGATCAGGTCGGCCCCCTCGCGCTCGGCAAAAGAAGTGATCTGGCGACCCGCATCACCCAACAGAGCGTGCACTTTGACGCGCGCAAACTTTTGATCAGCGATTTTTTTCTGCAGAAACTCCTCGACCGCCTCAATCCGACTTTCATCGGTCAGCGTGCCGTACAGGTTTCCCGGTTCCATCGTGGTCAATTCGGCCAGCACGTGAATCGCGTGCACTTCGCCTTTGTCGCCGGCAATTTCGACTGCTCGCTCGAGCGCGGCGAACGACAAATCGCTGAAGTCGACCGGAACGATCGTTTTTTTGGGATGCAAACCCGACATGACTGGTTCTCCGCGGTGGTGTGACGACCGTGCGCCGGTACAAAACTCAATTGTACCGGCAACCCGCAATCCGTATGCCGCTCCACGCTAATTTGCCCGATTTGCCACCGCGACGGGCAGTCTGCTTGCCCGTGACGGCCCGAGGGGCACTTGATGCGTGCAGATGCGCACATGAACTTGCGTACAAAGCCTGTCATTGACGATGTCAGGGCGAGTGGCACAGACCTTGCTTCAGTGGGGAAAGCTGTTTCTGGATAGTTCACGCGTTCCACCTTTGTTCGCCTTGCGATGCCCAAGCATTTGGATGAATCGACTCCGCATGTTCATCCGCTGCGCGACAAGAAAATTCTTTGTTGGGCGATGTACGACTGGGCCAACAGCGCCTACACAACGCTGCTGATCACGGTGTTGGTCGCCTATATCCAGCGGGTGGTTTTTCCGGTCGAGGATTGGGGGCGCACCGGGGCGGTGATTTGGGCATGGGGTATTTCTTTGTCGATGTTCCTCGGTGCGGTGTTGTCACCCGTGGTCGGTGCGATTGCGGACGCACAGGCGGCCAAACGACGGTGGCTTGCGATCACGGCGTTGGCTGGATCAGCCGCTTCGATCCTGATGGGCATCGTTCCGCCGCGGATGTACGTCGCGGTGGTTGGGCTGTTTGTTTTCGCCAATTTGATGCTCGAACTTTCTTTGGGCGTTTACAACGGATTCCTGCCGGAGATCGCTTCGAAAAAGCAAATGAATTCCGCGTCGGCGTGGGGGTACGGACTGGGCTATCTCGGAGGCGGAATCGCTCTGGCGATCGCGATGATGATCCTTCAATTCGGGGGCCATATCGGGTTGCCGACCACCGAGATCCGTTTGAGGTTCAGCTTGATCTTGATGGGATCGTGGTGGGCATTGTTCACGTTGCCGGCGCTGTTTGTGCTGCGCGACAGACAGTCCGGCGGTCACGTGAAAACGAGTTTTCGTCAATCACTGCGAGCCAGTGTCGCGGACGTTTCGCGGACGCTCCGCAGTCTGCGAAGCAACTTGCCGCTTGCGTTTTTCCTGCTCAGTTTCCTGTTTTACAACGACGCGGTCCAAACCGTCATCAGCCAGGCGTCCACGTTCGC
Organism: Rhodopirellula sp.; assembly: GCA_024644085.1. Taxonomy (GTDB): domain Bacteria; phylum Planctomycetota; class Planctomycetia; order Pirellulales; family Pirellulaceae; genus Rubripirellula. The sequence continues at coordinate 16,166 of JAHELS010000005.1, forward strand.
CCTTCAGGAATTATCGTTTCCCGAAGCCGAGTTAATGGCGGTGATTCTGATGATTCAGTTCCTCGCGCTGCCGGGATCTCTTGTCGTCGGTCGTTGCGCCGATTGGTTTGGACAAAAGTCGACGTTGCTCGGTTGCCTGATGGTTTGGAGCAGCGTGTTGTTTCTGGCATTGATGGTCCATCACAAGACCGGATTCTGGATGTTGGCAGTGGTGATCGCCCTTGTGCTCGGCGGGACACAATCGGTCAGCCGGTCGTTGATGGCGATCATGATTCCAACCGACCAGAACGCGCAGTATTTCGGCCTCTTCAATCTATCGGGAAAAGCGACAAGTTTTCTCGGTACCTTCCTGTTCGGCGCGATTGTCGCCGGGACCGGCAGTTCCCGATGGGCGATCTTTGGTTTACTGCCGCTTTTCGTCATCGGCGCGCTGCTGATGTCGAAAGTGAACGTCTTGCCGCAGCAAGAACAACAAGCCTCGGACGTCTGATTTTTCGCCAAACCGATCGTGTCCCTTCATCCTTTCTTCTTGAACAGATCGAGGAATCGATCTTCATAGTCAGCAAACAGATCCAATCGATCGAGCTCCCGTTTCAACTCGTACGCCCGCGATCGGTCGTCACGGGCGAGCTCGAACAGCTCTTCGATGCGAGCTTCGTCCTCGGCGCCGATCTGATCTTCCTGGAACAGTTCGCTTTGGAATTCTTCTTCCTCGCCTTCCGACTGGGCGATCGCCGCTTCCATCTTCGAGAGCAGCGCGGCGAGTTGCTGGTCCGTTGCTTCGGCTTGTTGAGTCAGTTCCCCGAGATCGAATTCGAGGTCGGCAAGCTTGGAAAAAGCCCTCAACACGCCAAGCGAGGCTTTCGGGTAGGGCAACTGCGTAAAGACGTGCGGCATCTCACCCAACAGGCACGCGCCCGGCAGACCTTTGTCGGCGGCGGTTCCAATCAAGATTCCGTTAAGACCGCCGATATTTCCGTCATCTACCGTGTGCAGTTTCGCTTCCTGGAGTTCTTTGAGCACGGCCTCGTCGGTCGCGGCACAAAAGACTCGCGACGGATGCTCGGGCCGCATGCTGGTTGCCATCGCCGCAAACGTAAAAACCCGCTCGACGCCGAATGACATGGCAAACTCCATCAAATTTGCACAGAACAGATGTTTTCCAAGTGGCGGTTGCGACTCACCGATGAACACAACGATATCGCGCAGACCGTTCGGATCGGACCAGGAAAAGAATCGATTACGCGGTAACCGTGCCGGGGCGATCAATCCTTTCTTGACCTCGACGTTCTCGACATCAAACAGTTCGTCGGCAGGGTACTCGGCGAACAAATGCATCCCCATCTTGGCCATCAGGTAATAGCCGGCGCTGATGGCGACGTGTCCCATTCCCGGCCACACCGCGACCATCCAGGGTTGTTTCAGTTTTGGAAGATCCGTCATGGTTTCGACTCGGGGTGACTCTTGGAAAGCGGGTGTCGCGTGAACGGGAAATGTGCAAATGCAATATCAAGATACGCGAAGGGCATGCCGAAAACATCGAACCTTCAAACGGGACCGAGGATCTCGCGAATGTGTGCGAGTGTGCGGATTCGCGCGACGGTGACTCGAATCGTTGTGCGTGGTGGCGACATCGCGATCGGCACATCGTTTGCATCTCAGTTTAACGCAAAGCGTCGATTCGATCGGGAGAGTTTCGCCATGAAATCAAAGCTTCTCGCCATCGCCTTGCTCTGGCTGGTCGCGTCGGGGTGCGTCGCGGATCCGAAATCTTCCCAAGGTTTTTCATTACCCGATGGCGATGCCGAACGCGGAAAAGCGACCTTCGCCAAATTGCAGTGCCATGCGTGTCACACCGTATCGGGAGTTGAATTCGACAAACTCGACAACACAACCGAACCGATCGTTGCCCTCGGAGGAGTCACGCCGCAGGTGCGGACGTACGGCGACTTGGTGACTTCGATCATCAACCCGTCGCACCGGTTTGCGCTCGGCTATCCCGAGGACGAAGTCACGACCGATAGAGAATCCAAAATGAGGCTGTACAACGACGAAATGACCATCGCTCAATTGATCGATCTGGTCGCGTTTTTGCAGTCGCACTACCAGGTCGAAGCGTATCAACCGACCCCGTACATGCCTTACTATTGATCCCTTCATCGACCTACATCGGTGCACCGACGTCCTTTTCATCTTCAATCTCTCCGACAAGTTCTTCGAGAACATCTTCCAGGGTGACGACGCCGACGGTTTTGCCGAGATCCTGGACGACGGCCAGGTGAACGTGTTGATCACGGAACAAGGCAAGTAACTCATCCGATTTGACGCGGGCATCCACGATCACCGCCGGTCGGGTCACGGACGACAACGCCTCGGCGGACTGGTTCACCAGCGCCTTGAACAGATCGCGACCCAAAGCGATCCCCTGGACGTCGTCGATGGAATCTCCGAAGACGGGATATCTCGAAAACTCACTGCGTTGGACCTCGGCCACGGCTTGATTGATGGTCAGCCCGGCCCCGAGTGCCTTGACGCGATCAAGCGGCGTCATGATCTCGCCGGCCGTTTTGTCATTGAGAATGAACGCGCGATGAATCAGTTGGCCTTCGTCGCTTTCGATGTAGCCCGCGCGGTGGCCGATTCGCACCAGTGACCGAATCTGAGCCTCGGTGCCGATATGACGGGTACCCTTGGTGAACTGTCTTGACAACCAGGCGAAGCCAATGACCAACGGGTAAAGCAGGTACCGGCCGATCTGAATCGCGGGCGAGGAGAGTCGGGCAATCAGCGGCGCGTAGTGAGCCCCCAGTGCCTTGGGAACGATTTCGGAAAAGATAATCGTGCCTAACGTCAACACGACAGTGATCGCGGCGATCCCCTCGGTGCCATACAAGTCAAACGCTTGCCGGCTGACGAGAATGGGACCCAGCACGTTGATCGTGTTGGTCACAATCACAATCACGACGACCGAACGCGTGATCTCCTGTTTCACCCTGCGAAGCCGGCGGGCTCCCCACTTCTGCTTCTGGATCAATACCGCGATCTCGGGGCGAGTCACGCTCAAGACGGCGGCATCCACCGCGGCCATCAAGCCGGACAGGGCCAGGAACACGACGACCGAAATAACCAACAGAAACATCGCTCTATCTCTCCATCAAATCAAAAACGACGGGTTGGCCTTTTGACGGAAGGATCAACCACGAGGCATCAGTATGCGCGTTTGATCTGATCGGCGAATCGTTCGGCGCGGCAAAGGTCTTTTTCATCGGGATGTTTTCGGTTCAAACCACCAAGAATCCACAAGGGGCCGAACGTATCGTGGCCTCGACAACAGAAGTCGCCCACAATGTCAAATCCCTTCTTCCGCAACGTCCGCCTGAGCGGAAGATGGTAGAGCGGCGCGAGAAAAGGCAAGCCGGATGTCGAGAACACGAAGGCACGATGCCCGGCTCCCGCGTTCTCCGGCAATCGTTTCAGCCACTGCCGAATCGATCGGTGGAAAAGCCCGTAGTAAATCCCCGATCCGATGCCAAGTAGATCGACATCAACGAGCGTCGGCGCGGTGTCGTCCGGATCAACCACCGTTGCACCCAAAACCTTCGCGATTCGATCGGCAACGGATCGCGTGTTTTGGTGATGCACGGATTTGCACAACAGAATCGACGAGCCGGTCTCCGTACTGTTCATCGCGCGCCCTAGAACGTCGGCTCGAATTGTCGGTCTTCTACTTCCAGCACCGCGACGGTGGTTTTCAAAATGGCGTCGGGAGTCAGCGACATGCTGTCGATCCCCTGACGAACCAGAAACTCCGCGAACTCGGGGTAATCACTCGGCGCTTGTCCGCAGATTCCGATCTTCACACCCTTGGCTTTCGCCGTCTTGATGACCGACGTGATCGCGCGCTTGACCGCTTCGTTGCGCTCGTCGAAGACGTGAGCCACGATTTCCGAGTCGCGATCGACGCCGAGGGTAAGTTGCGTCAGATCGTTCGATCCGATCGAGAAACCGTCAAAGATCTCGGCGAACTGATCGGCGAGAATCACGTTGCTGGGGATTTCGCACATCACGTAGAGCTCGAGCCCGTCCTGGCCGCGAACCAGCCCATACTTTGCCAGTTCGTCCTGCACCTTGCGGCCTTCGTCAACGGTGCGACAAAACGGAATCATCAGCTTCAGATTGCTCAGCCCCATCTCTGATCGCACTTTCCGGACCGCCTTGCATTCCAACCCGAAGGCTTCCTGGAACCGCGGATTGTAGTAGCGTGATGCTCCGCGGTAGCCAATCATCGGATTTTCTTCCGGCGGTTCGTACGCGGCGCCGCCAATCAGGTTGGCATATTCATTCGTCTTGAAATCACTGAGCCGAAGGATGACGTCTTTGGGATGGAACGCGGCGGCGATCATGGCAATGCCTTCCGCCAATCGGTCGATGTAGAACTGTGGTTTGTCGGCGTAACCAACCGTGACTTCTTCGATTTGCGCCCGGGTAGCCTCATCGAGATGGTCATAATCGAGCAGTGCCTGCGGGTGGACCTTGACGTAGTTGGTGATGATGAATTCTTCGCGGGTCAAGCCGACTCCGTCGTTGGGCAGCGCCGCGAGCGAAAAGGCTTCGTCCGGTGTGCCAACATTCATCATGATCTTTGTTTTCGGGCGGCGAAGCCCGGCGAGGTCGACCGTCTCGACCTCGAAGGGCAGTTCTCCTTCGTATACAACGCCCGTATCACCTTCGGCGCAACAAAGCGTGACCATTCGAGAGTCGCTGAGCACCTCGGTCGCTTTCAAAGAACCAACGATCGCGGGCAACCCAAGTTCACGGCTGACGATCGCGGCATGACACGTGCGGCCGCCGCGATTGGTGATGATTCCCGCGGCCCGTTTCATCACCGGTTCCCAGTCGGGATCGGTTTTGTCGGTGACCAAAATCTCTCCGTCGCGAAAATCGGCCAATCCATGAATGTCGCGAACGATCCGGACCGGACCGGCGGCAATCTTTTCGCCGACGCTGCGCCCGGTCAACAGTCTCGTCGAACTCGCTTTCAAATGGTATCGCTCCAGCGTCGCACTCGATCGCCTCGATTGAACCGTCTCGGGTCTGGCCTGGACGATGAACAGTTCGCCCGTGCGGCCGTCTTTGGCCCATTCCATGTCCATCGGGCAAAAAGATCCGCGTTGATCGCTGTAATGGTTTTCGATCTCGCATGCCCAGTGAGCGAGTTGGAGAATGTCGTCGTCGGAAAGCGCGAAGCGACAGGCCTCGTCCGGTGCGACCGGAATGTTCTTGGTCATCTTGCTGCCGCCGACGTCGTACACAAGTTTCATCGCTTTGGATCCGAGCGACTTTTTCAGAATTGGTCGGAATCCGTCGGCGAGCGTCGGCTTGAAGACGTAGTACTCGTCCGGGTTGACCGATCCCTGCACGACGTTTTCTCCCAGCCCATATGCGGCGTTGATCAACACCGCATTGCGAAACCCTGTTTCCGTGTCGATCGAGAACATCACTCCGCTGCTTGCCAGATCCGAGCGGACCATCTTTTGAACGCCAATCGACAGAGCGACCTGCATGTGATCGAAACCGTGATGGGCCCGATAGGAAATCGCTCGGTCGGTAAACAGCGACGCGATACAACGGCGACAGGCGTCCAACAGCGATGCCTGGCCGCGGACGTTCAAGTACGTCTCCTGTTGGCCAGCGAAACTCGCGTCGGGAAGATCCTCCGCCGTGGCACTGCTGCGGACCGCCACGTCGGCGATCTCATCACCCTGTTTGCACAACTCGTGATAGGCTTCGACAATCGCATGAGAAAGCGAGTCGGGCAGCGGTGTGTCGAGAATCAAGTGGCGAACAATCAAACCATGGTGCTGCAGACTTCCCACGTCGCCGGCGTTCATGCCGCTCAGAATCTGTGCGATCTTTTCGTCCAATCCGGAGTCGGCGAGAAAAGTACGGTAGGCCAACGCGGTGGTTGCGAATCCGTTAGGGATTCGAATTCCGCGCGGCGTCAGCTCGCGGTACATCTCACCGAGCGAGGCATTTTTTCCCCCGACCAGCGCGACATCCTTGATCCCGACTTGATCAAACCACCGAATGAAATCGGTCGACGCGGAAGCTGCGGTGGTCATGAGCAGGGCTCTCTGCGATTTGAATGTCCGGATACTCGAGTGGGCAGTCAGCGAGATGCAAGGACTGTGCCACCCGCGAGAAAAGCTTTACAAGTCGCCAAAACTGCAGTCCGCAGCCGCTCGCTGCATGGGCCAGCACTTAGAATGAGCGTATCCGCACACAGCGTGGAGACCGCGGCGCATCGGGCGCATTTACACGACGATTCTCGATCGGCATGCCGTCTGCAGGTGTCCGCGGTGCGCAGACTGCTCTTTCGTAGCGGCGGAAAAACGATGGCCAAGTCACACTCGAAACCTGCACCGCGGATTGTGGTTCTGTCCGGGGGCACGGGCCGCACTGCCGAGCAACTGCTTCGCGCCGCGCTGGCGCAGTTCCCCGACAACGAAGTCGACATTGTCTACAAGAGTGGTGTCAAGAGCGTCAAAAAGGCGGTGAAGATCATCGAAAAAGTCGCGGCCGAGGGCGCCATGCTCTGTCATTCCCTGGTGGTGCCAAGCGTACGTCACGCAGTCGACACAGAGGTCCGGCGGTTGGGTGTCCCCTGCATCGACGCACTCGGTCCCGCATTGTCGCTGCTCGGTGACCATCTCGACACCGTGCCTCGCGGCCGCGCGGGGCTGTTGTACGAATTGCACCGCGAGCAACTCGATCGGATGGATGCGGTCGACTTCACGCTCGCCCACGACGACGGAAAGCGAATGCAAGAGTTAAAGGAGGCAGATGTGACCCTGATCGGCGCATCGCGAACTTCTAAAAGTGTGACTTGTTTTTACCTCGCCTCGCGCGGCATCCGGGCCGCCAATGTGCCCTTGATTCCCAAACACGATCCACCCGCCGAGCTGCTGCGTCTCGATCCGAAACGCGTGATCGGGCTGACCATGAACGCGGCCCATCTCGAATCGATCCGGCAGACACGATTGGACCGCATCAGCCATCGTCCGGTCGCGAGTTACGCGGACTTGCCGGACATCCGGGCGGAGTTGCGCGAAATACGTGAATTGATGGATGCGAACGAGTGGGAGGTCATCGACGTCTCGTATAAGGCCACCGAAGAGATTGCCGATCAAATCATTGACATTCTTCCAAAGTCATCGCGGTCAAAAAAATGAAACAACGGAGAATCACGATCATTCAGGGTCACCCCGACCCGGCGGGCGGACATCTGTGTCACGCGCTTGCCGCCGCGTACCAGCAGGGTTGTAACAGCGGCGGACACGAATCCCAGATGATCGATGTCGCACAACTCGACTTTCCAATCCTGCGCAGCGCCGAGGAGTTCCAAAACGGCGAGGTGTGCGAGTCGATCGAGTCCGCACAGAATGCAATTCAGTGGGCGAATCATCTCGTGGTCATTTACCCGCTCTGGATGGGGACGATGCCGGCGCTCTTGAAAGCGTTTTTCGAACAGTCGTTTCGACACCACTTCGCGATGGAGATCGGACCGGGAAACAAGTGGGAACGCAAATTGAAGGGCCGCTCGGCACGGATCGTGATCACGATGGGGATGCCCGCACTGGCCTATCGTTGGTACTTCGGCGCCCACTCCTTGAAGAGCCTGGAAAAGAACATCCTCGGCTTTTGCGGAATTGGCCCGATTCGCGAAACGCTGTTTGGAATGGTCGAGGCGGTTGAAGACAACAGGCGTAAGAAATGGATCACAAAGATGGAAAAGCTGGGCACGGGCGGGGCCTGATGTGTCGTCACTGTCCCAACTGCAGCCAACTCGGTTTGAAGATCATCACGATTCCCAGCGCGAGAATGACCAACCCGCTGATGAGTTTCAGCCAACGACCTTCGCGTTCCTGGAGTTTCCGATGCGAGAGCGTGGCCACCACGATCGTCAGCAGAACCGTGTCATCGAGCATGTAAGCGGAGATGTACAGAGCAAGATAGGCGTAGTTCTTCCAGGCCGGCAACTCCTGCATCGTCAAGATTTGCGTGTACAGCGCGGGAAGGCCGGCCGTGCAAAGCAATTCCACCATGTTGACGATCACCGCCAACACTACCACGCCCGCCAGGGCGGCCGAGAGATACTCGGCCGAGACAATCTCGCGGACACGGCGGTACAGACCGGGTTTGCTGGACTCGGGAATCGAAAGTGAGATCCCCTTCTTGAAGGCAAAAAAATCCTTCACGTTGATCACGCCGATCAGCGTTGCCATCACGCCGAGGATAATCTGTGCGGGGCGGGCGAAACCGATCAGCATGAACACGTTCAACCAGGCCGTCATGAAGGCGAAGTAGGCGACGCCGCTGACCACCACAAACGTTCCGGCGATCAGGAGAATCTTGCCGCGGTCCTTGATGTTGACCAGGACCGACAGCAGGAACACCAGGATCCACATGGCGCACGGATTGAATCCGTCGACCAAACCCACGGCGAATGTGAACACCGGTAATCCGAGGTCGCTGACGCGAACCTCGCCGAAGAGCGGAAGCTTGATCAGATCGGATGGTTGCTCGGTGGGACTTTCCTGCGGAATCAGTTGCGCTTCGCCGGTATCGGCTGCGCCAGCTTCCTCGGGCAACGGAACATCCTCAAAAAAAGGGACCTCCTCGAAGCTCGGCTCGGGTGGCCTTTGCGAATTCGCCTCCGGGGGCTGCAGACCTGTCTCGTCCACTTGCATCGGCTGCAGCAAGCTGACGAGCCGGATCGCCGCCACCTCGGAACGCGACCGCATGCGTGAGAGGTCGTTGTCATTTGGCAGTGCATCCTGTTGGTCAGGCAATTCTCCTGAAACCCGACGGATCAAGTTTTCGTATTGTCCGCCGGTGATGTCGTCTCCCTGGTATCCAATGATGACCTCTCCGGCAAAATGGAGCGTTGGCAAGCCGGGAAGCTGTCCGCGCGATCGACAGAGTTCTTCGTAGCGACGACGCGCCTCGAAATCGTAAGTGATCTCGTAGATGCGAAAACGGAGCGCGGGCCAGCGCGGGCCCAATTGCTCGGCGATGAATTTTTTCCCTGCCTTGCAGCGCGAACAGGTCGACCGTGTGTACAGATCGACCGTAAAAAGGTCCCGGATCTTCGGTCCCGTCTCTTCGCTGCTGGTAAAGCCAAAGTAGAGAGCGTTGCAACAATGAAATGCGGGAACCACTGGCTTTTCGCGACCCGATTGTCGAGACAATTCCCACAATCGCGAAAGCTCGCTGCGGTCTTTCAGCACGTCATGAACGACAACCTCCAAACCACGCGTTCGACCCGCCAATTCCTCGGCAAATTGAGAAGCCTGGGCCGAGAGCTCGGAATCTCCACGCACAAAGACTTCCAAACAGATAACACCAGGGGTCCCAGGCTGCGGCGCCCGACCGGGTTGCTCGGCCCAGAGTGTCACAGCGCAGAGAAATGCCGCCGAGGCGACGAGAAAACTCGAGTGATTTACGTTCATGCGAAATGGAGCCAATCCAACCCGTCTTCCAGCAGAAGTGGCTGGCCCAACGAACGCCTCACCCAACCGACTGCCTTAAGCCCGGGATCCTAGCAAACCGAGTGCCGCACGCGGGAAAAGGCCTCTCATCGGGCGAAACGGCCCCTGTCGATGAAAAAGCGCGCCACAATGCACGTTATTTGCCACACCCAACCGCGACGATGGAACTTTTCGGCACAAGTCTTGCCGTATCTCGGCAATGGAAAGCCACATTTCGGGGGATCGCATGATTTCAATTCAATCCAGCCAACCCGCGACCGCCGTCGACGAAGTGGAATCGCGCGGTGAGCATGGTACCGGCGAGAACCAGCAGATTGCGACCCGGCTCGATGAGATCGCCGCACTGCTGACGCATCAAGGTGCCAGCGACTTCCGCGTCCACGCCTACGTCAATGCCGCGAAGACGCTGCGCGAACTTCGGTACCCGGTCCGTGATGTGTTGGATGACGAGGGAGTCGGCGGGCTGGTCGCCTTGCCGACCATCGGTCGCTCGATCGCGAACGTCATCGAGCAGTACCTTCGCACGGGGCGCATTCCATTGCTCGATCGTCTTCGCGGGGAAGACGCCGCCGAGCGAATCTTTGCCACGTTACCCGGTGTCGGCCCGGAGTTATCGCACCGGATCCACGAGCAGCTCGAGATCGAAACATTGCCGGAATTGATGGCCGCGGTTGGTGACGGGCGGCTCGAGAAAGTACCCGGCATGGGACGAAAGCGGGTGCATTCGATCGCCGAATGCCTGGCCCAGCGACTTCGACACCCCTCTGCGCCGAGCAAAAGTGACACGCCGCAGCCGGCCGATGCCGATGAATCGGTCCCGGTTTCGGAGCTTCTGGACGTCGATGCCGAATATCGGCGGCTTGCCGAGCGTGGCAAGCTACCTAAGATCGCCCCGCTCAAATTCAATCCTGCGGGGACCGCTTGGCTTCCCATTTTGCACACCCACCGTGATGACCGGCACTACACCGCGCTGTATTCCAATTCGGCACGCGCCCATCAGCTGAATACGATCAAGGATTGGGTCGTGATCTACCGGGATGACCCGGAATCACATGCGCGGTGGACCGTGATCACCTCGCAATTCGGCAAACTACGCGGATGGCGCATTGTCCGTGGCCGAGAAGACGAATGCAGTGAATACTACATACAGAACGACCGTTAACGCCGCCGCGGCTTGAGATTTCGAATCAGCGAGACATGAATGATGGAAACGATGTTCAACCATATCCTTGTTCCAGTCGACTTTACCGACAAGAACCATGCGGCCATCGCTGCGGCCCGGCAACTTGCCAGTCAAAGCGACGCACGCATCACGCTATTGCACGTGATCGAGTTCATCGATTTTCCGGATGACGATGAGATCTCGAGCTTTTACGAAAAACTTCGGCAACGGTCCGAGAAACAACTTGGCAACCTGGTGGGATCGTTCGCCGACAGCGATTTGGATGTCACGACCGAGACCATCATCAACAATCGGGCGCGCGGAATTGTCGAATTCGCTTTTCAAAACGACGTGGACCTGATCGTGATGAGTTCCCATCCGATCGATCCCAATCAGCGCGGTGAGGGATGGGGAACGATCAGCTACCAGGTCTCGGCCGTGTGCCGCTGCTCGATCATGCTGCTGAAACAGCCAGCCGGCTGATTAGGCACGCCGAAGGTGAGATCGACATCGTTTTAACGAAGATGCCGTTTTTTCGTCCAATCCACGACATGTCAGCATCTTTGCGTGAGCTAGATTCTGGTATCGAAATCCCTCTTTCGCTACCAGGAAGCACCGCATCCATGAACGAGAATACCGAGCAAACTGCCATTGAGTCGACGGACCAACAATTCGACCAGGGGGCGGTCCTCACAACGCGTATCCTCGGTGTGGGATGTCCACGATGTCACGTCGAGTTGCGGATTGGTGAAGTCGCCGGCTGCGAATTCGCCGGCTGCCCGCAGTGTCGCGGAATGCTATTTCAACAGGACGCGTTCGGGATGTTGATCAACCATCTTCGGGCCACAACCACCATGCCGCCGCAAGTGCCCACGCCGATCGATTTGGACGAGTTGATGGTGCGTAGTACGTGTCCCGCATGTGTGCTGCCTCTCGAGACTCACGCCTACGGCGGACCGGGAAACTCGGTCATCGACACGTGCATCCGGTGCGGACTGGTCTGGTTCGACGAGGGCGAGTTGGACAATCTCGTGCGTGCCCCGGGGAAGCGATAGGGATTGCCTGCGAATCGGTCTTCAACAGCCGGGGGGCATTCGTTTGGCACAGTGTGTGCAGCCGTGGAGGATGGATCTGTTTCGTTCGTGCCGAGGGACTGCATGATGAAGGGCTTTCGACGACTGCATGAGCTGCACGAAAAGCATGAGAACCTTTGGTGGATTCTGCTGTGTGTGTTGGCGGCCGCAGGATTGCTCGCGTTTGCCAGCACGGTAGGCGGATGGTAGCGGTCGGGTAGCCTCGCGGATCAAGCCCACCAACACTTTGGAGACGACCGCGTGAAGGCGATGATTTTGGAGCGCACCGGTTGCCTCGACGAGATGTCCGGTCCGCTTCGGTTGGTTGAATTGCCGATGCCGACGCCCTCGGCCGATGAACTATTGGTGCGAGTTTCCGCGTGCGGCGTCTGTCACACCGAGTTGGACGAAATCGAAGGACGCCTGACCCCTCCGCGATTGCCCGTCGTGCCCGGTCACGAGGTAATTGGGCGTATCGAAGCCTGCGGAGCCGAAGCTGAGTCTTTTCGTGTTGGCGATCGGGTCGGGGTAGGCTGGATTCATCATTCCAGCGGCGATCTCGACGAAAACCTGTCGCCTCTGTTCGCGGGGACTGGCTGCGACGTCAATGGTGGTTACGCCGAGTACATGACGGTGGGACAGGATTATGCGGTCTCGATACCCGACAATCTCTCCGATACCTCTGCCGCGCCGTTGATGTGTGCGGGCGCCGTCGGATACCGCGCGCTGAGGCTGGCTTCGATTGTCGACGGCGAATCACTCGGATTGATGGGGTTTGGAGGCTCGGCCCATCTGGTGCTCCAGGTCGCAAAATACCTTTACCCCCAGTCACCGATTTACGTCTTCGATCGCAAGCAGGCCGTCCAGGAATTTGCCCTGCAGCTTGGAGCCGATTGGGCAGGAAGGATCGATGATCCGCCACCCGGAAAGTTGGACGCGATTATCGATACAACACCGGTTTGGCGACCGATCGTGGAATCGATGAAGCATCTTGCCCGGGGCGGCCGCCTGGTGATCAACGCGATCCGAAAGGAAGACAGCGACAAGGAAGCGTTGTTGGAACTGAGTTACCACGAACATCTCTGGATGGAACGCGAAATCAAATCGGTCGCCAACGTGACCCAATTCGACCTGGCAGAATTCCTGCCGCTGGCGGGCAAGATTCCACTCCAACCGAAGGTCACGACGTATCCACTCGAGCAGGCGAACGAGGCTCTGCGAAACCTGCGCGCCGGTGGAATCAAGGGTGCCAACGTGTTGACGATGGACTGAGCGACCCTACAACGAACGTCGCTCCCCCGCACACCCGAGCATGCGACTGCGGCGCGCCACAGCGAGCACTGTGTGCGGGTTCGCGCGCTTGACCCCACATAAATTCCGCAGACCACGAAAAATGTGATCTGGCATCGCGATTGCATCCCGTAAGGGAACCTCGCGGAGAGAATATCTGATGAAGAAAGTCCTGCTAGCCACGGATGGCTCGAGTTGCGCCGAAGAAGCGGCTTGGTTTTTGTCGCATTTACCGCACGCAGCAAAGCTCGAAATCACTGTGTTGACGGTGATGCAAATTCCGTCTGGTACACAAAGCTATTCCGATTCGCTTTCCGAGCGTGTCGACCGTCAGCGCAGTTCGGCGGCCGAGGCCTTTGGCCGCGTGGAAGCGATGTTCGACGGTGCGAACGTTTCAGTCAAGCACGTCATGCGCGAAGGACATCGCGGCCAGACGATTGTTGATGTTGCGAGCGAATTCGAGGTCGACCTGGTGGTCGTGGGCGCGCGGGGTCGGTCCTCGGTCCGGCGGCTGTTACTCGGCAGCACGAGCGATTTTGTAGCGACGCATGCGCCGTGCAGTGTGCTGGTGGTGCGGCCGACGGGCATCCGCGAGTCGAAGCGCCCGATTCGGATCGCGGTGGGATACGAGGAATCGGATGCTGCGAATGCCGCACTGGAGGAATTCCGCGAGACTCGCTGGGGCCGCCAGGCCGAAGTGCACGTCGTCGCCGTTGTTTCGTACGTTTCAGCGTTTCTCAATGAAATCGTCGTGGACGCCGACGAGACCCGGAACGCTGTGCAAGCGGCCGTCACCCAGGCCGCAAATCGTCTTTCCGACGCAGCTCCCAACGTGCAAGCGCATTTGCTTGAAAGCGATCACATCGGCGAGGGATTGGTGGAGTTCATCGAAGAACATCGATGCGATCTAGTTGTATCGGGCGAAACGCCACACAGCATGCTGGGACGTGTTCTGCTCGGAAGCGTCTCGCGATTTGTGCTCCGGCATGCTCCATGCAGCGTTTGGATCACTCGCAATCGCGTTGAATCGCCCGACCGCGCTGGACGTGAGCCGGAAAGTGAAAAGACGGTCCGGCGGTGAGCAAGTACCGGGCGCTCTAGCGAAGAAGTCGAAACATGAAACGATTCAAGAACATCTTGTTATACGCGGGCGTCGAACAGAATGAGGTTGCAGTCAGCCGCTCGGTCCAGTTGGCGATGGAGAACGATGCCGATTTGACCTTCATGGATGTCGTCAAGCCGATCCCCAGGGCACTGGGAATGATGACAGAAGTTGCGGATTCCCAGGAGTTACAACGATTGGTAACCCAGGACCATCGCGAGAAACTTTTGAAGATCGCCAGCGAGTACCTCGATACCGGTGTTGCGATTGACATCGTCATTGCAACGGGTGATCCGGCGACCGAAATCGTCCGGCAAGTGCTTTCGGACGACCATGATCTGGTCGTCAAAACGGCGGAGGGCGGTTCACCGGTCGCACGCTTATTCGGCTCGGTAGCGCGTTCGCTGTTGAGGATCTGCCCCTGTCCGCTCTGGTTGCTCAAGCCGGAGATTCACGGCACGTTTGATCGAATACTTGCAGCGGTCGACCTTGAAGCGGCAGACGAGGCTCACCGGCGACTTAACGGCGACATTCTTGAACTTGCTTCGTCGATCGCGGAGCGTGAAAAAGCCGATCTGCACGTCGTCAGCGTCTGGGACTTGTGGATGGAACAATCCATGCGCCGTCGCGCCGGTGATGCGGAGGTCGACGCGGCATTTGCAATTCACGAACAGAAAGTCCGTCAAGCGCTTGAAAAGTTGCTGCATCCCTACAGCACGCAAACGGATAACAAATTGGTAGTGCACCTCCACCGAGGTCACGCGGCCAGCGTGATTCGGTCAGTCGCCGATCAGATCGAAGCCGACCTGATGGTGATGGGATCAGTTTGCCGCACCGGTGCAGCCGGATTTCTGATCGGTAACACGGCGGAAACGGTGCTCGCCGACATAAGGTGTTCACTCCTGACGCTCAAGCCCGACGGCTTCGTTTCGCCGGTTCAACCCGCCACCCTGGACGCCAGCGTCGGAATCTGACAATCCACGGCCGCGCTTCCCGTTGTCAAACGCAGACATTCTCTTTCCGATTTCAACTCCGTTCGCTGAAAGGCACTGATATGAAACGTGTGATTACTTTGTTCTCAGCCGTCGCAATCATCACGGCATTGTCGTCCTTACCGGTCAAAAGTGACCCACCGGACTCGGAGGAGCCGAAACGTCTGACGCCCTTGATGCAGATGAAACTGGAAAGGGCGAAAGAGATTCTCGAAGGTCTGGCGCTGGAAGATTTCGACAAGATCGCCAGCAACGCGCGTTCGATGAAGCTGTTGAGTCTGGAGAGCGGGTGGAACGTGATCCAAACGGAGGAATACGCCATACAGAGTCGCGACTTCAAACGAACCTGTGATCTGATCAGCGAGGCGGCTGATGAGAAAGACATGGGACGCGCGGCACTCGGTTATGTTGCTTTGACGGTTCGCTGTGTCGAGTGCCACGCTTACATGCGTAAACACCGGAACCAGGGCGAAAACAACGACGCGGAGCCGAAGACGAAGTAGCGTGGTCGCGTTCTAGTTGGTGTCGCGCAGGATTTTGTGACAGCTGACGCAGGTGATCGTCAGCTGTTGGAAAGCAATCGTGGCACCCTCGAGGTTGTCACTCTTGGCATTGCGCACGATTTCACCGTTCGCCAGTTCGAACGCCTGGAATTGGGCGCGGTATCCCGGTCGGCGATTGCGTACCCAACCTTCGACCTTGGACAACAACCGCATCTGTTCGCCTTTCTCGGCAACATCATCGAGTTCACCCGTAGCGAGTCCGCGCAGAATTCCCTGCGTGTATTCGAGTTTTTTCTCCATCCAGAAACTGACCGGTTTGTCGTCTTCCTTTTTCGAGTCTTCTTTTTTCGTCTTCGGTTCATCCGCGATGGCTACGGCAGATCCGATCAACAGCAGCATGACAACATGTAACGCACGCATCTGAGTCACCTTTCAATTGCAAAAAGAGCTATTTCCGTACAAGCCGGCTCGCCAGTATACCGCGTCGCTGGCAAGGCATATCGATAACAGCAACTTTGGTACCGCCGTGATCGAAAGCGATTTCACAGAGAAACCACCCGGGGTGTGCCCGCGGGGCACACTGCGGGGATCCAGGATGTCACAGAATCCCCGGTGATCCGGTTTTGGTATGCGGTTCGCATCGTAATCGAACATCATTCTGCGGTTCGCGTAACGCCGTTCCACCACATCACCAGCCATGACTCATCCCCGCGCCGATAAGATCTCGAGCGAGGACCTTGTCGCGGCACTCTGCCGGGCCGACGCTTACCGAAACGGGGTCGATTCTCCGATCGTGATGCATGAAACGCACGTTTCGTGGGTCTTTCTCGCCGGGGACTTCGCTTACAAGGTCAAGAAACCGATCACGACGAGCTTTCTTGATTACGGCACGCTGGCAAGACGAGAGTGGTTCTGCCGCGAAGAGCTTCGATTGGATCGACGTTATGCGGCCGACCTTTACCTCGACGTCGTGCCGATCACGAACGACCACGGCGGGGTGCGGGTCGAAGGTGCGGGTGTGCCGATCGAGTTCGCGGTCAAGATGCGGCGCTTTCCCGACGACGCACTTTTGAGCGAGCGGTTGGACCAGGGAATCCTGTCTGTGCGGGACGTGTGTGAATTGGCCGGTAACGTCGCCGAATTCCATCGCGACGCGGCCAGGGCAACGCCTGATGATCGCTACGGATCAGCGGGCACTGTGCTGGCCAGCGCGATGGACAACTTTCGCGATTTGCACTGTTTCGCTGACAACAACGAGGCTGCAAAGGCGCTGGAAACATTGGAGCAATGGTCAACGGAATTCTTCGAGCAACACCGAGGCCTATTTGCGCAGCGCGCCGAGAATGGCTTCATCCGTGAATGTCACGGCGATCTTCACCTTCAGAATGTGATCTTATGGCGGGGACGGCTGACGCCATTTGACGGCATCGAATTCAATGACGAATTTCGATGGATCGACTTGTTGAGTGACGCGGCGTTTCTGGCAATGGATTTCGCGGCCCGCGGCCACGACGACCTCTCTCACATTTTCATCAATGCGTATCTGGAGAACACCGGCGATTACAACGCGCTTCCAGTATTGCGATGGTACCTCGTGTTCCGCGCCTTGGTGCGCGCGAAGGTTGCTCTTATCCGCGCCGGCCAGACCGATCAACATGAGACGGCGCAAACCGCGGCGATCAACGAATGTCGAGATCATATCGACCTGGCTTCCCGCTTCGCAAAGAACGGAATCCGGTTCCTGTGGATCACGCATGGGCTGAGTGGCAGCGGAAAGACGACAGGCAGCGAATCGGTCGTTTCAAAGTATGGTGCGATTCGCCTGCGCTCCGACGTGGAACGGAAACGCCGGTTCGGCCTCGAAGCGACAGCACGATCCGACGAAGCAACGATGACCCTTATTTATTCGCATTCATCCAGCGATGCGGTCTACACTGAGTTGCTTCGATTGGCGAAAGTGATTCTGTCCGCAGGCTACGGGGTTCTCGTGGATGCGACGTTTTTGAAGCAAAGATACCGCCAGTGGTTTCACGATCTGGCGGAAAGCGAGGCGGTAGAGTTCGGAATCCTCGAATTCAAGGCAGACATCGCAACTCTGCGCCGGCGGATCGCCCTGCGACAGTCACATCGTCGCGACGCCTCGGATGCTGACGAAGACGTTCTCGAGTCGCAGCTTGAATCGATGCAACCGCTGAGCGACTTCGAGCGCAAAAATGTCGTTAGAATCTCGGGATCGGAATCGGGCGAGAATTGATTCACCGCGTCCAGCGGCATCCAAAATTCTCACGATTCCTCCGGACCACCAGAGGAGAGTCTTTCTTGCTTTCATTGATCGGCACCTTTGCTTTGCTCAGTCTCGTGATCGTGTTTGCGGGAGTTCTGCTGACGAAGTTTGCAGACAGCATTGCCGAATTGACCTCCATGGGACATTCGCTCGCAGGCTTGTTGCTACTTGCCGCCGCGACCAGTTTGCCGGAGTTGTCGATTGGATGGGCCGCGGTCCGAATCGACGCCGCCGACCTGGCCGTTGGCGAATTGCTCGGAAGTTGCCTTTGGAATCTTCTTCTTTTGGCGATTCTTGATCTGGGCATTCGTAGCGGTGGCAGAATGCTCTCGCGGCAGAGCGCTGCGCACGCATTGACGGCAACCGTCAGCGTCTTGTTGGTGGCATTGGCGCTGGTCGGATTGATTACCCGTTTTGACGGCGTTTTCCTGCGAATGAGTCCGAGCAGCTGGAGCATCTTGCTGACTTACATCCTTTGCATTCGGCTGATCTACGAGGATCACCAATCGGTCAATGGGCCGATTGACCGCGAAACTGTGCGCAAGGGATCGCTCAGGTGGGCCGTCGCCGGGTACGTGGCGTGCGCTGCGGTTATTTTCCTGGCCGCTCCCCAATTAGCGATCACGACCGAGGCACTGGCCGAAGCGACGGGAATCGCGAACACGTTTTTGGGTGTCTCGGTGGTCGCACTCATTACGTCACTTCCCGAAGCGGTGACCACGATCGCGGCGATCCGTTTGGGTGCGGTGAACATGGCGGTTGCGAATATCTTCGGAAGCAACGCTTTTAACCTCGTCACGCTCGGGATTGTCGATCTGGCGACACCGGAATCGGTGTTTGCGATCGTATCGGGCGCGCACCTGGTGACCGGCATCGCGGTGATCGTCGTTTCGGCGGTCGCGTTGCTGGGATTGTTGTACCGCGCCGAAAAGCGCTACTGGTTGATCGAACCCGACGCCCTGCTGGTGATTGTGCTGGTCATTGGATCACTCGCGTTGGTTTATGATGCGGCGAATTGAAACCGATGAGGTTGATCCCGTGGTGGGCGAGCCCGCAGAAAAAGTCGAGGTGACTTGGTGCTTTCCTCGGGTGTGGGGTTCAACGCTGCTTGTTTTGGTCGCGGTCACCCACCCTTTGTGGTTTGCCACCGGTGCGTCAGTCGAATTTCCCCGAGTTCCGCTGGTTTCCGCGTTGCCGGACGCGGCCGTCTTCGGTCAGGGACTGTCGATCGTATTGGTTGCGTCGCTGCTACTCGTCATTGCAGCACCTCGGCGGCTTCGTTTCGCGTGGTGGTTCGTTTCAGCATCGCTATGCGCCAGTTTTCTGTTCGACCAACATCGGCTTCAGCCCTGGGCCTACCAATCGGCGATCTACGGCCTCGTCTTCGCAGCGATGGACCCGGCCGCCGCGCGGCGCTGGTTGATTCCGGTTGCGGCGAGCGTCTACGTCTACAGCGCGCTGGGAAAATTTGATTTCCAGTTCGCCCATACCGTCGGCCAGGATTTCTTGCACGCGGTGACGCGGCCGCTGGGAGGTTTGCCTGATTCGGTCGATTTCGTTTCGCGGATCAAGCTCGCCCTGCTCTTCCCCGCCTGCGAGTTGATCGCGGGGATCGGATTGTTGCCAAGGCGGACTCGGATGGTCGCCGGGGTGGTTGTGATGTTGATGCACGCCGCACTGGTGGGTCTGTTCAGCCGATTCGCATTGGACCACAGCACCGGAGTCGTGGTCTGGAACATTCTGCTGCTGGTGCAGGCCTACCTGTTGATAATTTGCCCCGAGTGGCAGCGGCGCAAACGAGACGAAACTGCCGCACTGCCTCCCCAAGGTGAACACGGCAAGGGGCCCGCGACATGGTTAGTTCGTGCCGTCATCGTCTTCGTTTTGGCGGCGCCATTATTTGAACGTGCCGGCTACTGGGATCACTGGACGTCGTGGTCACTCTATTCGCCCCATACGAGCCGAGCGAAGATTGAACTGCACCAATCGGCGATCGAACGTCTCGATCGGTCGATCCGGCCGTTTGTCCTGCGAGATGCCGACGGTGATGGATGGCACGATTTGGTGATCGAACAGTGGTCGCTCGATTCGCGCGGCGTGCCAATCTACCCGCAGGGGCGATACCAGTTGGCATTGGCCGAGGCATTGGCCCGTCAGTTTCAACTCGACGATGAGATTCGGGTACGGCTACGGAGCGTTTCGGATCGCCGAAGCGGGCAACGCGATGAGAAACGCTTGCTCGGCCGTGAGGAGGTCAGAAAAGAACTGGAAAAGTTCTGGCTGACACCCTGAGTGATTGGCTCAGATGCCCATTTGCTGAAGGATATCGGCAATCCGCCCGAGCGTCTCGGTCAACTTCGGATGCGACTGCTCGAATCGCCGCGCGGAAATCGTGACGCGATCACTGAGGCTCTCGCCCTCTTCCTGCTGATCCAGCACGGCCTGGATTTCACTCATCGTATCCCGAAGTTTTTCGACATCCCCCTCATCAAGATGTTCCGAATCGGCGAGTTCGCGTTGTACAACTTCAAGAGCTTCGGTGAGTTCTTTGTCGCTCATCGTATTAATTCCACAGTGCCGCTTGTTGAGGGAGCCGCCGATGGTGCGTCTGACCCAGGACCTTCGATCGCGCGGATGGATCTACGCAAAGGGCATCCTGTTCGTTTTGATTGCCTTGATCGCCGGCGTATTGTTGATCACCCGGGCGCCACGCCTTGAGGTGGCGGCATTGTTGGCGGTGTGCGTTTGGGCCAGTTGCCGGGCGTACTATTTTGCATTCTACGTGATCGAGCACTACGTCGATCCGGAATTTCGCTTCAGCGGCCTGCTGGATTTCGCCAAATACGTGTTGCTGGGCCGCGAAAACCGCGACGAAGATTCCTCATGACGCGGTCCGACGAGGACACGCGTCAAACCGTTTGCCAACTTTTCTCTGACGCGCTGGTGAGCACGGCGTCACATACTCGCTGAGTTTCCTGGGCGTCGCGGAAAGTGGGATGGACCTTCTGGCCCGACTCGATCCCTTTGAGAAAATCGGCGACCTGGTGCACGAAGGTGTGTTCGTAACCAATCTGCAGTCCGGGTACCCACCACTTGTCCATGTAAGGGTGTTCGCCGTCGGTAACATGAATCGATCGCCATCCGCGAAGCCTTCCTTCGTCGGCGTGATCGAACCACTCGAGCCGGTGCAGATCATGCAGATCCCACCGCAGCGAACCTTTCTCGCCGTTGATTTCGAAGGTGTAGAGAGCTTTGTGACCGCGCGCGTAACGCGTCGATTCAAACAACCCGAGCGAACCATTCTCGAATCGGCACAGAAACGCACAGGCGTCATCAATTCCGACCGGCTCCATTTTTCCCGTTTCGGTGTGCATCCTTTCCTTGACGAAGGTTTCGGTCATCGCCGAGACGTTGGTGATCGATCCGTTGAGCCAGATGGCGGTGTCGATGCAGTGAGCGAGCAGGTCACCGGTCACACCGGAGCCGGCGGCTGCGACATCGAGACGCCACAGTGCCGCACCGCCCTGGGGAACATCCTCGCTGATCGTCCAGTCCTGGAGGAAATTGGCGCGGTAGTGAAAGATTCTCCCCAGGCGTCCCTGGTCCACCAATTGCTTGGCCATCGTCACGGCGGGTACGCGGCGATAGTTGTACCAGACGGTATTGACGACGCCCGCTTTTTCCACAGCCTCGATCATCTTTTCGCCCTCGGCCGGATTCAGGGCGAGCGGCTTCTCACAGAGGATCATCTTTCCCGCTTGGGCGGCTGCAATGGCGATCTCGGCGTGGGAATTGTTCGGAGTGCAGATGTCAACGGCGTCAATGTCATCGCGCCCAATCAGCTTCCGCCAATCGGTTTCGATCGACTCGTACTGCCACTGGTCGGCGAACGCCTGCACACTTTCGGCATTGCGGCCGCACACGGCCTTCAGAACCGGGCGATGCTCGAGCTCGGGAAAGAAATCATTGACACGTTTGTAACCGTTGCTGTGGGTGCGGCCCATGAAGCCGTAGCCGATCAGACCGATGTTGAGTGGTTTCATGATGCTAAGTGTGGGTGGGGGGATGTGAGTCGGGTGATCTGGTCGGAAACGCGAACGGTGGCGAGTGTGCGGGGTTTACGCGGAAAGCGGGCCTCTCTTCAGCTATTCGCTCCATCCATGTGCGTCCTGGACCGCCAACATCGCCGACAAGATGCTGTTCCAGGTTTCCCTCTTGTGCATGATTTCATTGGGGAACATGCAGCCGTCCCAGCAAATGTGCCGACAAGTTTGCAGGACGTCGCCATGTTCGTCGCGTAACCAATATCCGGCGTCGTTGGCGATGTCGAGTTTGCCTTTGGGATCATTCGGCAAACAGTGTCGGCCGGTCTTGTCGTGGCTGCCGGTTCCGTGCACGGTCGCGTCGTTCTGGGCAACGTGGAAGTCGATCGTCCAGGGGCGCAGGGCGTGGGTCAATTTCTTGAGTGCGGCTTTTTTCTTTTCCGGATCATCCCAGGAAAAGTCTTCCGGCAAGATCGCATCCTCGGCCGCGTTGTAGCCGAGCAGGTAAAGCAGCGTGTGCGCCATGTCCGCCTGGAAACCGAGTCGCTCGGGATGTCCAACCCGCTCGAGCAGATCGACCATCTTCTTCCAGCTGTGCATTCCGCCCCAGCAGATCTCGCCTTCGGCCGCCAATCGTTCGTCAAATTCCTCGGCAATGTCACACGCCGCCTTGAACGTATCGGCGATCTTGGTCTGGTTGGCGGCCGGGTCGCCGACCCAAGCTTCGACGCTGCAGGCGCTGTCGATGCGGACAACGCCGTTAGGACGAACTCCAAGCTCGCGAAGTTTGCTGGCGATCGTGCAACCTTTGCGAACCTGGGTCAGAAAGGCTTCGACCTGGTCGGTCGAACCAGCGGCCGAGCCGCCGCCGGTCGGTTCCCAGACCGGTGCGACCACGGTGCCGATGACAAGGCCGCGGCTGCGAACACGCTCGGCGAGGTCCTCGAGTTCCGAGTCGGTCGCGTCAATCGAAACGTGGGGATCGAACAGAAAAAGATCGACGCCGTCAAATTTCCGCCCATCAACCTCCGCCGCCGCGGTCATGTCCAGCATTGTGTCGAGCGGGATGAACGGTTCGTTATCGTCACCCCCTTTGCCCACGACACCAGGCCACGCAGCATTGTGAAGTTTAGGGAAATTGTTGGGATGGTCAGCCATGATTGGGTGGGTGGGTTGTGGGCATCGGGTGTGGGAAAACTATCGTAACGCTTTTCCGCGTCAGCTGCCCGCGGTCGGCAAGTTGTCATGCGTATCGGGGCCGAAATAACGCAGTCCGACGAGCGGCTCGGTTCCGGTGTTTTCGATTTCCACTCCATTGGTTGCGGCCGTGTACGAAATGAAAACTTCGTCGGTGCGACCGCGGGACCCAGGTCGGCGTCAAGCGAAGGAGCCCGCCGCCGGCGTCGATGGCGGAATCCAAAATGCCCGAGACGCTATCTTTCTGTTTCAGCCCCTCGTCCAAGGTGACGTTGCTCATGGTTCGTTGTCTCTGAGGAAAAGATAGGAGAAAACTGGATCGGAAGTGGGGCTTTCGAGGCCGTTCGGTAGCCATTGCCAAGGGTAAATGTTTTATTAGCTAGGACGAACGGTTACAAGAATGGCGCCCGTTTCGATCACGGCTCTTCACCAAAATTACAGCGCAAACACGAGTAAACATGGCTACGAAAACCGCCCTCCATCGCTCGCATCGAAACCGCCCCCAAAGCATTCGTTGGGACGAATCCTCGCCGCTGAGCATGAATGTGGAGACACGCGAAGGGAACTTTCACACACGGCACGGACATTTCGCCGGGGGCGCCTCGGACGGGGTCGAGGTGATCGAGGTCGACAACGGCGCGGTGCGAACGTTGATCCTGCCGAGTCGCGGCATGTCGATCTGGAGGATGGAATCGGGTGAGGTCTCTTTTGGATGGCGGTCCCCGATATCGGGTCCCGTTCATCCATCGCAGGTTCCGGTATTCGATCCGAGCGGAATTGGATGGCTCGAAGGCTTTGACGAATTCGTTGTCCGATGCGGGCTGGAAAGCAACGGTGCGCCGGAACATGACGATACCGGACAGCTGGTCTACCCGCTGCACGGCAGAATTGGCAATCTGCCGGCCGATTCGCTGGCGATCGAATACAACGAAGCGTCGGGAAGACTCGAGGTGATCGGCGAGATTCTCGAGTCGCGAATGTTCATCAAACGACTCCGACTGCGCAGCCGAATTCGTTTTCAAGCCGGCAAGCCGGACGTGGAATTGCTCGATGACGTGACCAACGAATTGTCAGATCCGGCAAAGATGCAACTTCTTTATCACATCAATGTTGGGCCCCCCGTGCTCGGCGCGGGCGCCAAACTCGAGGCGCCGATCGAATCGCTGGCCCCGAAAGATGATCTGTCTGCCAGCGAGATTGAACGTTGGAACGAATACGACGCGCCGCAACAGGGCTACGCAGAGCGCGTCTATTTCACACGCCTGCGCAGCGATGAAACGAATCTGACGACGGCGATGCTGCGGTCGGCCGATGGCGAATGTGGATTGGGGGTCTCGTTCAAGACCAGCGGGCTGCCACGATTCGTCGTCTGGAAAAACACCGCCGCCGAAAGTGACGGATACGTGACCGGATTGGAACCGGCGACCAACTATCCCAACACGCGATCGTTCGAGGAAAAACAAGGCCGCGTTGTTGAGATCGCCCCGGGTGAAACGGCCGCGTTTCGCGTCAAGCTGCATCCGCTTTGCAACGCCGAAGCGGTGGAAGCGATGTCGAAGCGGATCGCTGCGCTGCGCGGAGACGAACAACCGGAGACTCACAACGGGCCACGTCCGGGTTGGTCGCCCGGAGCCTGAGGCTCGGATCGTGCGATGAGGACTCACTAGCCATCACACTCTGCCGTGATGAAGCCAAATGACGTTACCGCGAAAGACGACGAATCGGCGGCGACCTGTGCGTTCGGCGTTTGTCCCTGCAAACAATCCCCATGATCGGGCATCGTCACACGGAGCGTGACGGCTACTATCACTTCACCGATTCGCCGTGAATCCGAAAGATCGCGAAGTGGCTGGCTCCCTTGGGTCCGACGCCGCCGGGATACTTGTACTTCTCGGTGTCGACCTTGAATTTGCCCTCAACGGTCACTGGACGCGTGACGAAGTCAGTTGTCTTGCCGGGGACCATTTCGATAATGACACAGTCGAAAAGTGCGGCCCCGGGCCCAAAGCAGCATTCCTGGTTGTCCCGAACCAGGACGAACTGGTCGATGTTGGTTTCCTTGAACAACGTGCTCGGCAGGATGTAGCCACGCAACTTGACCTTCTTGCCGTCAAGCTGTTTGACGTCGTCAATCAACATGGAGGCATCAAAAGGCTGATCCTTTTCAATCTCGAACTTCAAATCATCGAAATTGATTTCACCTTTGGCTCGCGCCGACTCGCTGCTCTTTCGCTCCTGGACATTCCCCGCGACCTTGGGGCTCTCGACATCAGCCTTTTTCACGTCGGCGCCACTCTGGACCGTCCGTTCGCTCTTTTCAACAGGCGTCGTGCCCTGGACCACGCCGTGGACGGGCCATGCCATCAGCAGCAGCGCGAACGCGAGGAACATCGAAAGCATGCGGCGGAGCGATGAATTCATGGATTTTCAGGGTGTGAGTTTTCGAGCAGTGCCATGATTATAGCCCGCCGATGTGGGCCGGCGACACGCCAAAGTTTGCTCACAGGGCCGCTGCCAAGGACACCCATGACTGGCCAAACGATCCGGCGATCAGCGAATTTGGTCGACTTTCATCCGGTAAAAGACCTGGTTGTCGAAATCGGCGACCTCGCGAGGTGCCTGATTGAGCGTAAAGGTGCCAGCCAATTTCTTCTTGATCAGACCCGCTCTGGTCGTTTGTCCGTTGAGCAACGTCACTTCAATCATGTCGCTGCTCTTGGGTTGGCCGCCGAAACAGCAGGTGCCCAGGTCGGGTACCAGGATGAACCGCTTCAGCAGTCCGCTGCCCGAGGATGGATGGATGTAGCCTTTGAGAAAAACCGCTTCGCCGTCGATTTCGAAAGCTGCTTCGCTGGGTCGATCGGGACCGTCACTGGTCTGCTGCAGCTGGTAAAAATGTACTCGCGTGTATCCCTCGGGAACCTCCGTCAAGTAGATGTAGGTGTGCAGACCGGCACCGCCGACCAGAATCACGAGATTCAAAACCATTCCGGTCAGGGCAACGCTCCGGCCGTCGAACTCTTCGGGAAATCGAGCGATTTGCCGATAGCCCGCCAAAGCCACGAACAAACCGAGTACCGCGAGCCCGAGGGCAGGCCAGAAGAAAAAACCACTCGGCAGCGCCAGCACGGCAAAGACAATCGAAACGATCGCTGTCGAACTCATCGCCCGATACGGAAATTCGACCTCCTCAGCGGCCGATGACATTTGAAGTTCAGCAGACATTTCTCTCTCGAAGTGGCAATGAAATCACCTCTCCCGACCAGCCGAAGATCCGTGGTCCGAGCAAGCGTGATCGTACACCTCGGGGGCTGCCAATCGCGGAATCACTCCGTGCTCGGTCGAGGCCCGCCGGAAAGGAGCAGAAACTGGGCAATCATTAATGTGGCCAGTGCCAGAAAGAGTACGTAGGCAAGTCGCCAAGGGTTCATCGGTGGCAAAGATGCCAGGGCAGCG
The DNA here is from genome assembly GCA_024644085.1 of Rhodopirellula sp. GTDB lineage: Bacteria > Planctomycetota > Planctomycetia > Pirellulales > Pirellulaceae > Rubripirellula. The sequence continues at coordinate 42,819 of JAHELS010000005.1, forward strand.
GGCCGGAGGGACGGCGAAAGGCTCGCCGTTGGCTGGCCAGGCTTCCCGCCCGAACCGGACTGCGCCGCAAATGCGATCTTCTGGTCATTCTCGCGGGTGAGCGACGAATTGCTCGATCCGGTGTCGCGGCTGGGAACGGGAATTGAAAAGAAAGTGTTGGCTCGGCGCACGCTCTCGGGGTCGACCTTCTCCAATTTCTCAAGCGCCTTCTTTGCTTCGGGCAATGGGCAAGCCTTCATGTAATTGACGACCGGAACACGAACCCAATTGTTGTCGGGATCCGCGTTGACGAACAAATCGGTCAAGCGGTCAATCTGGCTCCAATCACTCCAACGAGCCAGATCGGGAATGACCAGATCGGCCAGGTCTTTGCGCTCGAGCACATGATGAAGCGATTCGACCAGCGCGGTCCGTGGGATCACGTCGCCTTCGGTTCCATGAAATCGGATTGCCATGATCGCGGCGTAGGTGTCGGCGTAAGGTGCCTGCTTGTTGGCGAGGAACAACTCGTTGATCAGCGGCAGACCTTTTTCGCCAGAGAGTGTCAGGTAGCAGGCAACCATTGCGTCGAGTCCGCCTCGCATGCTCTTTTGAGTGCTGCGCAGCATTTTCTCGAGCATCGGCAGATCCTTTTCGTCACCGCAAACCCCCAGCATCGTCAGGTAGAGGCGTTTGCGGTCGGTCGCCATCTCGGGATCCTTGATCCATTGGACCAGTTGGTCGTGATCCATTTCCGGTGCGAGTCTCTTGACCGCGTCATAGGGGGCGACGGCGAACTCATCGTAGGCGTCGCGCGCCAGCATCGACTCTTCGTCTTGCAGGTAGTTCTGGTAGAAACGCAGCCGCTCGATCGGGTCGTCCGGCATGGTGGTGATCTGTTCGATGTAAGCTTCGGCACGCTCGCTGACCGGCAGACAACTCCATTGCATTTCCGGGGGATCGACTCCCGAGAGCATGAACCGTCGACCGATGCTGACGTCGCCGTAATAGATGGCACGCACTTCCTGGCCGGTGCTGACGAGATCGCTTCCCTTGAAGACCTTCTCGACCTTCATCATGACTTCGCCGGTTTCCTTGTTCCGGGTCAAATCGCTCTGGATCGCCGTGGCGATCACGACCGCATCCATCGCCGCCATTTCCTGACGCAATGTCTGTGAAACTGCGTTGCAGAATGGACAGGCGGCCACGTTTTCAGAGGCAACCAGCAGGAAGCCGGCCGCGAGGGCAACGGAGAGGGCGGGCTGGAGAAACCGCTTCTTCGAATGGAGCATTCAACAAACCAAGGGTTGAAAGTAGGGCTGGGCGCAGGAACACGGACAAAAAGGACCGGTAGGACCGGATTTTGCAAAGCTAGTTATTGCTTTGACGCAGGACCAGCCTCCGTCAATCATAGGTGGCAGGGACGGTCCGTGAGAAGTCGTTCTGGGGGGCTTCAATCTGCTTCGCCACAGTTTTCCCCCCAAAATCCGCCCCTGAACGACTCAACTGGTGGTGCCGGATTTGCCGATAGTGACGGTACGCCGGGTCTTCGCAGTCGCCACTTGGGCTTTCCTGCCGCCCCGACGTCATCGACTCGAGGTTTTCGGCGCGGGCCGTCCCATGGGCCGAGCCCGAACTTGCATAAAACTTTCCGACACCGACGCCTGACGCGTCATTGTCGTACGTCTCGAAGGGGGGACGCAACGATGCTACGTCATCTTTTGATCGCCGCTGTGCTCTCGTGCAGCTACGTCGCCATGTGCGAGGAAGCGTCGGCCGACCAACGGGCCTACGGCCGCAGTTGGGGCGGACAGACCGACATGCGGGATTGGAACCGCTTCTACCACTACCCGTACGTCTACTACCCACAGAATTTCTGGGGCCAGGAGTATTTCCGCAGCAGCGACAGTTTGTACCACCGCTATCCGCCGGAGATGCGGATTCCGGTGTACAACAAGAAGTGGCACAACTTCTATCCCAGCAACCGTCGCTACCACACCGGGCACCATTTCAAACTGGACGTGTTCTAGTTCGAATGCTGCACGCAACACGGCGGGCACCGCGCATGTGGGCCCGCCGATTTGCTGCGACGTACTGCGGCACGTTCGGCTCGTCCATGGCCACCGGCACCAAAATCCGACAACTTTCCCGGCTGCTGGACAGCTCGGAAACTCCCCTGTGGGCAATCGGACCCGACGGCCGGCTTGCATATCTTTCCAGCGGGTGCGCGACCTGGCTGGGGATTGATCCCGAGGCTCTGGTCGATCGGCGATCGATTGCCGGTGTGCCCGTATCGGACGATCCGCTTGATCAATTGGCCGCGTCCTTGTCGCCACCCCCAGGGATCGCTGCACGAGGCACCGCATCCCTGAAAATCCAACCGCGCCAGATCGGTGAACACCGCGGCGAGCCGCTCGAAGTTCGATTCTTGCGCGTTGGCCAGGGCGATGCGTCGCTGACGATCGCTGTCGCCGGATCATTCAATGATCGCGCCGTCGATGAAGAATTGAAGGACGCGGTCGCGGTCCGCCAACGGCTCGATGCCTGGCGGAAACGACATGCCGGATTGGCGACGATTGCCACGGCGGGCGATTCCGCCGCGGCACGGCGGATGCGTCGTCGACTTCGCGTTGCCGCAGCGACGCGGTGCGATGTCGGTTTTTTTGGTCCCCCCGGTTCCGGTCTCGAGTCGGTTGCCGCCCGGATCCATCAACTTTCCGCTGCCGCCGAAGAAATGGTAACGGTCGATGGCCCATTGATGGATGCTGAACTTCTCGATGCAACGTTGATGCCGCTGGCGCACCTGTTGGCCGACTCGCAACAAGCACGCGCCACGGCGATCGTTCGGGGACTCGACGAGATGCCCTTTGAGGCGCAGCTCCGATTGGCCAATCTGCTCGAAACCTATTCCGGCCGGTTGCGTCTGCTCGCCGTTTGTGGCCCACGACCGGCGACTCTCCACGAGGCGCTCGACACACCAAGCGGCGACGAATTGGATGCGCAGCAAGACGAGTCCAACGGCATCTGTATGGAATTGATCGAAACGTTGAGTGCGTTGTCGGTCACCACCGAGCCACTCGCCTCGCGTGTCGAAGATATCCCAATGATCGCGACCGCCATGCTTGATGCGCTTCACGCGTCCGGTGAAACATCGGCCGAGCGGCTTAGCCGCGCGGCGCTTGACGCATTGGTAATCTATCCATGGCCGCGAAACGTGGACGAACTCGCGGATGCGATTCGACACGCGGGCACGCGGGCGAATGCTTCGTCTATCTCGGTCGAACACCTGCCGCTTGCGATCCGGTCGTATCGGCCTGGTGAGACGACACAGCCGAAACATGCCGGGATCTCACTTGATGATGCCGTCCAACGATACGAATTGAAGTTGATCCGCGACGCGCTCGAGGACACCGATGGAAATCGGGCGGAGGCCGCGCGCCGACTTGGCATCAGCCGAGCGCGTTTGATCCGCCGGGTCGACGAAAACTCCGAGGACCAAACTGCCAAATGAGTTCATGTTGATCGCCGAGAATCAACTCATCCGCCCGTGGTACGTGGTCGAGACCGGCGAGCGATGGATCATCGCCGCGCGGAGATTCGCACCGACCATGATGCCGCATCCCCTGGTCGCCCGCGTCGAGGGGATCGACGACGCCACCGACGCACTGCTCGGCGCCGCCGCGAGGAACGGCACCGCCGCTCGGGGGATCTTTCTCTGGGAAGTGCGGCGCGATTCCCTGGCTGTCGCCTGCCAGCGGCTCGCCCGAGTCGCAACGATTGCCCCCGGCACGCTGCAGCTGGTCGCCCTTTGGGGCCTGACCGATCGTGAACGAGTGCTGCTGTCGGAATTCCCAACCGCTGCCTGTATCTCCCACCCGGAAGATCTGCCGAGGCTGGCACCAATGATTCACGACTACTTCGCAGCCGCGGTCAAGCGCCTAGACTAGGCACTGTCCCGTAAATGAAGAAAAGCCGATGGTGAGCCGACGGCGCTAGCCGCGGGCCTCATAACTGAACCGTTCTCAACGCGACGCCCGACGCTAGCGCGTTCGGCTCACATTTACGGGACAGTGCCTAGGAATCGAGACTGGGAACCGTTTCGTGAACATTGACCCGCCGAACTTCGATCCGCAGCAGACCCGCACTGAGCGCTCGAGGAAAAGGGCTTGGCTGAGACGCTCGGTCCGTCCCCGATCTGCAGAAAAAGAACACTCCCTCAGGTACCCACCATGAGCAGTTTATCCGAGCAAACCGTCCGAACCGCGATTGCGGACCATCCCGATCCGGAAACAGGCCGACCGATCGATTCGATGGGTCAAATCCACAAGATTGAAATCGATGGCGACCGGGCCACCGTCACGCTCGGACTCTCATCACACTCGGCTCCCATCGCCGAGGAAGTTACCGCGGCGTTGGAATCGAAAATCACTGCCGCCGCGCCGGGTTCCCAGATCGTTTTTGACGTCGTTGATCACCCGAGACCGCCGGCGCGGGTCGGACAAATCGGTCTGCGCGTCAAGAGTGTGATTGCCGTAGGCAGCGGCAAGGGGGGCGTCGGCAAGAGTACGGTGGCCGCGTCGATTGCCCTTTCGCTGAGGCGCATGGGATCGAAAGTTGGTCTGATGGACGCCGATGTTTACGGACCAAGCATTCCGCACCTGCTCGGTTTGTCGGGACGGCCATCGATCACTGCGGACAAGCGCATCGAGCCGATTCGACTTGGTGACATGCCGGTGATGTCGATGGGTTTTCTGGTCGAGCCCGACCAGGCCGTCATTTGGCGCGGACCCATGCTGCATGGTTCGATCAATCAGTTTCTATCCGAAACCGATTGGGGCGAACTCGACTACCTGATTATCGACATGCCTCCCGGCACGGGCGATGTCGCTTTGACGTTGTCGCAAGCGTTGCCACTTGCCGGCGCCGTGGTCGTCTGTACGCCGCAAGCGGTTGCATTGTTGGATGCGGTCAAAGCAATCAGCATGTTTCGGAAAGTCAACATTCCGCTCGCCGGCATGGTCGAGAACATGAACGGATTCGTCTGTCCCGATTGCGGAAAAACGTACGACATCTTTGGCAGCGGCGGTGCGAGAGCCAAGGCGGAGGAATTGAATGTGCCATTCCTGGGCGGGCTGCCGATCGACATCACCTTGAGAATCGCCGGCGACGAAGGCCGGCTCGCCGAGGTGATCGAATCGAACGAGACGGCGCGCGCACCGCTCGATGCGGTGAGCAAGGCGTTGGTAAGGAACCTGGCCAGATCGGCAGCCGCCAGCCCGCCCAAGGTGAGCCTGCCGACGCTTTGACCTTGGCGGTCGCCGCGAAGAGCGGGAGAGCCTCAAAATCGCAAATTCGCCGATTTCATACGTCGCGAATCGAGATTGGGAAAGCCGGGCCAACGGGGATACTTTTGATAGCAGATGTGTCCGGGTGTCCAGTACCGCGGCGCTGTTGACCCGCAGCGCTGTTGACCCGCGGCGCTGTTGACCCGCGGCACTGTTTACCCGCGGCACTGTAAAGCGGTAAGAATCGCGCGGTGATCATCGCCTGGGAGAGATCGCGCGATCGAGATCGTTCCGGGGCGCGCATCGGTCGCAATTGAAAAAGAAAAAGCCGCATCAAGACCAATGGTCAAGACACGGCTTCGTTTTCGTAACGTTTCGGCCGAAGCCGAAATGTCATGCAACCTAGCGGCGCTTCTTAGCAGCTTTCTTCTTAGTCGAACGCTTTTTAGTAGCCTTCTTCTTAGTAGAACGCTTTTTCGCCTTCTTCTTGGCTTTCTTCTTAGTAGCCTTCTTTTTGGTTGCTTTCTTCTTCTTCTTCTTGGCGGCCTTCTTCTTCTTAGCCGGCCGCTTCTTAGCAGCCTTCTTTCGGGTCGCCTTCTTCTTTGCTTTCTTCTTTGCTTTCTTCTTGGCCACGTTCTTCCTCCGCTGAGAAAGGAAACGTTGGCGAGTCCTCGTGACTTTTAAAGCGACGCTCTAGAAGCCACCGGCCACGGCTCACCAACCGTCGTTAGTGGTTGAATCTCAGAGCTTCGATGTCCAACACCGATCCTGCTCATCCTTTCAACCGTTAAAAAACTGCGCGTAACTTTACGCGCTTCTACAGATTCCGCAACATGTTTTTACAAAAAAAAGTGCTTGCACAGGAAAAAAATTTGGGTATGCGAAAGTCGTTTTTCCGCTTACTTATGCAATTCACTTCCACATTGAACGTTGAAAACGTGCGCACATCACGGTGGAAACGCACTTTTCGCGAAACCGTCGCGCGTTTTTATCGATGCCATCCGCCGCTTTGTTGCAGCGATTGAAAATTTGATACTCCGAGTATCAAAAACAAGAATCCCATGTACTGCTGGCCGTTCGAAAAGCCGTAGGCGGCCATCAATGCAGATGCGATCACACTGATCCACAACGCCTGGGTTTGGTTGCCGCCACGCATTTGAATGATCGACCGCATGATGTGTCCTCCATCAAGCGGCCACACTGGAACCAGGTTCAACAACGCCCACAGCACGCTGGGGAAGATATAGAACGCCACCAGGGCAAAAAATCCTGGGCTGCTGATTTCGTCTCCCTCCATCAAACCGGGAATCCGATAAAAGGGGCCAGGCATCAACGCGAAAACTGTCGCGCGATAACCCGCTGCCTTGATCACCGCCACCAAAAGCACCGCCGAGAGCAACTGCGCCAGCGGTCCTGCGAAAGAAATCCAGATGTCCTGTTTCGGTCCGACACGGCCCTGCCCTCGGCCGGAATAGGAACCGGTCGGAATCGCCAAGCCGCCGAAGTGATACAGCACGATCGAAGATTCGATTCCGCAGCGGCGAAACGCAAACGCATGGCCGAGTTCGTGGATCAAGATTGACACCAGCAGACAAAGCGTCCAAAGCAATAACAGCGGCATCAATCCAGGGCTGGCTGCGTCAAAAAACTCATCGAGGTATTGCACGAGGCTGTATCCAAACACGATTCCAGCCAACCAAAACGTCCATGCGATTCGCACGGGAAATCCAAACACTTG
>JAHELS010000005.1:49920-76291 GCA_024644085.1 Rhodopirellula sp.
GTCGGAAGCGTCGTGCGAAGCGTGTTCCGGTGGTTCACCCAGCAGTTCAGCCAGATCGATCGTAGTCGACTTTTCACTGTGACCCGACTCAAGCATTCGACGTGCAATTTTGGCGACGACTTCACGCTCGATGGCGCGCTGCAATGGCCGGGCACCGAGCAACGGATCAAAACCCACCGACGCAAGACGCCGGACAATCGATCGGTCCCAAACCAATTGCACGCGCCGCGCCCGCAACGGTTCACGATTGCAAAGCGCACGCAGTTCTTTTTCGACGATTTGTTCTATCACTTCCGAAGGCAGTGGTTCGAATGTCACAAGCTCATCCAACCGGTTGAGAAACTCAGGTCGAAACTCGTGCTCCACCGCCCGTCGAATGGCACGCGAATCATGACCACCGAATCCGAGCGACGAAGTATTCCGCGAACCAACATTGCTTGTCATGATCACGATCGCGCCGCACAAAGTCGTGGTCCGCCCAAAACGATCCGTCAGCCGGCCTTCGTCCAATGCCGACAACAGGCAATCGTGGACTTCGGCAGACGACTTCTCGAATTCGTCAAGCAGCACCACCGACATCGGACGGGCGCGCAAACGCCCGATCCATGGTGCCACCTCGCCGTCGGGGCCGATCAAGAACCGGTCGACCGCATCCCAATTGCCATATTCGCTCATGTCGAGCCGCACCAGCGGTTTCTCGTTTGATTCCGAGGCGCCGAACAGGTAGTCCGCGAGACTTCTTGCCAACTGCGTCTTGCCCACGCCGGTGGGACCGCAAAACAGCATGGTCGCAACTGGCCGTCGCGGGTCGCACAGGCCCGATTTCAATCGCAGCACGATGTTGGCGACCGCGCGGACCGCATCGGTCTGTCCCATCACATCACGCTCGAAACGCTCCCGTACCTGGTCGCCCTCAAGCGTTTGCGAATCCCGTAACATCGCTTCGGGCAGCCCGGTCAACCGCGTGAACTGCTGGACGATTGTTGCGGTCGAGATGCCCGGCAATTCGGACTGGCGATCCGACCGTTGGCTCCACTTCGCCGACGCAGCGAGCTTGACATCGCCACCGGCGAGGGCGAAACCGTTTCGCGTCCGCTCGACTGCGTCGCCGATCAATTGCACTACCCCGCGCGGCGGTGCCTGGTAGGGAAGAAACTGGGCAAACAATCGGGTCGCGGTCTCAGCGGCCGTCGCCTCGACCTCGATGCGATAATTGCGCGACGCGTCCTGCAACATCGTCGCGGCAATGTCCCGCGTTTGCTCCCGGCTCAAAGGATCAATGCTGATCACCTGAAAACACTCGGCCCATCCCGGTAACAAGCGACGGGTCGCGTCGAGCTCATCGGCGGTCGTCTCGACCACCAATCGGATTTCACCGCGCCGGACGTACGGCATCAAGAACGCTGCGAGAGAATCCGACGGCTGCGTGCCACCGAGCCGCACAAGATTGATCAGCGAGGATAGGTGCAGGACGCCCCCGATCGATTCGAGTTCCGCGATCACTTGTTCGAGTCGCTGTTCCCACTCGCCCAGGTACTGCATCCCGGCGATCAGGTTCTCCGCCGAAGTCTGCCACACCAGTGGTGGAGGTGGCGGCTTGGCCTGGTCCTTGGCCGCCGCCTTGGCTTCGACCTGCAATCGAACCGCCGCCAGTTTTGCAACCGTCGTCTTGCCGCAACCCGATTCACCCACCAGCAATACGCTCGCTTGGTTCATCACGGAAACCAGTTTTGCGACCTCTGAACCGCGATGGCGGGCGGGTGTTGATTTGCTCTTGCGCTGCTGTTTGAAAACCGGATCCGCTACGATCGACAGTGCCTCGAAGGAATCGTCGTCGTAGTGATCCGTCGCGTCCTTCAGCCGGACACGCACGAGTCTCAATTCGCTGTGCGCCGGAGGTGTCGCCGCGACCAGATCGCGCGATGAAATCTGAGCGGCGACACCTCGGACGGCTTCGTCGATCAATTGAGGCAGTTCGCGGATCGCGGGACAGTGAAAGACAATGTCATAGTCGGGTAAGAAGCACTCGACGCTGTTGTCGACATAACGCCCGAGCACGTAACGCACCGGCACTTTCATCTCACGGCTTGCCGGGAATTGACGTTTGCCGTCGCGATAGAACAAGCGAACGCGCACCGTTTTGCCATGCAACTCGTAAGTCTCGATCTTCGGCCAGTACTGGACCGGTTCACGTTGTCCCTGTTTGCGCAGGAAACTGCGCACGGCGTCGAATGACTCGCCCGCGGTTGTCCCCACACCGTCCGCCTCCGGACCGTCGACAACACGCGCGGTAAACAGATCGTCCGCGTATTTCGAGACCAGCACGGGGACCTTGACGGAACTCACGAGGTCACCTCGCCGGCATCGACAAGGAAATTGACGCTCCGGCGCGTCATCGTCAGCAATTTGACCAACGTAGCCACGGAGAACGGTTCGCTGACCACCGCGCCGGTGACCAAATCGATTTGTGGACCACCCACCTGGATCACGCGCCGCACCGGCGCGATCTCGGAGTGCCGTTGCTCGTCCTGCCAACGTTTCAACTGCGCTTCATCGTCAACGTCATCGCGAAGGGGACAGATTCGAACATCCGCGAGATTCAACTCACCGTCGCGATGCACGAACATCCAACTGCCCTGGAGCTCGCGGAGCGTCGACAGTGCCAGCGCCCCGGAAAAACATCGAACACTTGCATCATCCGGGTGCACGTTTTCGGCAAGCAGGTTTTCCTCTTGCGAGGCCCACTGGTGAATTCCCATGGAAAACATGAACCGTGTCCCGCCGAATCCAAGCAGGTCGCCCATTTCCCCGAAACGCAATTCGCCTTCTTCGCCGTACCAGCGCATCCAGAGAGCCCACCGAATCGCTGTGGATCGTGCCGCGAGCTGTTGATCGAGCCGGCCAAGGCAGTCGACCAATCGATCACGTTGCGAGTCAAGTTCGCTTTGCGGCAGCGCGACAAGTGAGTCGCTGAGGTAATCCTGGATGTCATCGATTGCCTGCAGGTCCTTCAAACCGGCCCTGGGTTTGGGATCGAACCGTGCCTGTCCCGAGGCACCACGCAAACTCGGTACCGCGATCGGAGTGGCTTGTGGTCGCTGCAGCATCGGCACATTATTGGCCTCGCGCAGCGCGCGGAGCTGATCACGACACTCGTGCCAGCTGTCGCGAAGCGTCATCCTTTCGAGCAATTGGGGGTCCATCCCATTTCCGCTGACCTCGAAGCTCAACGGGCCGCCGTCGATCTCTGCCGACACTTCATCGGTGTACTTCTGGGCGAGGTCACAGACTTGATCGACCGACAAATCCTGAGTCTCGAACGCGCGCTGGGCAAACTCGACACTTTGCCACCGGCTTTTGACTTCACCCTCTTCGAGATACAACCTCAGCAGCGCGGCCTGATCGCTCGAACTTGCTGCGAGTACTTCCGCGGCGGGTCGCACGAGGTCGCGTTCGATTTGGCGTTTGAGCGCACGAGCGCCCATTGCCGGATCATAACCGCGCGTTGCGGTTTGCTCGATCGCTTCGGGCGCAATATCAATCAAGACGCTGCGGCGCTGCAGACCGTCGCGGCGAAGGATGTCGCGGAACTGCATCCACGCGATCGACTGCATCGTCTCGGACGAGAGCCGATCGAAGCTGAGCACGCCGTCAATGCGATTGAAGAACTCGGGGCGGAAAAATTCACGCACCGCCCTCCGGTGCACCTCGGCGATTGCGTTGTGGTCCTCGGACTCGGCGAATCCGCGACCACGACCCGACTCGCGCGAACCAAGATTGCTGGTCATCAGAATCAACAGCCCGCTCAAATCGACCGTGCGGCCGCGCGCGTCGCTGAGCCGGGCTTCTCCGAGCGCTTGCAGCAACACATCGAGCACGGCTGGATCAGCCTTTTCGATTTCATCGAGCAACAACACCGCGTGCGGCCGGCGCCGCACCGCACTGGTCAACAATCCGTCGGGCGCGTCGAAGGTGCCGACCAAGCGGGCCGCGGACGCGGGCGAGGACAACTCGTTCATGTCCAAACGAATCAGGCCGCCTTCGTCGAACAAGCATCTTGCCACGGCCTTGGCGAGCTGTGTTTTTCCCACGCCGGTCGGCCCGACCAGTAAGAACGTCCCGAGTGGACGCGTCGTATCATTCAAACGTGCCGCTGCAATCAGGATGCGATCGACCAGCCGTTTGACCGGCTCGTCCTGTCCCACCACCTGTTCGCGAATTCGAGATGTGATCGCCGCGCGGTTGATGGTCGTGCGGCGGTCAATGATCGATGGACGCAACCCACTTCGCGCCTGGAACTCACCGACGGCATCATCGCGCGTCACACGACCATGACGCGCCCGCGCGGCCAATCGCGACAATGCGGCTGCGGCTTTGCCCGGCAGCACCGATGTCCGCTCGAAGCGGTCGTACATTGAAATGACTTCGGGAAGCACATCGAGATCGAACTGGCATCGTTGTTGCGCCTCGAGCCGCCGACGCACGCCGATCAGGATGTCCAACGATTGTCGCGTATCCAGAGCTTCGGTGGGCAACACCACGAAGCGATCAGCCATCGTACGGTCGCGCTCGCGAAAGATGGCCCACGCCTCGCTCGTCATTTCTGCCAGAATCCGGACCGGTCGCACATCAAGCTGGGCGCGAAGCGTATCGGCAACGCACATCGCGCTGTCTCGGGTCTTCCCCGCTTCGTACAAACCCAATACGTCTTCGAAGTACAGAATGTGATCGAAGTGATGCGAATGTTTCAAAATAGCGAGCACACGTTCCTGCCATTGACCGAGGTACGACATGCCGCTGATCAATCGGGCCGGCGAGAGCTGCCACACCAAGCCGTGAGTGGCCGCCCGTTTTCGTTTCAAGCGTGACAACACGGCCCCTTCGATCCGGGCTGACTTTCCGCTTCCCGAAGGCCCCACCAGCACGACACCGCGGCGGTCACCGACATCCAACAATTGCGACAATCGCCGCACGTCCGCGTCAACTCCGATCGGACGGGTCAATTCCTCGACGTCAAGCCAATTCAAACAGCGCCCAACCTGGCGGAGCTGGGCCGCGCCGTCGGAAACATCTTCGCCGCCCAGCAGCGCACGCAGCGGGTCGACGGGCTTGCTCGCCTCACGCTGCGGGAGCACGTCGATCGTCAATTGGTCGATCCATGCTTTGCCTTCGATCCCATGTCGGGCCACGGGATACTGTGGCGTTTCCTTTCGTCGCTCTCGAAAGAACGATTCGTAAACTTCCGTCGCCCGCTGCTCGAGTGATTCACCGCCTTCGACGTCGAACCACAAATCGGGAAGGCTTGGCGAAAATGCGAATAAACGGCCGTGCCGTCGCATCGTCACCACCATGATTCGCAGCGCAGCGGTACTGTCGCGCAAATCGAGATTTAATTTGAAAACACGTTCTTTAACCCGATCGGGATGGTGCCACGCGAGCAGTTCTTCGTGCGTCGCTTTTCGAGCCTGATCGGACAACACAACCCGCAACCGATTGGCCAGTTTTCCGATCACGCGTCCCAGTTCCGCGCCGCTGAAATGAGGCGCCTCGAAAAACAGAGGGCGCACCGTGATTGGTGGAGTCGACGATCGGCTCCTTCGCTGAAGAACGTAAATGGGCACAATGATTTGCATGGCGTCGATGCGCGAGTGAGATTTGGATCGTTTTCAATTCGTGATCACAAAGTCCCCCGCCGGGTTGCTCGTCTCTTCGATCTGGTCGTCGTCCAATTCCGACCAGATTCGTCGCTCCATCTCCTTTTCGATCAATGTTTCGAGCCACTTGCCTTCGCGGTCCATCTTGACCACGCGGTTGTTGTCGATCAGGTCTTGCACCATGTGATTCTCGACGTCGTAACCGCGGCGCGGAAACCCGCTGACCTGAAAATCTCCTCGAGGTAACCAGTCGGGCGCCACGTACGCGATCGGCATCTCACGATGGGTGGTGACCAAAACGGAACTTCCGGCCGATCTTCGCTGGTGAAAACGATTGAAGGTGTGCACCCCTTCCTCGCCTCCCATCATTAACCCGGCATTTTTTCCTCGGAACGTCATCATGACGCCGAGCGATCCCATGGGTCGGCGGGAGAGCGCATCAAACCGGATCAAGCGGTGGGCCTCCAGACTCGGGCCGGCGGCACGGGTCTCGATCCAATCTTCCAGGACCACCTCGACTTGATCTCGGCTGGTGGCGACGCGGAACGCCGGTTTCTCGCTCCAACCGGGACATTCGATTTTCGAGTCGGCGACGTTCCCCATGCGACGCACCAACGCGTGGACCTGGAGGTTCCATTGACGATGCCGCGCCAAAGTGCGGTACGCTTCGAAGAGGACATTGGCATGCTCGAGGTTCGGACCGGTCAGAACCAGCGTCATGCGTGTGCTCTCGGCGGACGATTCTCCGAGCAACTCGCATAGCGTGTTCCACAACTGTCCGCGCAAAGCCGCCTCTCGGCCAGCCACCACCGAGCGGTCAATCAGTTCGCCATTGTAGTATGCGCCCAACAAATCCGCCTCGGCCTGGTCGATCTCGTCGCGCAAGCGGCCCACCACCCGGATGCGTTCACGCGTGTGCATCCGATCGACACCCAGAGGTCCGTACTTGATTCTCTCGCGTTGTTCCGCGTTCTTCGCGGCACGCAACAACGTCTTTAACTTACGGTTGACCATCGTGAATTGGTTCCGCAGCCGCCGCATCGCGTCACAGCGATCGAGCGACTGGCCCCGTCGGCGAAGCGTCGTCATTTCCTCGATCAACGAAATCAAGCTCGCTTCGGCCGCTTTCTCGCCGCGAGGATGCGACGTCACGTTGACCTGGACCGAATCAGGCCGCCGCGCCGCATGGGAAACCGCTGACGAATCAGAAACCGCTGACGAATCAGAAACCGCTGACGAATCAGAAACCGCTGGCGAATCAGAAACCGCTGGCGAATCAGAAACCGCTGGCGAGCCGTCCGAACCGCCCGCGGTGATCTTCGCTTCGAGCTTCGCCATGCGGCCGGAATTGCAAACCGCTTCGGCCAGCGGGACAACGATGCTTCGTTCGAGCTCGCGCGTCAACGGCCGGGCACCGTACTGTGGTTGGAAACCTCGGCGGCTCAATACCTCGATGGCGGCTTGATCGACCTCAAGCTGATCAGCCACGGTTTGCCATCCGTCGCGCCGCCGCAGCTCGTGGAGCCTCAATCGTGCGATCCGCTGCACGGTCGACTGATCGAGAGGGTCGTAGGTCAAGATGCGGTCGATACGATTGAACATTTCGGGTCGCAGAAAATCACGAACCTGGCGCTGAAAGTGATTCTGGTAGCGCTGGTCTTGCTGGGTATCGGCCAACCCAAGCGGTGTCGGTCGGAACGTATCCACGCCCAAATTGCTCGTCATCAACACAATCGAGTTGCGGAAATCGGCCAGCCTTCCACGCCCGTCGGTGAGCCGTCCCTCGCCGAGCACCTGCAACAGCAGATCGAAAACCGACCGATGCGCTTTTTCAAATTCGTCAAGCAGCACGAGTGAGAACGGCTGGGCCCGCACCGCCGAAGTCAGCAGGCCTTCGGGATGCATCGCGTCGCCGATCAGTCGGCCCACGGCCGAGGGTGTCGACAGCTCGGACATGTCGATACGTACAAGCCGCGATACATCGCTGTAAATCAATCGTGCCAGCGCCTTGGCCGTCTCGGTCTTGCCGACACCGGTGGGACCAATCAACATCATCGACGCAAGCGGTCGATCACCGCGAGAAAGATCCGCTCCCAACGTCGCGATCATGTCGACGAGCGTTTCGATCACCGAATCCTGACCGATTACCTGCGATTTCAACTGTCTTTGGATGCTGTCGAGATCGGGCCGCACCGAGTCGTCGATTAAGAACCCCGGCAAGCCGGTTTGCCGCCCAAACGCCTCAACCACCATTTGCGGCGTGAGCGTCTGTTCGGGTCCCAGCTCGCTCATCACCGCGTGGAAGAAAGCCAGCGGCCGGCCCGGTGCGGCGGCGTCGGTACGAAACCGGCGATGCAGACGATCCAGGACCTGGAGCGCTTCGGGTTGCACAACCGGCAACGCAGCGGCACGCTTCTTTCGCTTACTGGAACTCGCCCCACGTTTGCGCCTCTTTTTCCGTTTCAGCTCTTCGGTGACATTGACCGGGCGCCAACTCGTGGCCGCCTCCAACAACACCGATCGCGTTTGTTCGGGACTGGGTTCCTCGATCCTCAGTATCGTTAACGCCTGAACGAGATGTGGCTCGATACGGCTGATTCGCGTCAACTGTTCCGCCGTGCACTGAACCACTGCCTTCAAGGATCCGTCGGCGAGCCGGGGCGCCAATAGCGCCCCACAGCCTCCGCTGCCGCGTAACCGCCCCGACTCGCTCAATTCGACGAGGTTTCCCAGGTGCACCACGGAGGGATATCGTTTCGCTTCGTCGGCCATGTCCAGACATTGCCGCTGCCACATTCCGAAACCGCATTGTCCCGAAATCAGCCGCGACCCATCGGTTGCCCAGCAGGAAACGTTTTTCATCGCGCGGTCGATCCCGAAATCGCCGCGACGCCGGACCCACTGGTGAAAGATCGCGGTTTTGCCCACGCCCGACGGGCCAACCATCAGCACCGATCGTGACGGCTGAGCGGCTAACAATTGTGCGAGCTGTTTGACCTCGTCGTCCCGCTCGAAGGCGGCGCGAAGCGATTTTCGGTAAAGCCGCGTCGCGACCGAATTGAGTGTTGGCGTTTTCGACTTCGGCTTTTCCTCCTTGGTGCGCGAGCGTTCCTCCGGAGTCGACGTCCGGACCTGGATCCGGTCGTGGCGGAGCGTCATGCCGTCGGTCTGCCCCATGCGGGAGAGCCCGAGCAGTGACCAGATCCCGCGGCGGCGAATTGCCGATCGAATTTGTTCCTGGACCAGGTTTTCCAAATCGGTCTGCGGCGTCGCAACCACCGTCAAATCAAGCGCCGGTACGTACGCAATGACCATTGAATCGCCTTGTTGCCAGTCGAACATGTCGAACTGGACAAACACGGGATCGCGCCAAGCTTCGGAATTCTTTTCCGGCGCGATGGCGACGCCAATCGACCGTTGGCGGGCCACTCCGCGGACCATGGAATGAACCAACTCGCTGCCGATCATCGCGCTGCATCGCTTGATGATCCGTCTGTGCACGGCTCGCACGGCCGCCGACTCGCTTGCCGAAGCGATCGCCAGATCGGGAAATCCAATCGAACGCACCAGCGTCAGTCCGCCGCGCGGTGAAAGGATCAGCGGTAAATCGATGGTGACCGTTTGTGGCATTTCAATGACTTCGAGGTTGATTTCTCCGCGAGGTAACAACAACCAACATCCGACACCACCGAGCCGCCGAGGTTCGTTACTTCAAATTCTCGATCAGGAACGCCCACACATCTGCGTACTCGTCAATTCGTTTGCTGACCGGCGTGCCCGCGCCATGCCCGGCGCGGGTTTCAATCCGGATCAACGTGGGATGCTCGCAACCCTGGGCCTCCTGCAACGCCGCGGCGAACTTGAAACTGTGTCCCGGCACCACGCGATCATCGCGGTCGGCGGTCGTGACCAACGTGGCGGGATAACAGGTGCCGGGCTTCAAATTGTGAAGCGGCGAATAGGAAAGCAAATTGTCAATCTGATCTTCTTCATCGCTGCTGCCGAATTCAGTCGCCCATGCCCATCCGATGGTGAATTTGTGATATCGAAGCATGTCCATCACGCCGACCGCCGGCAAACAGGCGCCGAACAGATCGGGGCGCTGTGTCATGACGGCGCCGACCAACAGCCCTCCATTGCTGCGCCCCTGGAGCGCCAATCGTTCCGGCTCGGTGTATTTCTTTTCGACCAGGTACTCCGCCGCGGCGATGCAGTCATCAAACACGTTCTGCTTTTTCAGTCGCATGCCGTCTTCGTGCCACTGCCTACCGTATTCTCCGCCGCCGCGCAGGTTCGCGACCGCGTAGATACCGCCGCCGTCAATCCAAGCGGCTGTCGCAGGCGAGAACGATGGCGTGATGGAGATATTGAAACCACCATATCCGTACAGCAAGGTACGGTTTGATCCATTGAGTTTCGACGTTTTCTTTCGCGTCACAATGATCGGGACGGTCGTACCATCCTTGCTCTTACAAAAGAGTTGCTCGGTGACAAAATCTTCCACGTCGAGTGCAACCTCAGGTCGCCGCCAAAGCGAAACGTCCCCCGAAGGCAATTCGACCCGGTAGATCGACGTCGGTGTGACGTAATTCGTGAACCCAAAAAAAGTCTCTTCAGCATCCTGCGGTCCCTCGAATCCAAACACCGTGCCGACACCTGGAAGCTCGACCTCGCCGGTCGGCGATCCGTCGATGGAATGACGCGTCACCTTGCCGCGTGCGTCCTTGAGCCATGACGAGTAAAAAATTTCACCGAACAGGCTGACCGATTCCAGAACATCGTCCGTTTCGGCGATCACTTCTTGCCAGGCATCGCGATCAGAGTTATCCGCCTGGAGTGCGATCAATCGGCGCTTGGGGGCTTCGTTGTCGGTGACGAAATAAAGCGTGTCTCCGCGAGAGGCAACCCACTCATACTCGGCGTCGAATCCCGTGATCAACGGCCGGACCGGCGCATCGCCCTGGCGCAGATCTTTGACGAAGATCTGCGCCTTCGGTTCGCTGCCCTTCCAATTTTGGATGACGAGGTAGCGTCCGTCGTCGGTTACCTCCGGCGAGAAACCCCATTTGGGATGATCCGGTCGCTCGAGAATCAGCGTATCACTGCTTTGATCGTCACCGAGTTTGTGAAAGTACAGTCGCTGGTTCTCATTGGTGCCCGTCAATTCCTGGCCTTCCTGGGGCGCGTCATAGCGCCCGTAGAAAAAACCGCTGCCATCGGGCTTCCACGCGATCCCGCTGAACTTGACCCACTCGACAACATCAGCAAGATCTTCGCCGCTGGCGACGTTGCGCAATTTCCAGGTCCGCCAATCGCTCCCGCCGTCGGCTAGAGCGTAGGCGATCAATTTACCGTCTTTGCTGGGCACGGCACCGGCCAGCGCGATCGTGCCGTCGTCGCTGAACTCGTTCGGATCGATCAAGACCTGCCGAGTCGCTTCGAGCGAATCGGCTTTGTACAGCACGCTTTGATCCTGGAGGCCGTCGTTATGGGTATAGAAATAGGTCGCGCCCTTACGCTTCGGCAAATCATATCGTTCGTAGTTCCAAAGTTTCTCGAGCCGTTTGCGCATCATCGCGCGCGACGGGATTGATTCAAGGTAGCGGTTGGTGACGGCGTTTTGCGCCGCGATCCACTCGGCGGTCTCCTCGCTTTCGGTATCCTCCAACCATCGGTACGGATCCTTCACCTGGCGGCCGTGATAATCGTCGATCACATCTAGCATTTTGGTTTCGGGGTATTGCAAAGGTGGATTACTTGCCAGCGTGGACGGGCTTTGACCCCGGACGGTCCCAATCGGAGCGAGCATGCAAAGGGCTGCCAAATAGATCGAGCTGTGAAAAGCGTGTAAATTCACTCGGGCGTCCTTATCGGCGAAACAACGAAGCAGGTGCACGGCAGGGGTGTGTCACCTAAAAAGATACCCAAGATCGCCGGAGTGCACCTGACGTCTTGGTCCACAATCAACGCTCACGATAGTCGTTTGCCAGCACGAAATCGTTTGCCAGCATGAATCGGGGGGCTGTCCCGGAGCTTTCACCCGTGGAGAAGTCCGAGAATCCATCCGGGAGACGACAGAATCGTCGGCGATGCAACCGAATCGTCGAAGACACCACCCACGGTGCGAGGCATCGAAAACTCCAAGGGGACGAAAATCTTGTCGGGGGCAACAGAGCTCGTTTCGGCCGACCCGACTGTCTCGCAGTCGGCGAAATCGGTTTCCTCCTGGCGACCGAGTCGACTGGTCCACCAGCAA
This sequence comes from Rhodopirellula sp., assembly GCA_024644085.1. Classification (GTDB taxonomy): domain Bacteria; phylum Planctomycetota; class Planctomycetia; order Pirellulales; family Pirellulaceae; genus Rubripirellula. Next base: position 61,831 of record JAHELS010000005.1, read on the forward strand.
CCGTTACTGATCCTGGCGGCGGCGGCCATTGGAGGTGTCCTGATCGACGCCACGCTGGGTGTTTCGCATCAGAGTGCGGGAATGCTTTGGGGAATCATTTTCATCGTCCAGTTTTTTTGTATCGTGTTCGCAAAAAACGCGTCAAGACGACTCGCGACGATGCTGCTGTTTCTGCCGGTGGCTGGGTCGATGCATCGCTTGCGTGAATTCTCTTATGAACAATCGTCGATTCTTCAAGTAGCGAGTGCCGCGGGGGAACCGACGATTGTCGATGCGGTCATCGACACACCGATCGTGATCCGGCGACACCCATTGGCAGACCAACAAAGTCGCCGTGACCAGTCACCGTGGCAAACCCAGATTGAAGTCGACACACGGCAACTGAGAGTTGGTTCCACGTTCGAACCGATCGACGGCCGCCTGTTGGTCGTCGTTGACGGAAAACGGGATGAGCTTCGACCCGGCGACGAGGTCCGCGCCTACGGAACACTGAGGCGATTCTCGGCGCCAACGAATCCGGGACAACGGGATCTTCGCAAGTTCTATCATCGCCGCGGTCTTCATGCTCGTCTCGATGTCGATTCTGAAGCACAACTTGTGCGCCTCGACTCGCAAATCGACGGCGGACATCATGCCAGCCGTTTGATCGCGTCGATCGCTGCGCGGGGCCGTGACTTGTTGTTGCAGCATACTGGTGAAACGGGACCGCTCGCCGTTGCCCTGGTCATCGGCCAGCGGGATTTCGTCGACCACAAGACCCGTGATCTGCTGTTGGTCACCGGTACCGCGCATTTGCTTTCGGTAAGCGGATTGCATTTGGCGATCGTCGTCGCTCTCGCGGCCGCCGTGGCGACGCTGCTGCGGATGCCGACCTTCGGCAAGATCCTCTGGATCATCCTCGTGTGCTGTCTCTACACCGCGATCACGGGAGGCCGTCCGCCGGTGATGCGGGCGGCGGTGCTGGTCGGCACCTTCATGTTCGCGCTGCTGATGAAACGTCCGAGCCAGCCGATCAACACGCTGTCGCTGGCAGCGATTGGATTGGTGTTTCTCAATCCTGAATTCGTCTTCAGCATCGGCGTTCAACTCTCGTTTCTGGCGGTTGCCACACTTGTGCTCTGTGGACTAAGGCGCGAGGCCGGCACGCCCGCATTGGCGCAGGCCGTTGCCAGCGAAGAGCAATTGGAACTGCTGGTCGAAGGCGCACGCTCGCGCCCGTTGCGAATCGCGCGATCGCTGGGAAACCTGTTTCGGCAGGCGACTTGGTTCAGCGCCTGCGTGACAGCGATCAGCTTGCCGCTGGTTTGGCATCAATTTCATGTCGTCTCACCGATCAGCGTCGTTACCAACGTCGTACTTGGGCCATGCTTGTTCGTGGCGCTTGCCACGGGTGTTGCGACGGTTGTATTGGGGTTCATGTACGAGCCGCTGGCGATATTGCCCGGCCTGTTTTGCCAGTGGTCACTGGCGATCATGCGGTGGATTATCGAGACTGCCGCCGACGTGCCGGGCGGGCATTTCTGGCTTCCCGCGCCACCATCATGGTGGGTGGCGGCCTTTTACCTGGTGATCGCCGCCACGCTGTGCATTCCCCGCGGACGTCGCGCTACGTCGATTCGTTATGGTTGGATCGCCACTTGGATCATCGTCGCGTGGATACTGGCTACCACCAAAAGTCCACTTCCTAAGGGACACTTCGAGGCAACTTTCGTTGACGTCGGGCACGGGACGAGCGTTGTGTTGCGATTCGCCGACGACGACGTCTGGCTTTACGACTGTGGACGACTCGGCAACGACACGCATAGCAGCCGCGACATCGACGTCACACTTTGGTCGCTGGGTGTGACCAGGTTGGACGGAATCTTCTTGTCACACGCCGACGCGGATCATTTCAACGCGCTTCCGGGGGTGCTGCGGAGGTTTCGCACAAGACAAATCATCACTCCGCCGGGCATGTTAAGCGAACCCGAACCGGCGCTGGCGTCGATCCGCGAGGCGATTGAAGATTCCGGAGCGGTCGTCAGCGAGCATTCGGGCGAAACCGTGTCGGATTGGGGTGATCGAAAGATCCGTGTGCTGCATCCGCCACGCGAGCGGCTTCCCGGAAGCGACAACGCGAACAGCCTGGTGCTGCGAATCGATCGTGGCGGCAGGACACTGATTCTTCCGGGCGACCTGGAACCGCCCGGAACCGCCTCGTTGATCGGCCGGGCCCGACCGCCCCCGGGTGGCGTTTTGATGGCGCCGCATCATGGCAGTCTGCGGATGGACGCATCGTCGGTGCTGCAGTGGTCGCGGCCGCGAGAAACGATTGTCAGCGGGGGACGACGCGCCCGCAGACCCGAGGTCTACGAAATGTTGGCCGCGACCGGATCGGGCGTGCATGTGACAAGCCACGTCGGTGCGATTCGCGTACGCATCGACGCTCAAGGAAAAATCGAAGTCCGCTCGTGGGTTCAATCGCCATGGTAGGAATTTGTTCTCCAGGGCGGAATCGAGTCGGCGTTATGGGATGAATTGGCCGGTCCGTGCGCTGACAATTTCGGGGGAACGTGTAGGATTGAATGAATCACACCGCACGACCTGCCTCCCCCCGCACCGCGCTTTTCCCCATGCTCGAAATTCTTCGCGAGATTTCGATCACCTGTTTCTTCACAAGCTACATGGTGGTCCTGGTGCTCGAGCTGCTGCGTCTGGTCGGCCGAATTCCGGGTCGAGGCTTGTTGGTCATCGTGATGATGGTGATTGGTTTGTTCACGCACGTCTGCTATTTGTTGCTGCGGGCGAGCGATACGTCCGGCCAACAAGAGGCGGGCCTGTTGGCAACCTGGTTTGACTGGTCGCTGTTGTTGGCACTGGGGCTGGCCGTAAGTTTTTTCGTCCTCTACGTGCGCCGACCCGACACGATCGTCAGTTTCTTTTTCCTGCCCGCGGTGATGGCGCTGATTGGAATGGCCATCGTGGTGCGCGACCTCGCCCCGTTCAGCCGTACCGAGGCCGTCGAAGTTTGGCGGAGTGTGCATGCGATCGCGATGATGGTCGGTTCGGGCGCGGTGTTGATCGGGTTTCTTGCCGGCGTGATGTACCTGGTTCAATCGTGGCGATTGAAACACAAGCGGGCTGGCTCGTCGTTTCGGCTGCCGACGCTGGAGTCACTCGGTCGTTTGAACCGCCGGTGCCTGGTGATCAGCACGATTGCCGTCGCGATTGGCCTGTTGGCGGGCGTGGTGATGAATCTGAATCGTTGGGGCCAAGTTGGCTGGACCGATCGCGGCGTATTGCTGAGTCTGCTGTTGCTGATCTGGTTGGCCGGTGCGACCGCACTCGAATTCTTCTACGCACCGGCGAGCCACGGCCGTAAGGCAATCTATTTGACGTTGGCGAGTCTCGGGTTTCTGATCCTTGCCATGATCGGGGTGTTGACCACTTCGCACGGCCAGGCCGAGTCAACGTCACAGCGGTCTTCAAAGTCGCTATCGGTTTTCGTATCCAGATCTTTCCAAGAGGATCGTTCGAGCTTTGTTGCGGGGCGATTCGAAGATCCGGGAACGATGTCATGAAGCTGCAAATGATCGGCTGCAGTCACCATGATGCGGCAGTCGAGTTCCGCGAAAAGATTTCCTTCACGACCGATCAGGTCAGCCAGGCGCTTGGCGCGTTTCGAGAACGATTCCCCTCGTGCGAAATTGTCCTGCTGAGCACCTGTAACCGTGTCGAGCTGTACGCGACGGCAAGCGACGATGTCGAACTTGATCGCGATGACGTTGCCGCGTTTCTTGCCGAGCAACATCATCTGCGGCCGGATGAAGTCGTTGACCAAATGATCTACCGGGTGGGCTCCGACGCCGTCACCCACCTGTTCACCGTCGCGGCGAGTTTGGACAGCATGGTAGTCGGCGAGGCTCAGATCCTGTCCCAGGTAAAACAGGCTTACGATCTGGCTTGCAACTCCGGCTCGGCGGGACCCTTGACGCACTCGGTCTTCCAGGCCGCCAACCGGGCCGCCAAGCGAGTGCAACAGGAAACATCGATCCATCGCCGCCGCGTCAGCGTCCCCAGCGTCGCGGTGGGTGAAGTCGCCTCGGAGGTGTTCGACACGCTGAGCAACAAGCGTGTCGTGTTGTGTGGTGCAGGTGAAATGGGTGAAGAATCGCTTCGCTACTTGAAGCAGGCCGGCGCGAGCGACATCTGCATTCTCAATCGAAGCTATGAACGGGCCGTCGCGCTGGCGACCGCATTCGGCGCCGAATCGGCGCTCTGGGCATCGCTGGGCCAACAAGTGGTCGACGCTGATTTATTGATCGGTACCACTTCGGCGACCGAACCAATTCTGGATCTGGCGAGTTTCCTGCCGTTGCACGGCCGAAGGCACAATCGCGAATTGCTGATTCTCGATTTGGCGGTGCCGCGTGACTTCGATCCGGCGATCGGCGATTTGCCAAGCGTTTATCTCTACGCGATCGACGACCTGCAGACGGCTTGTGAACGCAATCGCCGCGAGCGTCAAAAAGAGTGGCCCAAGGCAAAACAGATCATTGCCGAAGAAACACAACGATTCATGCAGGCAATCAACCACCGGGCGACCGGACCGGTGATCCAGCGTCTGCGCGAACAGGCTCAGGAGCTCAAGAATGACGAGCTGGAACGATTGATCAACAAGCTTCACCTGGCCGATCTCGATCCGTCGGCGCGGAAGGAGATTGAAAAATCGTTTGACCGTATGATCAACAAGCTGTTGCACCCGCCGCTGGCGTCGTTGCGGGACGATGCTGCCGAGGGACACCGACGAGGGCTACTCGACGCGCTGCGTCACCTGTTCAATCTGGGTGACGAATAAAGGAGGAAGATCGCTCGAACGCAATGAGACAACGACGTGGGCGACATTTGCGAACGCGGCATCAATCCCACTCTTCTTCTTCTTCGTCCTCTTCTTCATCGCCGTCTTCTTCGTCCCAATCTTCGTCGTCTTCATCGTCCCATTCTTCGTCGTCATCATCTTCGAGGTCGTCGTCGTCTTCCTCATCGAGGTCATCGTCGTCCTCGTCGTCGACTTCTTTCCATTCGCTTTCGTCATCGTCTAGATCGTCGTCCTCATCGTCTTCGTCGAGGTCGTCGTCCTCATCGTCCTCGAGATCATCGTCGTCCCAATCTTCACCGTCGTCCTCGTCCTCGTCCCAGTCTTCCTCCTCGTCGTCCTCTTCTTCGTCATCGAAGAACTCGTCCTCTTCGTCTTCATCGACTGCGTCTTCATCCACCGCGCTTGGCGCAGCTCGGACGGCCGACTGATCCGTCGTGGGCGCAAGCGTCGTCGCAACGGCGAAAGTTTTCGGTTCTGCTTCGTCAAGAGGCGGCGCGACAGAGGTACTCACGACGGGCTCCTTCGTGGATGTCGATAAATCTTCGGGTGAATCTTCTGCGATTGGATCCTCTTGCAGAGCTTGCCACTGGATCGGTGGCAGGGCATCAGCATTGGGGAGTCCGAAAAGTTGTAAGAAACGTTTGGTGGTGCCGTAAAGATAGGGACGCCCCAGCTCTTCGCTGCGGCCAACAATTCGGATCAGATCTCGTTCCATCAATTGACGTAGTAATTCGCCGCAAGCAACCCCGCGTACCGCCTCGGCGCTGGCCCGCGAAACGGGTTGGCGATAGGCGACCACGGCCAACGTTTCCATCATCGGAATGGACAATCGAATCGGCTGCGGCAAATGTCCCAAGCGGGCCAACCAGGGGGCGAGGATCGGGCGAGTCAACAGCCGGTATCCGCCCGCGACGTGCTCGATTCGCACCGCCCGGCCAAGTGCGTCGTAGGTCCGATTGAGTTGGCGGACAAGTGTACGAGCCTCCGTTGCGTCCGCCAAGTGAGCCAGTTGTGAGAGTTTCCGCAGACTCAGCGGAGTTTTCGCCAGCAACAACACCGCCTCGAGCCGCATCCGAGCCGTCCGCGCATCGTCAGGTTCTTCGGCCTGAGGATCGGCGGAATCCTCGCCGGATGTCGATCTGCGCGGGTGATTTTCACCGCCATGACCCATCGCGGACGTCACGCCGTAGGGCCTTGGCAACGTGGTGCCAACGCCCGCTACAGGGGTCAACAGCGCCCCACCGAGACCGACCCGTGCCTGCGCGGAGCGGGGGAATTTGGGCCACAGAGAGGACCTCGCTTGATTCATCACGTACAGTAGACTCGGTATAAACCGTGCGAAAACCTGACCCGCACCGATCCGAAACATCCCCCAAGTCCGCCGCCGTGTCCACCTCGGTTTCCAGCTCTGAGACCAGATCGTCCTCCTCGGCCCGCACCAACAAGCGGGTGAAGCGGTGGGTGACGGTGATCTCGACCCTACTGTTGATCTGTGTCGTCGCCATCGTGATTCGCGTCCAGGGCTTCGTTAGCGGTGAAGAATTCGCGCCCACCCATTTCCAGCAGCGTCAATTCAGCTTCTACGAGATCCCCCTGATCCATCTGCAAATCACGCCTATCAAGCGTACCGGCTCGACACCGGCCACCGCCATGTTCCTGCGTCAAAAGACTCTCGTCGCCCCCAATACCGGGCCGCCACAGGTATGGCACCTGGTATGGATCTCAAGGGGTCTCACCGGGACCGTTCCGATCGATGCAAACTTGTTGATCGACCAGCTGAATCTAACTCTGGCGGGAAAGGATTACTGGCGAACCTGGAGCGTCGATCACCCGCAACACGCCAAGGTGCTGTGGCCGGTGATCCAAACGCTTGCCCAGCGTGAGCTTTACATCGTGATGCCGAGATTGTTCGAGCTGGCCCAGATGGAACAGACGCCACAGCAGCTCAAGGAAAACATCGATGATCACTTGAGAAAGGAATACCGCCGCCTGATCATCGACATGGATGCTGCGGATCGGACCGACCTGGCTCGCCAGCTTCTCGACGAGGCCACGCGAGATTTCCCCGAGGATGACGATCTGAAAAACGTCCGCCTGTCCGCCCCGTCCGAATCGCCTTAACCTCCACAGCCCGTGTCGGCCATCTACCTCGACAATAACGCCACAACGCCCCTCGATCCTCGGATCGCCCCCGTTCTGCTCGAAGCGTTCCAGGCGGGTCCGGCCAATCCTTCGAGCCAACATGCTTGGGGACGTCAGGCTCGCCAGCGCATCGATCAGGCGATCGAAAACATCGGTGAGTCGCTCGGCACGCGATTGGATCAACCCGGCGGCCCGCGGCTGGTTATCACCAGCGGAGGGACCGAATCGAACAATCTCGCCCTTTCGGGAATCGGCGGGGATGGACCCATCGTGGTCAGCCGAGTGGAACACCCCAGCGTGATTGCCGCCGCCGACGCTCTCGCCAATCCTCGATCGCCAATCGCCGCCCGCCGCGAGATTCGATGGCTCGATGTCGATTCCGGTGGCGAAGTCCGCGTTGATCAGCTGGCCGACTTGATCCGCGATGACAGCGGACCGGCGACCCTCGTTTCGGTGATGTCGTCGAACAACGAAACGGGGGTCCTCCAGCCAATCTCGCGCGTTGCCGAGATCTGTCGCGACTCAGGTGTACCGTTACACGTCGATGCGACCCAGTCGATCGGGAAACTACCCATCCACCTCGATTCGCTCGGCGCTGCCGCGGTGACGTTTTCAGCCCACAAGTTCCACGGCCCGGTGGGTGTCGGGGCCCTCTGGCTCGACGGCCACGTGAAAGTCAATCCGCTGCTCTACGGAGGCCAACAACAGCTCGAAACACGCCCGGGAACCGAACCTGTCGCCCTGGTCACCGCGATGGCCGAAGCGATCCGATTGGCGACGGGCGAATTGGACGAGGCACGCGGGCGGGTCCAGAGGATGCGCGATCGGCTGGAGGATTCCTTGCTTCGCCGCACGCCCCACTTGGTGATTCACGGTCGCGACAAACCACGATTGCCGGGCACCAGCTGCATTTCGTTCCTGGGCACCGATCGCCAATCAATGCTGATGGCGCTCGACATGGAATCAATCGCATGCAGCAGCGGATCGGCCTGCAGCAGCGGTAGCAGCCCGCCGAGTCACGTTCTGTTGGCAATGAATCGGCCGACGGCGGAAGTTCAATCGGGGCTGAGATTCGGGCTCAGCAAGTTTTCCACTGATGATGAGATTGATCGGGCGATCGACGCTATCTCCAGTGTCTACAGACGTTTAGCGAATCAAGAGACAGTGGATAACTAGAGATTTTCTGCTCGCATTTCGCTCGCCGATGCCCTAGAATGCCGGGCCTTTCGGGCCCAGACACGAGTCCGGTCCAACCTGCCCCGTCCGCATCCACCAGCCCTTTTTTCGGCGATGAGCACGACCGAACAATCCGGGGTGACCGTTTTCCCCCTTGAACGCCCTGCTCTACGCCCGCGGCGTTTGAGGACGTCGGCTGGTACCCTTTCGCTCCCCTACTTTGTCGCGGGCGAAGAGAACCGCCTGGTCTCGTTCGTTGCCCGCTCCGAGAGTTCGGTCTTCGACCTTGGCAATCCAATACTCCTGGTCGGTTCGACCGGATGTGGAAAAACGGCGATCGCATTGCATTTGGCGGCGCGCCAATCGGCTGCCGCTCCGGTTGATGGAGAACCCTCCGAAGTCTGGTATTACGCTGCGATCGACTTCGCCCGGCAATACGCCGAAGCAGTCGCAGCGGACGATCTACCGCCGTTACGGACCGAAATCGACGAGGCTGCGATCCTCGTCATCGACGATTTGCACCTGATCGCCGATAAACCGGCGGCCCAGGAAGAACTTGCCCTGCGAATCGAGAGTCGAACCCTTCGTCGGCTTGCCACCATTGTCACCTGTCGCCGGCTGCCGAGCGAGGTTCGCGGATTGAAATCGCTGCTGGTAAGCCGTGTATTGCCGGGACTGACGATTCCGATTGCCAATCCCTGCGGTGAAACGCGTCAATTGTTGTTGCGGGAAATGGCACTGCACCTGGGTTTGGATATCGACGCCGATTTGCTAGAGAAACTGCACGAGGATCTCGACCGACAATTGCCGGCGCGCTCACTCGAGGCCGCTCTCAAACAAATTGCACTTTGGTGCCGGATGAACGATTTGCCCGCCACAATCGACGCGGTCGCGGCCGCTGTCGCGACGGTCGGCAAAGCGGAAGAGGTTTCATTGGCTTCGATCGCCGCCGCCGTCGCCAAGTATTTCCAGCTGAAACTTTCCGAATTGCGGAGCAGTTCCCGAAAACAGAACCTCGTGCGAGCCCGGTCGCTCGCGATGTTGCTGGGACGGCGGATGACCACCAAAAGCATGCACCAGATCGGGGACTATTTCGGCGGCCGAGACCACACCACCGTGCTTCACGCGATCCGCAAAACAGAGTCGCTGCTCGAAGAGGATTCCGATCTGCGCCGCGCGGCCGATGAGGTCACCGAAAAACTTCTCGCGACATGAGATTTTTTTCAGGTGGATAAGTCGTCCATGGTGAGTTGGTCGATCGTCTCGTCGCGACGACCGTTCAACATCCCACCCGCGATGCAGTGTCGGGGGATGTTGGCAATCGGCCTGTTGGATGACATCTGCTCAACAGCCCTGCGACCCGCTATCCACCATCCCCATGAATTGCTAAACCCGGAGTTTGAAGGTACTTGCGACGAATCGAATGGGATTTCCGACAGTTCTGGCCGCAGCGTTACGATGACGACGGTCTATAGAAATACTTTCTCTTGAATGCTCCAGACCTGAGGTTCAAACCCGTACCGAAATCGCCCCGATGCAGCGGAGGCTATCTGGCGGTAAAACATGCTCCATCGAGATTCAATGAATGCTTCCACAGTACCCGTTTGTGTTTCCATGAAGATCACCTGTCAACGTGAATCGCTCACCAACGCGTTTGCTCTGGCTGCGAGCATCGCACCGACACGCTCGCCCAAGGAAATCCTCCAAAACGTCAAAGTGACCGCCGCCGGCGGCAAGATCACATTGACCGCGACGGATATGGAAGTCGGCATTCGCCTTGATCTCGAAGAAGGGGTCGAGATCGAGACCGAGGGGACCGCGTTATTGCCCGTCCAAAGGACGATGGCGATCCTCCGCGAAAGCAACGACGAATCGTTGTCGTTCGAGACCGATGACTCGGGTGTTCGCGTTACCGGCAGCCACAGCAAGTTCAAGCTCCCGGGGAATAACCCGGATGAATTCCCCAGCGTCAGTGGATTCGACGAAGACAAGTACCACATCGTGCCCACACGACTGTTCCGCGAAATGGTCAAACGGACCGTGTTTGCGACCGATGCCGAGAGCAGCCGGTTCGCACTCGGTGGCGTGTTGTTGGAAATGGAAGGCGACCGCGTCACCGCTGTGGGGACCGATGGCCGTCGATTGGCGCGGATGGAAGGATCGGGTGAATCAATCGGGGCACATCAAACCAGTGGCGCCAGCACGATCGTTCCCACGCGGGCAATCCAATTGATGGAACGGGCATTGAGCGATAGCGACGACACCGTTGACGTGGCGGCGCGCAGCAACGACTTGCTGGTGCGCACATCGCGAGCGGTGATTTATTCGCGGCTCGTCGAAGGACGCTATCCCAATTGGCGCCAGGTTTTTCCGCAGCGAGAAAACGCCGTTCAATTGGATGTCACGATCGGCCCGTTGTTCGCCGCGCTCCGCCAGGCTGCGATCGTGACCGATCACGAAAGCCGTGGGATCGATTTCACCTTTGCCGACGGTACGTTGAAAATGGAAGCCAGTACGGCCGAAATTGGTGAATCGCAAGTTGAACTGCCGATCGCCTACGACGGCGAACCGATCACGCTGACGATGGACCACCGCTACGTGGCGGACTTCTGCAAAGTGCTCGACAACGAGACGAATGTCCAATTGGAAATCGAATCCGGCGCGGCACCGGCGCTCTTAACGACCGATGACGGCTACGGTTACGTAATCATGCCGATGGCACGCGATCGCTAGGTAGCCGGGATTGGGGCTGGTTTGTCCCAAACGTGGATTCCAATGCAGATCTCGCTTGAGACAAATTAGCTCTAGCCAGAATGGCACTTAATCTGAGCGGCAAGGCGCTAGCCGCCGGTTCTTGGGGCCAACGTTTCCTTGCAAAAACCGGCGGCTAGCGCCTTGCCGCTCAAATCGGATGCCCTGGATTGAGTGCCATTCAGCTCTAGCCACTCTCATTCCGAGGCGGCGGGTTACTCTTCGTTTTCTGAACTCGATTCGTCCCCTTCGCCGACCCCGGCGCTGACCGGTTCGGCCGGCTCGGGCAATCCGCGGGTTTCCCCTCTGAATTCGAGGCGGACGATTCTCACCTTCTTGCCGTCGGCATCGATCATTTTGCCCTCTTCGGCTGTGGTGACATCCTTGGCGTCGACTTTCTCGCCATCGGAATTTTCCAGGATGCCGCTGACGATGATCGTGTCCTTGCCTACGAATGCACCTCGGAGCAGTTCTTCGCTGAGCGGATCCTCGATCCGCTGTTCCAAGGCACGACGCAGCGGACGTGCACCGTAATCGAGGTTGCTGCCCTTGCGGACCAGGTATTCCTTGGCTTCTTCGGTCAACTCGATGACAAAGCCGCGGTCGGCCAGCCGTTCGCGAACCTTGGCCAATTCGTAATCGATGACATCCTTGAGATCTTCCTTGGTCAAATGACGGAAGATGATGGTGTCGTCGAGACGATTGAGAAACTCGGGACGGAACACGCGTTCGATCTGATCCATCACGCGTTGTTTCATCGACTCGTAACTGGCATCACCATCGGGTTTCTGGAATCCGAACGCTGACTCATTCTTGATCGCTTCGGCACCGGCGTTGGTGGTCATGATCAGGATCGTGTTGCGGAAATCGACGTTGCGGCCGAACGAGTCGGTCAAACGGCCTTCCTCCATCACCTGCAACAACATGTTGAAAACGTCGGGGTGGGCTTTTTCGATTTCATCAAACAACACCACCGCGTAGGGACGCCGGCGAATCTTCTCCGTCAACTGGCCCCCTTCTTCGTAACCCACGAAACCGGGAGGAGCCCCGATCAGGCGGCTGACGTTGTGCTTTTCCATGTACTCGCTCATGTCGATGTGCACGAGCGCGTCGGAGTCGCCGAACATGTATTCGGCAAGTGCCTTGGCCAGCAACGTCTTACCGACACCGGTTGGTCCGGCAAAGATGAATGATCCGGTTGGCCGCCGTGGATCCTTCAATCCACTGCGGCTGCGGCGGACCGCTTTGGAAACCGCGGTCACCGCTGCTTCCTGGCTGACCACCCGCTTGTGCAGTTCTTCTTCCATCTTCATCAACCGCAAACTGTCTTCGGTCGACAGCCGCGTGAGCGGAATGCCGGTCATCTTGCTGACCACTTCGGCAATGATTTCCTCGTCGACCACACCGTCAGTCTGCTGGCTCTTGTCGCGCCACTCCTGGGTGATCTGGTCTTTCTTCTTGCGAAGCTTTTCCGCCTGATCGCGCAGATTGGCTGCCTTTTCGAAGTCCTGGTTGGCCACCGCGTCTTCTTTTTCCTTGTTCAGCTTTTCGACTTCCTCGTCGATCTCTTTCAAATCCGGCGGGCGGGTCATGGTTCGCAGCCGCACCCGAGCCCCGGCCTCATCGATCACGTCGATCGCCTTGTCCGGCAGGCATCGGGCGGTGATGTATCGCTCGCTCATTTCGACCGCAGCCACGATTGCATCGTCGGTGAACTGGACGCGGTGATGCTCTTCGTAGCGTCCGCGAAGTCCCTTCAGGATTTCGATCGTTTCCTGGGTACCGGTCGGTTCGACGATGATTTCCTGGAACCGCCGTGCCAACGCGTTGTCTTTTTCGATGTACTTGCGGTATTCGTCCAACGTGGTCGCACCGATGCATTGGATTTCGCCGCGCGCAAGTGCCGGCTTGAGCACGTTGGCTGCGTCGATCGCACCTTCGGCACCGCCGGCGCCAACGAGCGTGTGTAACTCGTCAATGAACAGAATCGTGTTCTTGACGCGACGGACTTCGGTCATCACCGCCTTGATCCGTTCTTCGAATTGTCCACGGTACTTCGTGCCGGCAACCATCATCGCCAAATCGAGAACGACGATGCGCTTGTCGGCCAGGATCTCGGGAACTTCGCCTTCGATAACTCGCTGGGCAAAGCCTTCGACAATCGCCGTCTTTCCGACGCCCGCTTCACCAAGCAGCACCGGGTTATTCTTCGTTCGGCGGCAAAGGATTTGAATGGCGCGTTCGATTTCGCGTTCGCGGCCGATCACTGGATCGAGTTCGCCCTTCTTGGCCAACTCGGTCAAATCGCGGCCAAAGCTGTCCAGCGCCGGTGTCTTGCTCTTGCCGCTCTTGCCCGATGAACTGCTGCTTTCGCTGTCGCCGCTGCGGCCGCCCCGTTCACCGACTTCCGCACCTTCGAGCCCGTGACCGAGAAGGTTCAGCACCTCTTCGCGGACGTCTTCGAGTTTAAGCCCAAGGTTCATCAAAACCTGCGCCGCAACACCTTCTTGTTCGCGAAGCAAACCGAGCAGAATATGCTCGGTGCCGACGTAACTGTGGTTCAAGTTGCGAGCTTCTTCCATCGAGTATTCGATGACTTTCTTGGCGCGCGGTGTTTGCGGCAATTTGCCGACCGTCACCATCTCCGGTCCGCTCTGGACAAGCTTCTCAACTTCCAAGCGGATCTTACGCAGATCGACTTCGAGGTTCTTCAAAACGTTCGCCGCGACGCCGCTCCCTTCCTTGACCAACCCAAGCAGGATGTGCTCGGTGCCGATGTATTCGTGGTTGAAACGCTGAGCCTCCTGGTTGGCCAGCTGCATCACCTTGCGTGCGCGGTCTGTAAATCGTTCGTACATGAGTTATCTCTTTATCCCGGAGGATCTGGATCCCGGAAAAATCGGGAATGGATGCTGTCAATCTGGCGAAATACCGTCCAACTGTTCATTCAAGCAAACCGTACGCCACATCACTCCCTCACGAGTACCACTTCTGCTCCGAGGGTTGCAACCGGGCGAACATTGCGCTGATTTGGTGAACTCGTATGAATTCTATCGAGTAGGTCAAAATGCGGGGATAGGAGCTTTTCGGCGAGGGGGCAGAATACCGGTCGGATCGAAATGAGGCAAAAACGACACTTTTTCATCCCGAATCAAATCCCCAGGCACGCTTTTTTCCTCAGGCGGCGGTGCGAATACCCTCTGTCAGATCGGCAGCAGGTGCCGTTTCCTCGTTTTCCGGTCGTTCTTCGACCTTCGCGTCGATCGCCCGCTTCAATCGCCCCACCTCGGCTTCGATCTCCAACCACCACGAGTCGGCGATCTCTAAACGGGCGATTTCCTGCAACAAGACCTCCGCCGCCTCGAGCCGGTCGGTGTGGCGGTAGACGCCGGTCAACAACAACAACGCAGGCGGATCTCTCGGTTCGATTGCTAGCACGTCGGTGAGCAACCCTTCCGCTTTGGTCCAGTTTCCGGCCAGGTAGGCCGCTCGAGCATCAGGGAATCGGTCAGGTTGTTCGCTCAGCGCCCGCGG
>JAHELS010000283.1 GCA_024644085.1 Rhodopirellula sp.
AGATCAACAGCGATACCGGCAGACACGCGGGGATACCGACGATCACAAAACGTGTCGGCGACCAACGATGTTCCGGATGTTTTGACCGTCGATGATAGCCGTACACCAGCAAAGCGCAGCTTCCGATGCCGAGAGCAAGTGTGGCAAAGATGACAAAATTGAGATGTGATGCCGGGCGGCCGAAGTAGAGTGCCTCGATTCCAAATTGATACGTAAGTGCCGCCGTCAACCAACTTCCGGCGCCAAACGCCGAACCAACCCAAAACGCAATCGTCGTCCTCAGATCCGCGATGGCGGTCTGGTCCGCGTTGCCCGGTAAACAGCTCGGTTCATAGGGATTAATCATCGATCAGCAAACAGCTCGCACTTGACCGTTCAACTCTCATCCCAAAGCGGCACTCGCTCAAAAATGGTGAATGATGCTTTCTGTCGGATCTTTCTTCTCATCGGTCGCGTTGATCCCCTAGAATCACGGACGCAAATGTCGACGTTCATGGCAACACAATGACACCCCTCCTATGTTACGCACTATTCTTGTAGCCGCTGCGCTGCTCGGCACACTCTCGGCGACGGATTGTGTTCATGCCCAACGTGGTTATGCTCCCACCGTCGGAAAACCGCACGCCGAGATTACCCTGCCCAGGATCGACACGGGTCAACGTGTGTCGCTCTCCGACTACCTCGGCAAAAAGGTTCTGTTGATCCACTTCGCTTCGTGGTGAGCGGGTTGTCGTCGTCACGTGCCCGTGTGGCACGAATTAACCCGCCAGGCTCGCCAATCCGGTGACCTGGTCGTGCTCGGCGTGATCCAGGAACAGCATCCCGACCGCGGCCGGCTGTTCGCACAGTGGAAGGAATTCGATTGGCCGCTGCTGCACGATCCGATGAACCGATTGGAGCTTCGTGTCGTGCCGGTACTGGTTGCCATTGACGAAACGGGCGTCGTGGTCGATTCCAATCTTACCGCCGACGAACTTGCGAACTTTCTTGCTCGCCCCGCAACTGCGACATCCGATGTGCCGGCACACAAGACGCCAACTGCCGAATCCGGTCCAAGCGACAAGGTGGACGAGGTGAACAACAGCCTTGTCTTGATGCAGCAGGGTGACCAGGAAATACTCTGGCTAAACGGAGAACCGGAGGTCCGGCGAGCCGACAAGATCGACCTTGCGATCAAAACTTATCGCAAGGCAGTTGCAGTGGCTCAAACCGACGATTCCGTGGACCTCGGTGCCGCGAAGTTTCGGCTCGGGGTCGCGCTGCGGATGCGATACGATTCACCGTCGGCACAACGCGGCGATTTCCAGGCTGCGGTCGACGCTTGGGGAGACGCTCTCGATGCCGATCCGAATCACTACATTTACCGCCGACGTATCCAGCAGTACGGTCCCCGGCAAATCAAGCCCTATCCATTCTACGATTGGATCGCTGCGGCGCGTGAGGAGATTGCCGCGCGCGGCGAGACACCGGTGAATCTGGTAACCGAACCGGTCGGAGCAGAAATCGCACGACCGACCGCCGGGTCGGCGCGAGCCGAGCATCAAGGGGGTGCAAAGCAGCCCGATCCCGAAGGACGAATCGTTCGCGATACCGAAAACCTGATCGACGCCGCGGTGACGGTTGTGCCGGGCCAAATCAAGCGCGGTGATGTCGTACAGGTTCATCTCACACTTCGCCCGAGCCGATTGTCGCATTGGAACAACGAGGCCGAGCCAACAATGATCTGGATCGACCTCCCGCGTGGCTGGCAGGCCGATCAAGTCTTACTCGAATCGGAGCAGCCTGACGCGCCGGAATCGCGCGAACCGCGGAGATTTGACTTTGAATTACGGTCACCCGGCGACGCGACCCGCAAAGCGATTGACGCCTATGCGCTCTACTACATCTGTGAACAGAAGGGGGGCACGTGTCTGTATCTCCGCAAGGACATCGAAATCCCGATTCAATATCGACCTTAGCCTTGGAATCATCCGGTCGCACTCGGGATCACAACAAGAACATTTGGCGTTACGGTTTGTCCAAGTACAGATGCATCGCACGACTGATTGATGAAAGCAGCGCTACTTGGTGATTGTTTCGATGCGTTTTCAAGATGTACCAGACGACGGTGAACATGCCGACGATCCAGAGCGTCCCCGCAATCGCATCAAAGCGGATCAGTTCGAGAAGTTCGCTAAGATCTTCCCCAGTGTACGTTTTCAGAAATGTCATCCAGATCGTGACGGTGCCGACCACGAGCGCAGCGACACCGAAGGGTGATCGATCAAAAACCTTTCTCGGGTGACGATCCCCGGTAAGCCCATCGATTTCCAGACGCAGCAAGGTTTGGAAGTCGCGAAGCTGGTCTTCCGTGAACGCATCAAAGAATTGCCACAGCGTCACCATCCCCTCTGCGTCATCGTAGAACGCGCTTTCGAACTGCTGGTACATCGCCGGCTTGCCCTGGTCATCGAGATAATGCTCTTCGATGGCGGCACGGATTTGTTGGACCTCCGTCGAACCGGAGGAAACCTTGCGCTGTTTCAGCGTTTCCTTCGCCTCGTGTAGAAACCGCAGAAATTCGGCGATTCGCTCAACCCGCTCCATCGCTCCCTCGCTCCTGGTGCCTCAAGACATCGCTTTGTGACTTTCCCGATCGGCCGTAATAGTGATTCGACGCGCTGCCAAATACACTTATCGCGGAGATGACGAAAACTTTCAAGCGAAATTGTCTACTCGGGATCGCTGGGTTGTTCTACTGGTGAATCCCAGGTGTCTCGCGGGGCTCGTGACCGGGCCTTGGACAATGCGGCGCGGGCTGCGTCGTATGCACTCTCTCGATTCTTGACGGCGGCGTCCAGGTAACCGGCAAGCGTTGGATAGCTAAAACTCTGAATCTCCACGTCGGGCTGCGGCAGAATCTGCCCGGCACCCCGGTTCCGACAAATCTTTTCTGTTCGGATATCTTCCCAAGTGACGCCTGCCCAAGTGACGCCCGCAGGAACAGCGTAACTTCGGCGCGCTTACCAGCATCATGAATCGGCAAGATACACCCGTCACGCGATCCAGCAGGTTTTACGATCACGCAGCGCAAGCAAGTGAATCAGCAGCCGTAAAAAAACACTTGCTGGTGCTGCGTGCTTGTAAATGGCGCAAGATCAAGAATCCTCATTGAGCAATCTCTTTTTCGTTGACTTGCGGTAACGAGTTCATGGTCATATTGATGCGGCGCCCCGCGCGAATCGACGAGCAGGGCTCAACAACCGAGGCACGACAGGCTGAACGCGAACGGCTGCAACCCAGTCGCTTCGATCTGATCACATCGTTTTTCATGGCACTGATCCTGCTTGTCGGCACACTCGTGTTGATGTTGTGTTTCGTTTGGCTGACCAGCCGTTGGAGCATTCGTCCGAGGGCGATTGAGTCGATCGCACAAAGGACGTCCGGAACGCCAAATCCAGAAGGTTTCGAGCGCGACTTCGAGCCGCCGGGTATCGAAGAGGTGGAAGAGCTTATCGAGCCAACCCTTCCGGAAACGATGCAGACATTGACCAACGCCGTCAGTACCGTGGCTGCCTCGCTGGTGACGTTGGAAACTTCCTCGGCAGAGGCGTCCCACGGCAAGCAAGCCGGGGATAGCCGACCCGCGGGACCTGAAACCGGCGAAGACGCACGCAACATCACCCCTCGTCATCTGCGATGGCAACTCGAGTTCACCGCTCGTGACCTGCCCTCCTACGCAAAGCAGCTTGACTACTTTCGAATCGAACTCGGTGCGGTCGGAGGCAATGTCCAGGGTGTCGACGTTGTGAGCAATCTGGTCGGCCCGATCAAGCACCGTCGCCTTGTCGACACCGCGACCGAAAAACGGCTGTACTTCCTATGGAACAGCCCCAGTCCACTGATGAAGTTTGACCAACGTCTACTTCAGCAGGGCGGGGTCGAACTGGCAAACCGCACCATCGTCAAGTTCATCCCCGCCGAGCTCGAAAACGAAACGCTCACGAAGCTGGAACTGGAATATGCCCAATCCAAAGGCTACGAGTCGGTCACGTCGATCGCGAAGACCGTCTTCGAGTGCAAACCCCAGAGCAAGGGCTACCATTTTGTCGTCACAAGCCAGCGATACCGAAAAGGAATCGCCCCCCAAGAATGACAGGGTCCGCGTCGAATTGCGTTGATCCTGTAAACTTTAACGTGCTTGTTTGACTACGATAATGGAGCCGTTCGCGGAACCATGGCTGATTGCCTTTAGCGTTGAAGAATCACGATGTCTGACTCTCCTGGAAGTTCGTTCCCGACGACGAACTGGAGCGAGATTAGGCGATTGGAGTCTCCGGAGTTTTCTTCGGTCGTGGCGGCCCTGTGCCAGCGGTATTGGTATCCCATCTATGTTTTCGTTCGTCGGCGATGTGGTGACTTGCATCAAGCCGAGGATTTGACCCAAGCTTTTTTTACTCAGGTGGTTGCGAAACAAACGTTTCGCGCAGCGGATCCGGGTAAGGGACGGTTTCGTTCTTTTCTGCTCACATCGGTGCGCAATTTCGTCGCCAATGACCTTGCCTCCGCACGGACACAGCGGCGAGGCGGGATGCAGCGCATCGTCTCGATCGACTTTGTCACTGCGGACCAACTTTATCGCCGCAATCGATCTTCGGATGCCTGCCCCGAAGATGAATTCGATCGTGCCTGGGCGATGACGCTGATGGAACGCGCAATTGAACGACTGCGTGACGAGTACCGTGCGAACGACCAATCGCAACGGTTTGAACTCCTGTCGCCGAGTCTCCGCTCGGTCGCACTCGACTACGATGCCATCGCCGCGGAGATGGAGATTGATCCAGCGGCAGCGAGAAAAGCAGCGTCCCGGTTTCGCCAGCGTTACGGCCAATTACTCCGCGAGGAGATTTCTGCGACTCTCTCGGAAAGTGGAGATTTGGAGGATGAGATCGCTTGGATGATGCGGCTGTTCAGCCGATAAGATCGGATTTCCCGGGTTTTATGTGTTTTCTGAAATTTTGCGGTCACAATCGCCCGCCGCTCCTGTAGTTACTGTTGAAAGAGATCGGCGACGAACGCGTATCGGTTCAGCAGGACGAAAACGATGACCACAAAAGACGTTTGCCAAGTTTGCGGCGCCCCGCTCAGCGAAGGAGTCGAGTTCAACTTTTGCCCTCAGTGTTTGGCGCGCGAAGCCGTCTCTCCGCCGCCCATCGATTCGGGCTTGGCCGAGACGCAGGAGGGTTCGTCGAACTCGCGATTCCAGCCGCTCCCGGCCGAGGAACTTGATTCGTTGTTGCCTGGCATCCATGTCACCGAATTGATCGGCCATGGAGGAATGGGGGCCGTTTATCGTGGTCGACAAATCAGTCTCGACCGTGATGTCGCGATCAAGATCTTGCCTCGCGAAATTCAATCATCGCCGCAGCTCGGTGAGAGGTTTCAGCGCGAAGCACAAACATTGGCAAAACTGCATCACCCCAACATCGTTTCCATCTTTGACTTTGGCCAAGTCGACGGCTTGTACTACTTCGTCATGGAGTACGTCGACGGCGTGACGCTGCGCGATACGATACGATCGAAAACAATCTCGCCCGACGCGGCATTGAAGATGATCCCAGTCATCTGTGACGCATTGCAATTTGCACACAGCCGCGGCGTCGTTCATCGCGACATCAAACCCGAAAATATACTGGTTGACCGAGCAGGTCAGCTGAAAATCGCCGATTTCGGTTTGGCAAAAATGCTGAATCGCGGCGGCGACGCAGCCACCGAAATGGAATTGACGGGCACGCAGCAAGTGATGGGAACGGCGAAGTACATGGCACCCGAACAGATGTCGACGAGCAAGTCGGTTGATCATCGTGCCGACATCTATTCGTTGGGAGTCGTGTTCTATGAATTGCTGACGGGCGAAGCGCCGATGGGGTGGTTCCAGCCACCGTCGAAGAAAGTCGCGGTGGACGTGCGATTGGATGAAGTGGTCCTGCGAACGCTGGAGTCGGAACCAGAGCGGCGATATCAACAAGCAAGCGACGTGAAAACGGCAATCGAGAATCTGTCATCCGCGATGGTGCCGATTCACTCCAGTGGTGCCCCGGGCGATTCGTCGACCGGCGAAAGCGTCCGACTACACAAGTTGCTGGACGTGACCGAATCTCGCTACCGCAAATTGCACAGCTGGAGCACGGTGCTGGGATTGGGGGTATTGCCCGTGATCGGCCTTCTTTGCTTCGCTGAATTTCCGCGCACTGCATATGCCATCTGGGCCGCCGCATTCGCCACGATCATCTACTCGATTCGAATCAAGAAGCATCAAGTTTTTGAGGCCGAGTACAAGGGCCACACGATTCGGCTCGACAACAGTGGCACGTTCGCCGAAAAGTTGTACCTCGACGACGGCCTCGTTCGAACGGGCGGTTTTGGTACGAAGATGGAATTTCGATTTCCAATCAAAGCCGGCGAAGGAATCGGCGACGAAATCATCGTCTGGTTCGACGCCGGATTCTCAACAACCCGCTGCCGAATCGAAGTCGAATCACGAGCCTAGAGAATTTTCGGAATTGGTGTAGCTACGGAAAAAGGGGTCAGGAACGAATAGTGCAAAGCACCCGAAGGGCCGCTGGCGGCTATTGGTTCCTGACCCCTTTTTCCTACCCCTTTTTCCTACCGTCCCCTTTTTTCAACTGAGAATGGCTTTCACCACTTTTCCGTGGACATCGGTGAGACGATAGTGCCTCCCTTGGAAGAAATAGGTCAATCGGGTGTGATCAAAGCCTAACTGGTGCAATATGGTGGCATTCAGATCGTGCACGTGAACACCCGTGTTGTCTCGATCGACGATGTTGTAACAGAAATCGTCGGTCTGACCGTGGCGATGTCCTCCCCGAATGCCGGCGCCGGCAAGGTAGATTGAGAAACAGCG
>JAHELS010000069.1:0-2824 GCA_024644085.1 Rhodopirellula sp.
GCAAGAACGGAGTTATCGTCCTGAGGCGTCAGCATCGTGCCATGCAGTGCCGTGACCTCGTCAGGCCGCAACAGCGTCCAGCCATCGTTGCCGCCAAGACTTGCTTCCCAATGCTTTTGCGATTCCGTCAAATCCACGGATTCATACGAGTTTGTCAGCTGATCGATTTTTGCATCGATCGGTTTCAACAAGTCCGCGAGTTGATCATCGGGAACTTTCAAGTTAGGGCCCCAATTGTTGTCGCGGTTGGCCCCGGAATAGAGCCCGCGCTCCTGGATGTCCGCGAAGAATGCGGCGAAGCGATAAAAATCCTTCTGCGTGAACGGGTCAAACTTGTGATCGTGACATTCCGCACAGCCGAGGGTCGAACCGAGCCAAACCGTCGATGCAGTCCGCACGCGATCCGATGCGTACTTTGACAGGTACTCTTTCGGTTGAGCGCCCCCTTCGGCCGACATCATTCCAAGCTTGTTGTATCCCGAGGCGATCAACTGGTCCCTGGTCGGATCGGGCAATAAATCGCCGGCCAGCTGTTCACGAGTGAACTGGTCGAAAGGCGTATTTGAATTGAACGCGCCAATGACGTAGTCGCGGTATGGCGAGATACTGACATCCTGGTCGCCGTGATAACCAACCGTATCCGCGTAGCGAACCAGGTCGAGCCAATGGATTGCCATTCGCTCGCCAAAATGGGGTGAAGCAAGCAAACGATCGATCAAGTTTTCCCAGGCTCTGTCTGACTTGTCATCGAGAAACTCCGCAACGTCGTCCGGCGAAGGAGGCAGGCCAATGATGTCGAAGAAAGCTCGTCGTACCAGCACTCTCTTTTCCGCCGGCGCGGACGGCTTCAAACCCTTCTCGGCGAGTTTCCTTCGGATGATCGCATCGATCCATTGACCGCTACGGCGATGTTTTTCCAAGGGTGGTGCGTAGGCCCAATGAGTCGACCACTCCGCGCCTTGCTTGACCCAGTCGACCAGTAGCTCGATTTCCTGTTTCGAAAGTGACTTGCGGTAATCACTTGGCGGCATGACTTCGCCAGGATCGTCGGAGGTGACTCGGCGAATCAATTCGCTGGATTCCAAGTCACCGGGAACGATTGCGAAGTGTCCGTCGAGGTCGGCGAAAGCACCGTCCTCGATGTCGAGGCGAAGTCCGTCTTCTCCGCCGCCTTGCCGCTCGCCTGCGTCGGGACCGTGACACGCGTAGCACTTGTCCGACAATATCGGCTTGATGTCGCGATTGAAATCGATCGGTGAAGCGGCACCGAGTGAAAGCGAAATGGTTGCGAGATAGACCGCAAACAATAGACGCATCAGCGTGGATCCCAGGAGAGATGAATTGGTGGGTTATCCGAGGGGAATTCTATTGTATCCCGGCGGCGTCAAAAGCGACACGGACCAGTGCGGGGGTGGCCAAACACGCTCCTCGAACGTGTATCCTCGTGTATCGATTCCGACCATGTCCTATCGCGCACCGTTCGGGTGGGTGTTCCTCGTCTCAAGCTTCGACCATGAAAAGAATTGCAACCATTCACTCTCTGACATGCTTCGTAACGGGCTGGACGCTCGCCATGGCTGGCTGGGCCTTTGCCGCCTCGCCGAACGTCGTCGTACTTCTGGCGGATGATCTCGGGTATCGTGACGTCGGATGTTACGACGGACCGGTCAATACGCCGGCGATCGACTCGCTGGCCAAAAACGGATTGCGGTTCACCGATTTCTATTCCGGGTGCGCCGTCTGCTCGCCTTCACGGGCGACGCTGTTGACCGGCCGCCATCACATCCGGGCCGGTGTCTACAGTTGGATTCACGACGAATCCCAAAACTCACATCTGCTTGAACGGGAGATCACTCTGGCCGAAATCCTTCGTCGCGAAGGTTACGCGACGGCGCATGTTGGCAAGTGGCATCTGGGATTACCGACCGGTTCACGAGTGAAACCGACGCCGGATATGCACGGTTTCGATCACTGGTTTGCAACATGGAACAATGCGGAACCAAGCCACAAGAATCCGAAGAACTTTATCCGCAACGGAACACCACTCGGACAACTCACCGGTTTCTCTTGTCAACTTGTCGTCGACGAAGCGATCGATTGGCTCGAGAGCCGACGCGACGAAGAGTCGCCTTTCTTTCTAAACGTCTGGTTTCACGAACCTCATGCGCCGATCGCGGCTCCGGACGAAATCGTATCGGAGTACGGGAATCTCCGCGATAAGGCCGCGGTCTACTCTGGAACGATCGACAACACTGATCGAGCGATCGCCCGATTGCTGGAAAAGCTGCGCGAAATCGATTCGCCGGAGAACACGCTGATCGTCTACGCGTCGGACAACGGCAGCTACCGAGACGATCGCACGGGCGGACTTAGAGGTCGCAAGGGTCTGAATTGGGAGGGAGGAATTCGCGTACCGGGGATTTTTAGTTGGCCGGGAAGAATTCAAGCGGGCGTGGTCGCCGGCGAACCAGCAGGGCTTGTGGACCTGCTTCCGACTGTATGCGGGTTGCTCGACATTGAGAAACCGTCGGGCATGCATCTCGATGGTTCAGACCTGTCGCCAATTCTGACGGGGACTCCCCAGGAGTTTCACCGGCACCAACCGCTGTTCTGGCATTTGCAGAAATCGGTGCCGATTGTCGCAATGCGCGACGGTGATTACTCGTTAGTTGCCGAGCGCGATTACGAATTGTCCACCAACAATATGTTCCAGGAAACCTGGATCCCGATCATCAAGAAGGGTGGCTACAAGAACTACCAACTATTCGATCTGAAGCGTGATCCGAACCAGACGACCGATATTTCCAGCGAGCATCCGGAAGTC
>JAHELS010000069.1:2834-26680 GCA_024644085.1 Rhodopirellula sp.
GGAAGTCCTGTCGCGTCTGAAAACGCAAATGCTGGAAATCAATGCCAGCATCATGGCCGACGGGGCAAACTGGCACCTCAAGTGACGGATGTGCTTCAGGTTGAACCAGCGATTTGTTTGTGAAAAAGATTGAAAGGATGTAAGACAGCCGGCGGAGCACGCCACTAACGAGGCGAACACTCTTTTCTTAACGCGTTTCGACTGCCTTTTGTCGGACCTTTTGATGAAAAAGGACCGGGCGGCTGACTCGCGTTTCTCGTCTCGTTACAAGAAGGCTCCATCATGTCGCGTCGCAAGCAACTTCGTTCCGATCAAAACATTACGCCCAGGCACATCTCCCGAATCGGCCGTCTAAAACGGCGCAGTTTGAGGATCCAGTCGCTCGAGCGACGTGAAGTCCTCAGTGCTGTCTCGCTTGTCGAAGGGACGGTGACGGTCGAGGCAGATGACAACGCAAATGAGATTGGTGTCTGGGCGGATCACGAGGCCAACGAGTTGAAGATCAAGGTGGATGGCACGACCGTCACATACACCAACAGCGAAGTTCAGAAGATAAACATCTTCGCAAACGGCGGTGATGATAGTGTCGGGATTCGTGACAGTGTCCGACAACGGACCATGATTGACGGTGGTGCCGGGAACGACCGTATCATCGGCAGCCAACAAGGGGATGTGATCCGCGGTGGCGCCGGAAACGATCGGATTTCAGGTCGCGGGGGCAACGACCGCATCGACGGCGGAACCGGAAACGACGCGATCGCGGGCGGCGACGGTGACGACGGAATCGCCGGCGGCGTCGGCAGCGACCATCTGAACGGCGGAAGAGGAAGCGACCGAATCGTCGGTGATCCGCTGGTCAACGATAATCCCAATGACGAAGAAACCGACGTGACACTCGGTGACGCATTGGCGCGCAGCGATGATGCAGGTGGCGGAGTTGACGTCGAAGTCGCTCCGACCGAGGCGGTACTGGTCGCTGCACCAACTTTCAACGACCTGATCGTCGGCGGCGTTGGCGATGATGTCATTCACGCCGGTCGCGGACACGATCGCGTCTTTTCCGGCCCCGGGAACGACAGCGTCAATGGCGGCGCGGGATCCGATTGGATCGAAGGGGGCGCCGGCAACGATCGGCTTTCGGGTGACGGCAATAGTGACGTGATCTTCGGCGGTGCGGGGAACGACAAGCTTGGCGGCGGCCGCGGCAACGATTACTTGATCGGCGGATCTGGACATGACGGCATGGACGGTGGCGTCGGTCACGATTGGTTGTTCGGGGACGCGACCAACGCCTACCCTGAGGGTTACACCGACCCCGTCGCCTACGCGATCGATTTTGCCAATCGCAACCGCGGGCGTGACGAAATGCACGGCGGCCTGGGCAACGACATCATGCTCGGCGGCAACGCGAATGATCGGATGGGCGGCGGCGATGGCAACGATATCGCCGTGGGCGGCGAAGGGTCGGACAACATCGCCGGCGGCGAGGGTAACGACGCCGTCCTTGGCGATTGGCGTTTCAATCCACAGGAGCCCGACGCCGAGGCTGTGGACGCAGTCAATGACGCCGATTCGCTGGTACGAACTCTGGCCGAGGCTCGCGAACTCGACGCCGCAGAGCGCCCCGACTTCCAACGTTCGTTTGATGATTCCATTTCCGGAGGCCCGGGGCACGACCTGCTGTTCGGAATGCGGGGTAACGATCAAATGAACGGCGGTGACCAGGGCGACTTGATGTTTGGTGGCCGCGGTAACGACGCAATGCTCGGTGGCGACGGAAACGACACGATGCTCGGCGGGTTGGGTAACGACCGAATCGGTGGCGGGGCGGGCAATGACCGGATCGGTGGTGGTCGCGGAAACGATCGACTCGGTGGCGGCGACGGCGAAGACATTCTGGCCGGCGGCGACGGACGCGACGCCATGTTCGGTGGTGCCGACAACGACACTCTGATCGGAGGTCCCGGCAGCGACTACTTCAACGGTGGCGAGGGTCGTGATCTGATCCTGGCGATCGACGGCGAAAAGGATACGATCTTCACGGATGGGTTCGATGATATCCATGCCGACGATATCGATAACATCATCATTCCGTAGCACGAGCCTTCGTCGCGGGAAAAGAAACGGGCTGGTTGAGTATCTCAACCAGCCCGTTTTGCATTCGATAGTCTTCAGGCGACGACTAGATTTCCCATCCGCTGCGGTATTCCCGCTGCACAAAATCGTTGACCTCGGGAACATTCGTGCTCTTGAGGTTGGTCGCATCCCACTCGATTCGTTGGCCTTCGCCAGCCCGCATAGCGAGATTGCCGACCAGGATCGTTTCGGTCAGCCGTCCAGCGTAGTCAAAGTTCGACATCGTTCCCGGTTCGTACTCGCCTTTGACGGTGCTAACGAACTCCCATTTCTGGCGTTGATCACCGCCTCCTTTGAATGGGATCCGCGGCAGCGACTGCTCCGGCGGCTTGTAATCGGAATACTTGTCCTCAGGCAACAAGAAATACTTGGCACCGTAATCATCTGGGGAGAACAACAAGCCCTTGCTGCCAACGACGACAGCGCCGCTCGTCTTGCGGTTGGGGTCCTGTTTCTGCTGCTCGATTCGCCTTTGGAAACTTTCGGGCAACTGGGAAACGATGTCATCCGGCGGAAGGTTGCCCCCGTCGTACCAGTAGAACTTGCAAGCCGGCAATCCTTCGCGCTCAGGAAACTCGAACATCAACGCCGAGCTTCCGGGGAAGGTTTCGCCCTCGAAGATGCCGGGGTTCTTGACTGCGGTCACCGCAACGGGATCCCAAAGCTTCAATGCCATCACCGGCATGTTCGTGGTGTGACATGCCATGTCACCGAGTGCGCCGGTGCCAAAATCGACCCAGCCGCGCCATTTGAACGAGTGATAGACACCTTCCTTGTAAGGACGCATCGGAGCCGGTCCGATCCATGCATCCCAATTCAATTCCGGAGGCACGGGGTCTTCGCCCTCGGGTCGCCCGATGCCCTGAGGCCACACCGGTCGGTTCGACCAAATGTGCACCGCCTCGACGTCGCCAATCGCACCGCTGCGAATCACTTCGACTGCTTCGCGGAGGCCGTCTTCGGACGTGCCCTGGTTACCCATCTGGGTGACGACGCCCATTTCCTTGGCGGTTTCACGCATCATGCGCGCTTCGCGAATCGACCACGTCAACGGTTTTTGGCAATAGATATGCTTTTTCATTCGCATCGCACGAATCGCGGCGGCCGCGTGCGTATGATCCGGTGTGCTGACCGTGACAATGTCGACCTTGTCGCCGAGCGCCTCAAGCATCTCACGGAAATCCTGGAACTGCTTGGCGTCCGGGAACTCACGTCCCTTCTTGGTCAACGTTTGGCCGTCGACGTCGCACAAGCCAACAATCTCAACGCCATGTTCGCCAATGTGGCTCGTATCACTGCCGCCCTTGCCGCCGACGCCGATGCAGGCCGCCGCGGGTGACTCGAGCGCCGACTGTGCACGGGCTTGCGGAGCCGTGCTGGCCCAGTACCCGACCCCGGCCGTCAATGCGGCCGACTGGCCGATGAACTTACGTCTTGTGGTCGTTCTCTTCATCAATTTTCCTCGGAACTGAGTATGGGGAGGGATCGAATTTTTCTTTGTCGATTCAGGTGCCCTCTAACAATAACAAGCAGCCCAGCCACAAACAATCGTTCCGAGGGGTCCGCCGCGATCAATTCGTTGCCCAATCGCCGGGCAAAGCTTACGCTATTCAGTTCGCGGATTCGCAACGTTTTACCCAATGGGGGGAGTCGCTTGGGGAGCCGTCAGAGATCGTTTGCTTACCTTTCCCGTCCACTCCATCACCCTCGATTTGTCCCGATCATGCAATACTCTCGCCTGCTCGTTTTGTTCTCGCTCGCCTGTATCGTTTCGCTCGGCTGCCGACGTGAAAGTACTCCGACGCCGCCCCCGCAGAGGGTCGTTGATTCACAGCCAACGGCAAAGGACGACCCGGACAAGGTTGCCGCACTCGAGGCAGCCGGTTTCACGTTGACAAAAAACAGTGATGGCGTTGTCACGAAGCTCTCGGTGGTCAGTGATGAATCGATCGCCGACGCATTGCCGAACCTCGCGGGCGTGCCCAATGTCGAGGAAGCTTTGTTCTCGGGTCCTGGCGTGACCGACGAAGGAATGGAAGCCTTGGAAAACCTTGTCGCACTGAAAAGAATCGACTTGTCCAACTCGGCGGTTGGAGATCCAACGCTCAAGCCGCTTGGCAATCTGCCGAACTTGGAAGTCTTGTTTCTTCGCCGCACCGGCGTGAGCGACGGCGGACTCGCCGCACTCACGGGTCTTTCGAAATTACGGGCCATCGATCTCCGTAATACAAACATCAGTGACGACGGACTCGACCACTTGGCAAAGCTCGAGCGGCTCGCCGCGATCGAACTCGAAAAAGCAAACGTGAATGATCCGGGCGTGGCGAAGATAGCATCGCTGCCGCTGAGGATCTTGAATGTCAATTACTGTACGTCGATCACCGATGAAGCGATGTTGGCGCTAAAAGACACAAAAACGCTTGAACAAATCCAAATGGACTACACGAAATTGAGCGACGAGGGAATGTCCGCGGTCGCTAACTTTCCGAAGTTGACGCGGTTGCGGATTCGGGGCACGGACGTCACCGGCGAAGGCATCGCACATCTCAAGAACCTCGAGAATGTGAATCGTCTTGAACTTCGTGACTCATCGCTTGACGACGCCGGTATGGCTGTGATTGGTTCGCTGCCGAAAATGAACTTTTTAGACATCAGCGAATGCCGCTTGGTGTCCCCCGAGGGAATGAAGGAAATCGGAAAGCTAACCAACTTGACCGTGCTGAGTCTGTGGGAGACAAAACTGGACGATGAGGCTTTGAACGAATTCGGTAACCTGACCAAGCTGGTCGATCTGAACCTCAAAGCGACCTCAATCACGGACGAGTCGCTCGAGACTTTGCTCAAGTTCGAGAACCTCGAGCGATTGAACGTTGCCGGGACGCAATTGGGCGACGACAGCTTCCGCGCGCTCGGCAAGCTCCCCAAGCTGAAATACCTGAACGTTGCCAACACGAGCATCGGCTTTGACGTGATCGATGAACTCGCCGAATCGAACAAGGACCTGCAGGTGGTTGAGTTCGAAAACTAGGGCATTCCAGATCGATTGTCGCTTGACGAGTCTCGCTACCACAGTAACAAGCACTCGGGTCGGACGATCACTTCACCACGAAGTTCACCAATCGGCCCGGTACGACGATCTGTTTGACAATCGTCTTTCCGTCAATGAGCGACTTGACCTTTTCGTCGGCAAGAGCCGCTTCGCCGATCGCGTCGCGGCTTGCGTCCGGTGCGACGCTTATTTTGACTTTCACCTTCCCGTTGATCTGAACTGGCACTTCGATGCTGGATTCAACCAGTGCCGATTCGTCCCACTGAGGCCACGTTTCTTTTGAAATCGATTCGGTCCCGCCCAACGCCCGCCAAAGTTCTTCGCTGAGGTGAGGCGCGTAGGGCGACAGCAGAATCAAGAACGTTTTCATCGCTTCGCGCGGTCTTGATTCACATCGCGTAAAAAAGTTCGTGAACTCCATCATCCGCGCGATCGCTGTGTTGAAACTCATCGACTCGGTGTCTTCGGTCACCCTTTTGATCGTTTGATGCAGCACGCGCAGCTGGTCATCATCGCACTCGGCATCCGAGATTGCGGCCGACAGAACAAAATCGTCCGCCTTGTCGTCGACGATCATTCTCCAGACGCGGTCGAGGAAATTGCGGACGCCTCCGACGCCCGTCATTGACCAGGGCTTGGTGGCTTCGAGCGGGCCCATGAACATCTCGTACAACCGCAATGAATCGGCGCCATACTCGCGAACCACCACATCCGGATTGACAACGTTCCCCCGGCTTTTGGACATCTTGAATGCGCGGCTTTCGACCCGAATCGAAGGGTCCTTTTTCAGCACGAATCCCTCTCCCTTTTTCTCGACATCCTCTTCGTGAAGCGTTTTCGCGGTCACGATCTCCCGGTCGGGACCGACGCGGTTGCCCTCGGCATCCCGCTTGACTTGGTGCGTGGAAACCGGCGCGCCATCGGCATTGACGTACCCTGAGTACTCGACCTCGCCAAGAATCATCCCCTGGTTGACCAGCTTGACGAACGGTTCGGGCGTGGAAACATGGCCGCGATCGTAGAGCACCTTGTGCCAGAATCGCGAATACAGCAAATGCAACACCGCGTGCTCGGCGCCTCCGACGTACAAGTCGACGGGCATCCACGCTTCTTCCTTGGCCGGGTCGACCATCGCGGTGTCGTTTTTCGGGTCGATGTAACGAAGGTAGTACCAGCACGACCCCGCCCACTGAGGCATGGTATTCGTCTCGCGACGGTACCGTGTCCCATCGATTGTCACGTACAACCAATCATTGTCGGCTTTGGCCAACGGTGGTTCGGGGCGCCCGTGAGGTTTGAAGTCGTCCAATTCGGGCAAACGCACCGGCAAGTCTTTCAAAGGGACGGCGCGCTTGACGCCGGTTGGATTCCCATCGGCGTCGACTTCATGCAAGATCGGAAACGGCTCTCCCCAGAAGCGTTGTCGTGAAAACAGCCAGTCGCGCAGCTTGTAGTTGACCGCTTCGCTTCCAAGACCCTGCTGGGCAAGTTTGGCGGTCACCGCCGACTTCACTTCGTCCGTCTGTTTTCCGTTGTACTCGCCGCTGTTGATCGCGCTGCCCCGAGCGACGAAACAGACATCGCCGCTGAGAATCTGTTCTCGTTGTGGATGCTCGGCCGGCGGATCGACAACGGGAATGATCGCCAGTTCGAACTGTTTCGCAAATTCAAAATCGCGTTCGTCGTGTGCCGGCACGGCCATGATCGCGCCGGTTCCATAACCTGCAAGCACGTAATCGGCGACCCATACCGGAACCTGCTGGCCATTGACGGGATTGATCGCGTGAGTGCCGGTGAAGACACCGGTCTTGACCCGGTCTCCCTCGGTGCGTTCGCGGTCGCTTTTGAACGACGCCTTTTCACAGTACTGCTGGACCGATGCCGATTGTTCTTTCGTCGTCAATGCTTCGATCATTGGATGTTCGGGCGATACGACCATGTAGGTCGCGCCGAACAACGTATCGGGGCGGGTCGTGTAAATACGAAGCGAACGATCATCCGGGCCGGCGGGAAACCCGGAACCGCTTCGATTCTCAGTCCAACGGGTGTAGGATCCCTGGTCGCCCACAAAGAAATCGACTTCCGCGCCGGTGCTGCGGCCGATCCAGTCCTGTTGCAACTTCTTGATTCCAAACGGCCAATCGAGATCTTCGAGTCCTTCGAGCAATCGTTCCGCGTAGGACGTAATGCGGAGCATCCATTGGCGAAGCGGAATCCGTTTGACCGGGTGGCCTCCGCGTTCACTCTTTCCGTCCTGGACTTCCTCATTGGCAAGGACGGTGCCAAGCGCCGGACACCAATTCACCAGCGCATCGTCCTGGTAGGCGAGCCGGTTGGCGTCGCGGTAAGACTCGATCGCTTCGCGTCCACCCGCGGAGATTTCGTCGGGTATTGGCAGCTCTTCGATAGGCCGCCCTTTTTGGGTATCGGCGTCGAACCACGTGTCGTAGAGGACCAGGAAAATCCATTGGGTCCAGCGGAAGTAGTCTTCGTCCGTGGTCGCAACCATTCGATCCCAGTCGTAACTGAAACCGAGCATTTTCAATTGCCGGGTGAAGTTGTCGATGTTCGCCTGGGTTTGGATTCTCGGATGTTCACCCGTTTTGATCGCGTGTTCCTCGGCAGGCAAACCGAAGGCATCAAATCCCATCGGATGCAACACGGTCTCGCCGCGCATGCGGGCGAAGCGGGCCACGATGTCGGTCGCCGTGTATCCTTCGGGATGGCCAACATGCAATCCATCACCGCTGGGGTAAGGAAACATGTCGAGGATGTAACGCTTCGTCGCGGCCGGCATCTCCGGCGTCGCAAAGCATCGGTGTTGTTCCCAGTAGGCTTGCCAGCGCGGTTCGATTTCGGCGGAGTTATATCGGGGCATGTGATCTTTGAGCCGGGCGCGGAATCGGAGGTTCAGCCGATGATTCTAGAAAATCGCCCGATTCTGGTAAGGTGGATCTCTCAGCAGAGCCGCTCGACGCCCCTTTTGCCCGCTTCACCGACGGATCTCGCCCGATTTACGGGTTTGGCGATTGCAATAATTCTTCGATGGCCGCTTTCATTTGCTCGACCATTTGCGAGCCGCCGCCGACATACAGTCTGCGAATCGTGCCCTCGCGGTCGATGATCACCATTTGGGGAATCGCGCGAGCCTCGTAACGCTGTGCCGCAACTCCGTCGATGTCCAACGCGACGGTCAAGTTCAATTCCGCACGCTCAAGCACGCCGCGAACGTGCTCGGCTGGCTCCTGAAGATTGACCGAGACGAGTCGGACCTGGTTCGGATCGAACTCGGCTATCGCGGCTTCGACAAGCGGCATCGTCTGCATGCAAGGCGCGCACCACGTCGCCCAGAAATCAAGGACGAGGATCTCGCCCTGGTACTGTGAGAGCTGAAAGTCGCCGCCGTCGAGCATCTCAAGCCGCACATCCGGAGCCTTGCTTCCGACCAGGCGTGAATCACTTCCGTTTCCGGTGCTGTCGAATTCCTGGGCCACGAGTGGCTCAATCGCCGGTGTCAACTTCCACTGTTTGTAGGCGAGGTCGGAGACCTCCGAACGAATGTGACTGCCGAAGAGCAAATGATCCATGTCAGAGATCTTGAAGGAACACTCGCCGAGAATCTCGCTCACGCCCGCCACTTTATCCTCGGTCACTTCCACGGGATCAAAGGTCACGCGTTTACCGTCTGACTTGACGACCTGGACCAGTCCGCGAAACGGAGAATCGGTTGCGACCCCGACCGGTTCCGACCCATTCTCGGCGCCCGCGATCTCCATTTCGTCTTGATGAAACCAGATGATCTGGGCGACGCGATCGCGCGGGATGGTTATCTCTGATAATTGCACCTCAACCAGAATCTCTTCGTTGTTCATTTGAATTAACCGGCATCGCAGAAAATCACCATTGTGCGAGCAGAGCAAGTGAGTCGGCGGCGCAGATTTTTGCAGCCTCGGTAGCGTCAACAGACGTTCCCGCTTTGCCGCGATCAAGTCGGGTGGCGGCGAGTGCGTCGCCAACTCAATTGCTTTCATGTTTTCGTGCGGGACAAATCCGTGTTCCGAATCGGATGTCGACAAATGAACGCCCCGCTGGTCGATTGACTCGAAAAGGCATGCAATCACGTCGCCGGAGCGGACGTGCGTCACATGGACGTCGCGGTTGACCTTTTTCGTTTTTGACGTATCCGTCCTCGCCAGAAACAGCTCGCCGAAATTCAATCCGCGGCGCTGCTGGCGCAAACGTAATTGTTGCATTGCCAGCGCCCGGGCCGCCGTGGAGTTGGGTGACGCGCTGGGCCGATCTCGAAAGACAATTCGCCCCGATGCGTCCGCTTGCAAGTTGCTTGCCGTTCGGCTGGTAAGGGGATGCCATCGCAAACAACTGAACTTCCCGGTCTCCGCACTGGTTTCTTCTTTCGACGGCGTCAATCGCCCGCTCAGTTCGTGTTCACCGATCTCGAGACGGCCGATGCGACCGAGCGAAGGGTTGTTGCTCGCGGCGAGTGGTTCGTGGTCAAACACAACCAGCGTCCGCACGCGTGAACGGGGTACGTGAACCGGACTTTGCAGGTTCGATCCGCTCAATACCCAGGCGTCTTCATTGATCGCTTCAAGTTCTCCGGACAACCGCAGACCGCCGTGTAAGAACAAGGCGCATTTGGGCGGATCCAGATCCAACGGGGCCGAGGCCAACTTGATTGCGCTGATTTGATCAATCGGCACCGGCGTTTCCGCATTTTCGGCGCCAATCACGATCGCACTCGAATCGGTGTCCATTCCCTGTATTTCGCCGGAAAGATAACTGCCGTCACTGAGTGCGATGCTTGCGTGTTCGGCACTTGATTTGGTTGGAAGTTTTCCAAGCCAACGAGCGATACGGAGTCGTTCAAGCCGCAGGTTGCTGCCGCGGTTGGTCAAACGAACGCCACCCCCGATCGAAGACTCGATGTCCGAAGACTCGATGTCCGAAGACTCGGTCTCCGAAGACTCGGTCTCCGAACCAGTGGCGTCCGCAGTTTTGATCTTCGCTGCCGGCGTCCCGTCGGCAAGAAGCACATGCATCTCGCCGGCATCCCGATCGAGAAACGCGGTCAATCGGATGCGTTGAACGTTCGATAAGTCGGCGACCCGGTCGACATCCGCTGATTCGCTCGTCTCGCGCAAAACGGTCAACTGGCTGCTGGATGTCTCGAACCGCCAACCGTCGGTGCCCATGTCCTCGTCGGTGTCCGCATCGAGTCCGATGGCAAGCACAAAGTCCGGACTTTGGTCCCACGACAATTCGAATTCGACGACTGCACGACGTGGCAGGTCGAAATCGCCGTAAAGCGTCGCTCCCGGTGAGTCGGTCCAAAGCTGGTTGCCCTCTTCCTGCCATTCGCTTGACGCGCTCGCTGTTGAAATCCAGTTCTGCAGACCGGAAAGCCCGGCAAAGACAAGCGAAGGGTTTTTTGCGATACGGTACAGCCGATGAATCGACGCGGTTTGGATCCCTATGTTTCCGAATCGCCCTGAACGAATCTCGATAAAATCACGCGACCATTTGGTTGGTCGCCCCGTGATCAAGTCCCCGTTGTGTAATTCAAACGCGAACGCATCCGGCTCTTCCCGTTGATCTCGCTCGGGCGGAAACTTGATCGATTTGATTGTCTGCAGTCGAAATTGAAACGGCTCCATAAAACTCAGGCCATGCCAATGAACGTGATCTGCAGAGACGCCGGCAACCAACCGGCCTTCGACCGTATTGCCGTCCAGCAACTCCAACACTCCAACGCGTGCATCCTCGGCGTGCAGCAAGGGGGCAAAAAGAAAACTCACGAAAACGAGACTCGATACCGCCCGCCATCGGGGACCTTTGACTGTGCGAACTTGTCGATTGCTCGAGACTCGATTTGCCACTTTCTTACCGCTCATAGATCGGAAGGAAGCGGTAGTTGACGGCCAAAGAAAGTAGCGACAAAGTTGTGGCGACGTAGGTTCCTTGCGTCCCATCAATGCTGCCGTCGTCCTTTTGAATCTCTTTGAGCCTTCGCACCAGGGATTTATTCCATTTCTCCCAGGCTGCGACGTCGCCCTGGAAAAGCGCTTGAGCCTGGTAATAACTTTGATACTCGATTCCGCCGTGTCCGCTGCTTCCTCCCTGCAGCTTATCCATCAGGTAACCAAACGTCTGTTTGTACTGCGGCAAATCGGTCCGCCGCGCGATTGCGTAGACAAGATTGGCAATCGAGATCCGCGCAAGAGATTCATTGAACCCGCCGATCCCTCCCGAGTAGGCAACCTGGCCCGACGAAGCCGTCATTCTCACAAAATAGGAAATTGCTTTGTCGATCGATTCGTCCGGGACTTCGATGCCGGCGTTACGCGCAGCCAGCAAACCCATCAGCACCGCGCCTGCGACCGACGTATCAGCCTCGTTTCCCTCGGGACTGTATCGCCAGGCACCCAGCGCGTTGTGTTTTTGCGAGGTGACCGCGGCCCGCACCGACAATTCAAGCGACTGACCGATCGAGAGCTGATCCGAGGCGGGGGTGGACGACGCCCAAAGATTCCGATCATCCACCGCGCCGTAGGCTTCCGCGAGACCCAGCATTGCAAATCCATGGTGGTACATGCTGTTGCCGAAGTAGCCGGTTTGCTTGTCCTGTTCTTTGATGGTGTACCGAATCGCACGCCGAATGTTGCCTGAGTACACGCCGTAGTTCGGGTCCTCGCCTGAGGCCATGAAGCACATCAACGCCATTCCACTAATGCCGGCGCCTCGGTGGCCCGACGGCCAGCACCCATCGGCATCCTGTGTGTCGGCAAGAAACCGAAGACCTCGCTCGTACATCTCACGCACATCATGCGGAACGGGATCGCCGGTTCGAATCTCCAGCGATTGTGCATTGGCAGCCACTGTGGAAAGGCCGACGATCGAAAAGCCGGCGATCATATGAGTCAGTGCGACCAGGGCTCGCGCAAATCTTCGCTGGTTCATTTCGCCTTCAACCTTCCGGCTCGCAAAACCTGGGTCATGATCACCCATTCCTCATCGGAGAATTCTCCGAGGAGTTCCGTTTCTATTTCGGACATCTTACTGAGTACGGTGAAAACCGGGTTGAATTCGAGTCCGTACGACTTGGGCGGATCTGTGTGCAACAGAATCAATTCGGTAATCCGGCTACGCTGGCGTGTTGTCAACGGTACAGTTCGATCTACATATGCAAGAGTCACTCGAATGTAGTCGCTGTAGGTCGCTTTGGCACGTTGTTGAAAAAAATCTTCGACGCGAGCCTGCTGTTGTTTGTCGAGTATTGACTTGCATGCCTTGGTCAATAGTGACGCATCGTCGTGCAAACCGCCTTGAAATCTTTCCCGAAGGGGACGCATTTCCACTTCGACTCGCGAGTACTGCGCAGCCCATTCGTTTTTTGAGAGACCCCGAAATCTCATGGTTCGCTTGACCGCCGCGTATTGGGCAAAGAACCGATGGATGTCGATTTGCCCTGCGATCGTCATCTCGTCTCGTTGGGGATCGCGCAGCGAGGCGGCGGAGTCGATCAGCGAAATGCGCGCAAGCAATTTGTCGCCACACTCGCGCCTCGCCTCATCGATTGACAATTGCTTGAAATTGTTCTTGTCAAATGAGATTTCGCTGAAGGTGCGTTTTTCCGTCTCCGGCACAAGCTGAAGGGCGCTGGCCGAGCGACCAAGCAGCAACGCACAAATGAACGCAGTGCCGATACGGAGCATTACGCGATGCCGTTTCATTGCTCCTGATCCTCCGCCTGCGGAATGATCGACGAGTCCGACTCTTCGTCTCGGTCGGGAGGATCGAAGGGATCCAGATCGACGAAAAACGCGAGAAATTCAAGATGAGACTGCCAGGAGAGTCGAATGGTGGGGCGTTTGACCCGGTAGGACCAAAGCGTCTGCTGAAGATCCGACAGATGAGGTTCGAGGATTTCCTTGCCGGGGACGACCGCATGCTGAGGATACAGAAACATCGTTTGTCCGTAGGACCACTCCGGTTGCCATGCCTGTTCAAGAGCATCATAGACCTTGAGCCGCTGGTCGGCGTCAAGCATGACCTGGTCGTTAACAAGCTGGACCATCAAGGTGACATTCGCCGCGTGGTACGCACGTTTTCGAGCCAGGATTTCATTCTGGTAATCGCGGGTGACCTCCTCAGGCATGACCTTCTTGATGGACTGATAAAGCCAGAATGCGATGGTAAGATTAGGGTCGGGCCATACGGATGGATTCTCGCGACGCCGCTGAAGGTCGCGGTAGGATTCCGCCAGGTCCGCGACCGCGGCAATGCCCGCGCGATGAATCTCATTGAATTGATCTTCATCAGGCTTGCAAACCTTTTTGACAAAATGCAATTCAGCGGTAAGCGATTGTTGCAGCGGCGGCAGGAAAACGTCTGCACCCCCGTCGACTCGAAGCTGTCCGCCACCGAATTGGGCCGATACCACAGAGCAGGCGGTCAACGCGAGCAACATGACGAAGCATGTCGCGACCATTCGCCCTCGTGATGGGAATCGATTGATTCTCGGTTGCTGCGACACGATGCCCTTTCCGCTTGGAACGTGTGTTGAAAAGGGGTTCTGACCCTCTGAACGCGATTTAAAAGGGTCAGACACCTTTTCAAGACACGTTCTTAGTTGGTGCGCGGCACCTCGGTCTGCCACGATTCGAGCCGATGAAAGTATTGATCCAATCCGCTGCGAAATTCTTCGGGTAGTCCCGGGCCGGTCGTTCCGGTCGTCTGGGTCGCCGACATTTCTTCCCGGATCTCCTTGTCGTTGACACCCGCACCAACGAGTGCCAAAGCGGGAGCCTTTGCCTCGCCGTTTCCGCCGCCACCCGGTTTCGATCCGCCACCGCCACCCGCGTTGGGATTGAAGCGTTTCGATTTGAGCAGCAATTCAATGATCTCGGTTTCGGCCGCGATCGCGGGCGGACCGGTGTCCGGTTTCGCGAGGATCTCGACCGTTTCAGCCATCACACCGGAAACTTGCACCAACATTCCGAGTTCGTTTGCGAAATCGGCTTCCGCTTCGGGGAGTTCGAGTATTCGACGAACAACATCGTCGATCCGCTCGTGAAAGCCATGTTGTGTTTGTGACAATTGGTTTGCGTTGACCATGTATTCGGTGGCCGTTACGGCGGGGCGCGCCTGTTCGGCAACTCGCGTCTGCTCGCGTAATTTGACTTCACCCTCGAGAAGCTGGAGGACTTCGAGCACGATAGACGGTGGCAAACTGCCCTTTGCCTTTGCCCCTGGACACGCGCCGCACTTGGTGACTTCGACAAGGTCTTCAGCCCAGCGATCGAAGGTGTCACTCCAATACTCGGCCTGCGAGATCGATAACCCGTTTTCTTTACGCAATTCATCGCCAAGCTGCCGCAGACCCGCTGTGACATCCTGGTCTCGCATGTCGTCGAGTACGCGACGAAACAACATGTAACGGCTTCGCTCGAAGTAGGCGGCCATGTCGTCCATGATATGCGACGTTTCCTGGCTGCTCGTTGCTTCCGCCTCTGCCAATTCCGCGAACACTTCGGAATCACGATCCTTTTCACGCTCGGAAACGCCGAAGGAGTTGGACACGAGCGACGCCAAACGGGACGCGACTTGCTGTTGCTTTCTGGACGAGGCCTTCAACCGCTTGACGAGCGTACTGCCTTCGAGGTTGGCCATGACTTCGCTTAACTCATCGGCGATCTTGTCAAATTCGGCCAACAAGTCCTTTTGTTCCTTGACCGCATCATCAAGACTCGAATCGCTCGGCGGTGTCTTGGCATCACTCTTGGCGTTGCCGGCCAGCATCGTGCTGGGCAATGTCAAACGCGACTGCTTCGGCTTGCTCGGATCACTGGGCTTTTCATTGGGGTCAGCCTTCAATTCATGGTGTGATGATTCGATGTCGCTGATCGTGGGGACATTCTTTGGTGGTTTGGATGACTCTGCATCCTGTTTCGGATCACCGGCGACGTTTTGCGTCAGTCGGTTCTGACCCACCTGTTTCTTGTTCTGGTCGGGGCTCTTCTGGGCGACGGTGGGCGCCGTCGCCGCCTGTTTCAGGAGATCGGCGACCGACGGCATTCGGTTCCCGGAGATATCCTTGAGGATTTGCATCATCTCGGCCCAGGAATCGAGGTGTCCGACTCCGATATCCGGATTTCGCATCGCCTCTTTGAGCAAGTTTTCGCCGGCACCCACGAGATTATTGAGGCTGCGGCCATTGGCTTTCTCGAGATCGGCTTGTCGTGCCAGCCGTTGGCGGTTCTCGGAACGATCGAGTTGTTCAATTGGCAAAGCGCGAAGTTGTTTGTTTGTTTCATGCAACTGCATCTCGCGATCACGAACATCCATCGACATTTGATGCCAACGGCTCAGTTGTGAGGTGATCCAAATCGCATGTTGCTGCGCGTCGAGGACATCGAACGTGGATGTTGGTGAATACACCCGCTTGCGCCCCGGAAGATAATCCTCGACGTAAACGCGAACTTCGATTGCTTGCGGCGCGATCTGTTCATCGGCGGCACAAAAAGTCCCTGCGAGATCGAGAAACTCGGCGTCGAATTTTCCGGCCCCGATCACTTTTTCACCCCAAGCAAACTGGGGTGCGTCATCGTCAAGACC
The DNA here is from genome assembly GCA_024644085.1 of Rhodopirellula sp. Taxonomy (GTDB): domain Bacteria; phylum Planctomycetota; class Planctomycetia; order Pirellulales; family Pirellulaceae; genus Rubripirellula. Next base: position 18,655 of record JAHELS010000069.1, read on the forward strand.
ACGCCATTCGATTCCGACCTTCTTGACGCCGAAATCATCACGGGCTCGAACTCGGAACGAAAGCACTTCGCTGCTCAATAAAACCTTGCGTCGCGGCAGATCTTCGCAAACCAGCGACGGCGTTTCATCATCCACTGCTTCGATTGTCAACTGAAACGGCTTAGGTCCGGAAAGTCCAAATTCGTCTTCCCACTGCAATTCGATTGCCGCTCGATCGTGCACAAGCATTGCGTCAGTGCTGAATTGATCAGAGGACGGAATTCGCGACTGGCCATTGACAGTGGCCCGCGCCAAAGCGCGTGACGCGGTTGCGGTCACGACCGTCTCGCTTCCTCGAACGACCGACATCGTCGAACCACGGACCTGTTTCGTTTGCGGCTCCCCGCGTCCCAGGTAGCTCGGCAAGACAACCTCGGCATCGATTGAACTCAGCTCCGGCCGTAGGACAGGCTCGACCGGGATGCTTGATTGGTAATCACCCACCCGTACCGCTAGCTCCGCGTTGTCGATCTGGCCGGGCAGGCTGAAACGATATTGGCCGTTGACCAGCGAGGCACGCTTTGCCATCCGCCCGGACAAACTGACTTCCGCCGAATTGGGCTGCCATTGAGTCGAACCGGTCAATTCGACTTCGAAATCAAAATCCTCGCCGTGTGGAACAATCAATTTCTCGGGCAACGGCTCGACAGATGCAAATGTGTATCGCGGGATCGCCTTCCAAGGCGCCAAAAATCGGGCCCAGGCGTTTCGGGCCGCCGCCGCGGTGAAAAACAGTAGCAGCAGGGTGACGCAGGCGAGCAAAGCTGCAACGACGCCGCGTTGTTGATGACGTGGTCGCGGAACGGCATCGGATAAATCCTGGTTTGCGACGTCCTGGGCAACTTGCTGGATCGCCGCCTCGACAAGCTCGGGCGAGCGTGATTGCTCCGATGCGTCTTCGGAAAGCTCGATGACCCCGAGCAGCTGATCGCCTGCAATGGGACGTGTCTCGGCGAGCAAACGGGCCAGTTGGTCCATTCGCCGCCTCCGGAAGACCCACCGTTGGAGAGCGGCGGGAACCAACGCACAAGCGATGACTGCGAAGGTGAATATCAGTCCGCGAACGATTTGTGGCGTGTCGAGTATACGATCGAGAGTGTAGGTCAGCAGAAATCCAACCAGCACGCCGATTGCCGCGCCCGCCACAGCCTCGGACATTTTCACGAACCACACACGTCGACGAAAGGCCAGCATCTTCTGGCGCAGCCAGGACGGAATTTGAAGTTTGCTGTTACGAGTGACTTGCATCACTGTCCCTTGTCAGAGAGAAACCTTCGCGTGTCACATCGAAGACGGGACCCACAGTGAATCACGCCAACTCATCCAGCCGGCCGCTACTATCGCCGATTGACTCCGCGGGTGTTCCCATCAGGTCGAGAAGCGAAAGGAAAAGATTACCCATCGGGCGTTCGCGCTTGGTCTCGATGTAACGGTTCGTCGTCAGCTGACCACCGGCGCTGCCGGCCAACACGATCGGCAGGTTTCCGTGATCATGCCGATTGCCGTCGCTAATACCACTTCCGTACATCACCAGCGATTGATCGAGCAGCGTCGTCGTTCCATCCGTGATGGCGTCGAGTTTATCGAGAAAATACGCGAACTGTTCGACGAGGTAGTGATCGATCTTTTGCAGGTTGGCAACCGGTTCCTCGCGATTGCGATGATGGCTCATTTCGTGATGAGCATCGCGCACGCCGATTTCGGTATAACGCCGATTCCCACCCGCATTGTCAAGCATGAAGGTCGCCACGCGCGTCGTGTCGGTCTGAAATCCGATCGCCATCAAGTCGTACATCAACCGGGCATGTTCTCGAAACGCCTCGACCCGACCAAAAGGTACCTCGAGATCGGGCAGCGCCTTTCGGTCTTCTTCTTCGGCTCGAGCAATGCGAGCCTCGATTTCCCGCAGGCTCGAAAAGTACTCATCGAGCTTTCGCTTGTCAGTCTGGCCGACACGCTTCATCAGTTTTTCTGCGTCCTGGCGGACAACATCCAAAATGCTCTGGCGCTCCAGGTTATGACGCCGTTGATCAGCGCTGTTCTCGGCGCCGAACATGCGCTCAAACGCCATTCGAGGTGTGATTTCCTTGGGCATCGGCTGGGTCTCGTTGCGCCAGGAAATGTTCGATGAATACGCACAGCTATACCCCGAATCACAGCTACCGGCGTTGCGGCTGGGTACCAGTCCCAATTCGATCGACGGCAGGCGGGTTTGATCGACCAGTTGCGTGGCGGCAATCTGATCCACTGAAATACCGATTCGAATGTTGCCGCTCGTCTTCACCGGCCGCGCCGCGGTCAAGTATGTCGATGCACATCGCGCGTGATCACCTGCGCCGTCGGCGTGCGCCCGTCCGTTGTCATGCGCCAGCCCTGAGATCACGTTCAATTTCGACTTGTGTTTTTCGAGCGGCGCGAGCGTCTTCGAAAGTTGCCAATCCGCACCCTCGCCTTTTGGTTTCCAATCGGGCATGATCGCACCGTTAGGAAAGAATATGCACGCCATGCGGACCGGCGATTTGTTATCACTTGCGGCGAACGCACTGCGAGCCATCGGCGTCATCGATTCCAACAACGGAAGTCCTAGCGCGAGCCCGGTGCCGCGAAGCAATGTGCGCCGGTCGATTCGATAATCACGTTGATTGATATTCATGGCATTTCCTGAAACGATCCCGGGATGCTGTCGCACGGGCAACTCCAACGAAACATTCTAACCTTCTTCCCCGGTTTCTGCCGGTCCAAACCACTCGTAATACTGGAACGGGCGGCTTTCAACGACAGCGAGAACCAGGTCGATGAATCGATGGTTCTCCGCAGACGTACCGGCAATGATCTCATCCACCGTGCATCGATCGCTCGGGGAGAGTTCTCGACCAAGGGCAAAGGTGAGCAGACGCTCGACGACGGTGTGTGCGAAAGCTTCGGATTGAGTGTCTCGGAGCAATTCGCTCAACTCGGCTGCTCCGTTGAAAACGTGGCCGCCGGGCAGCTCACCACTGGCGTCGATCGGACGACCGCGGGATTCTTTTCGAAATCGCCCGATCGCGTCGTACTGTTCCAAACCGAACCCCAACTGGTCCATCACACGATGACACGAAGCGCATGACGGATTGGCGCGATGTATTTCCAACTGCTCGCGCAGGCTTGCTTTCGCCTTGGCGGTGGGAGTTTCCTCCAACTCCGGCACGCCGGCCGGCGGATCGGGCGGCGGCGTTCCAAGGACATTCTCGAGTATCCACTTGCCACGCTTGACCGGTGACGTTCGTGCCGGGTTGCTCGTCAGCGTCAGCACGCTGGCGTGCGACAGCAGTCCGCGGCGGGGCGTGCTAGCCAGCGAAACCCTCTGAAACGCATCGCCGTCGATACCGGTCATTGAGTAGTGACCAGCCAGTTCACTGTTGACGAATGTGTAATCGGTCGTCAACAACTCGGCGACAGGTCGGTTTTCGCGAGCGAGATGCATGAAGAGGATTTCGGTCTCGCGCGCCATCGCCTGGCGGAGTGACGGGGTGAACTTCTTGAACCGCTCGGTGTCCGCTTCGTGCTCGTCGAGATTACGCAAGCCCAACCACTGCGCCGCGAACTGTCCGGCCAGCGCATCCGCTTTCTCGTCTTCGATCATCCGCCGGACCTGCTGCGCCAAGGTCTCGCTGTTGAGTTCACCCTTGTCCGCGGCGTCGAGCAAACTCTCATCTGGTGTGCTGCTCCACAGGAAATAGGAAAGACGTGTTGCCAATTGATGCTGAGTCAACGGCATGCTTCCGTCTTCGTCGGCAACCATACCCTCAGACGGGGTTTCGACACGGAACAGAAACCGGGGCGACACCAATACCGCGCTGATCGCCATCTGAAGTCCGCGATGGAAACTCTCGCCGCGATCGGTAGCCGAAGAAACGAGATCGACGTAGGGACGGAGGTCATCATCGGTCACTGGACCGCGAAACGCGCGTCGCATCAGCGGACGCAAACATTCCCTCGCGGCTTCCTCAACTCCGTGCCACTTGCCGTCATCACGCCGGGCCTCGCGGCGAAGAATGGACCGCTGACTCGGCGGATACGCATTGGTCGGAAACTCGCGCGGGCCCTCGACGCTGATTTGACGCACCATGAACGGAAACTGCTCGTGATCGATGTTGTTATCGGGCTTCAGCAGCTTCTTTCGTTTTTCTTTGGCTTGCTCGACGATGCTCGCGTCCATGTTCGCAAACTTTTGCGAAACGGTCGTTCCCGATTCGAACTTCGAGCTGTCGTCATCGTCGCCCGGTTCAATGGGCTCGACATAGAAACGGTAGGAGCCGGGCTCGAGCGTTAGTCGGAAATCGAAGCGTTGCGAGCGTCCACTGCCGCCGTAGTACGACATTGCACCCAATCCGCGCAGCACGCCGTCTTGATCGTACACAGCGACGCGCGTTTCAGGCGTGTTGCGATCAGAATTTCCAGCCCGGACTCGCACCCGATATTCGCCCTTGTATCGGACCTTGAAATCGGCCCATACAAATGCATCTCGCGCAAGAAACCTTCCGTTGAATCGACCGGTCTTCGTTTCCCCGTGAACCAATAGTTGATCCGAGGGGCGCTCGTCGTCGAGCCTTGGCAACGCGGCAGGATCGATCAACACCTGCGTGGCAACTGATTCCGCGGCGTCGAGATACTTTTCGACCAATAGCGGCGAGAGCGACAACACGTCGCCGTTATTGTCGAATCCGGCTCCCACTTCGTCCGACGGAAACGCATCGGCTGGACGCAGATCCATCCCGAAGAGATCCCGGATCGAATGGTTGTATTCCGCTCGATTCAATCGCCGTGCGGTTACCTTTCCGGGGCGGGGACGGAGATCACAGGAAACGGCATAGATGGCACGGTCGAGTGCGTCGACGAGCTGTTTGCGCTGCTCGTCACTTGGCTGGTCCGCGTCTTCGGGTGGCATCGCACCAAAGCGAACCATCTCCAGAACCCTCTGCATCGGTCCGTCGCTTCGTTCAATCGCTCCGAGGGTTTCGAAAGAGGAGAGGTCGAGTTCGCCTTCGCGAGTTTCCGCATCGTGACAATCGAGACAGAACTGTTGCAGGATCGGCCACCCGGATCGGGACCACGCTGTGGCAGCCTCTTTTTTCTGCGCAGCGACATCGGTGGTCGTTTCCCCGGCACCCGCGCATACGGCGGCCAGGACAACACACGGTAGCAGTGTCAGAATGGGAATCCGAAAGCCGGGCATGTAGCACATGACCATTAAATGGGGCGGGGCCAACAAAGTTCCGGAAAGCCAACGGCAATCCGGCAGTGGGTCGCAATGTTGGGGAGCGGGTCGTGGCCTTTGGGACAGGCGGCCGCGTGACGGCGCTCGAAGGTGGGTTTGGTTTGGGGGGAGGCCCCATTTTACGATTCGAGGCCCGTTTTTACTAGGGAAACTACCACTGGGGATCAGGACTGGTGGTCAAAACTGGCCCAATTGCGGCGGCAAACGCTTCGGATTTCCTCCCCGATCGATACATGCGATCACCGAATCGGCTTCGACAATCACCTGGTCGCCCAGACAAATCGTGTATCGGTGGCGGATCCGAACCTTGCGAATCTCGACCAATTCGGTTGTCAGGGTCAGCAAGTCATCGAATTCCGCCGCCGCCAGGTACCTCACATTCATCTCGACAACGACCAACAAAAGACCCGCGTCTTCGAGCTGTTTGTAACTGATCCCAGCCGCCCTGAGCATCTCGACCCGACCGCGCTCGAAGTAGTTCAGATAGTTCGCGTGATGAACTCGACGCTGCCCGTCGGTTTCGTGGTAGGTCACCCGAAGATCTTGTGAATGCTTCCTGCGCTGGTCCGATTCAGGGTCGTCCATGCGGTTCTCCAATGTGCTCACGATGCGGAATCTGTCGCCCGGACATCATGCAAAAGTGTCGCGAACGTGAATCCCGGGCCCGGGGTAATGTCCTGATTGACCTCGCTGGCCACTAAAGCCTAAACTTTTCAACTGTGTGCGGCACTACCACACCGCGCACCGGTGCCCTGAAAGACACTGCCGTCTTCCCAGAGACCATTCTCAGGATGAACCAGCGATGAGTATCGGCGACGATTCGGGCACTACCTTCGAGACGCTGCGCGGCCGCAATTACCCCGCGATTCGGCAATTCACGATCTTTCTCGAAAACCGCGTGGGCCAACTCCTGACGGTTGTGAAGCGTTTCGAGGGAACGGGAATCCGAGTTTGTGCGTTGTCCATCAACGACGCGGCCGAATGCGCGTTCGTACGAGTTCTGGTCAGTGATGCTGATCGGGGCCGCGAGATCCTGGAGCGCAGCGGGTTGGCGATGATCGAGTCTGATCTTGTCGGCGTGGAATTACCCGAGGGCCCGCAACCATTGCTGCGAGTTTGCACGGCTCTGTTGCAAGCCGAACTGAACATCATCCAGGCGTATCCGTTGATCGTTCGCCCGCATGGGAAACCGGCGGTTGCGATCATGGTCGAGAATATCGAGTTGGCGATGGAAACGCTGCGAGATAAGGGATTCACGATCATCACCGAAGGTGATCTGGAAGACGATCCGACGGTCGACCAGTGAGTTACGTAAGAGTCGCCCGGCAATGATCGCCGTCGACGCTCATCCGACACGCCTCGTGTAAACCCACCACTCCGCCGCTAACAGGCCGAGCATCGCGATCAGCGCCCATCGCCAATACTCTCGGCGTTTCTCCACACCGCCGGTCGCGGCCTCGACCGCTTCGTAACCGAGTTCGATGCTGGGGGCCGCCTTGACGTCGCTTTCGCTACGATCGAACAGATTGACTGCGAATAGACCCGCCAAGCGGTCGTCCGATTCAACGCGATAGTTTCCTGGTTCCTCCGTCTCGACGATTTCCGCCATACCGCTGGCACCGACCGGAACGGTGTTGGACTTGCCGCCGATCCGTTGAACCTTCGCCGATGCGATCGCGCTTTCCAAACGCAGCCGCACCGTTTCGCCTGGGCGATAGGACGGAGCACCTGTCGCCTCGGCCGCCCCGGCGAGATAACGAAGCACGTTCAACATGAACACCGGCCACGATCGTTCGGCGAACCAGTTGGTGTTGGTTTGTGGCGAGCCTTCGTCATCGCTCGAAACGATCTCGAACCCCAACACCAGATCCTGATAACCGTCGCGCGGGGCCAACACAAGAGCCGGCCCGATGTCTGCTCCCACCAATTCGACGGACCCCGGGGGGCCGTCGACTGCGCGCCCGCTGAAGATCAACAACGAGAACAATTCGAGATAGCGCATCATCGGATGGGTGCGATCAACATCGACAAGCACAACCGACGCTGGCTCGCTCGCCCACGACCATCCCTGGCCGGTCTGTTGCTCCGGCCCTCCCCCGCCCGAATCGTCATTGGAAATTGCATCGTCGGGCGGAATGGCACCAATGAAAAATGTATTGGTCGGTGGCATTTGACTCGGTGAGCATCGGTCGTAAATGATCAAATCGTCCACGGCCGCGTCGGCGCGCGTCCGATACTCCTCGCTCTCCAGATACGAAGGCGAAACGAACTCGGCGATGCAAATCTTACTTGCCTTTTGGGTGCTCAAACCGAGCCGCAGCGGTGTATTGCCCTCGGTAACGACAAGCACGGAAACCGTCCGCATCGGTGTCAGCCCCGCGTAGGCGACGTTGTCCACCGCGAGGTCATCGTCGATGTCCAACTTGATTTGCAATGTCACCGCCTCTTCGCTGTCGAGCGTGAACGACAACCCGGTCTGGTCACCCGGATCCAGCGAGACGGTATCCGCATCAAGAAACTCGCCATTCAAAGCAAGGGTCGCAGTGGCCTCGGCGGGTCGATTTCCCAGATTCACGACGGTGGCAAAGGCCTGCACTTCGGTCGGCTGTTCGACGTTGCGTTCCGCCGAGAACGCGGTGATTGCCAGGTTGTTGACCTCGGTTGTACCAATCGCGATGAATTGAGGAATCAAGTTACCCAGGCTGAACTCCGTCACGCTCTGGAAACCGC
>JAHELS010000284.1 GCA_024644085.1 Rhodopirellula sp.
AACCTTGGACGGATCACCGCTTCGGGCGAGAAAATGATGCCGCGCGGCGAGGGGCCAAAAAACCGTTGGTTTTTCGCCAAAGAATGCCTCGGCGCGAGAGTCTAATTTGGTGCGTTACCAACGGCGGTGGTGGTTCTAAATGCCTGTCACACCGTGATTTGCTTGCCAATTGGGATTCAGGTTTGACGCCATCGGATGAAACGATCGCCCGACCTGGATCGGCGTCGGCCAACGATCTCACGCCGAGTGAGTTCGTTCGCAGCTACTTGCCGATGGTTCGCCGCATTGTTTTTCCCATGGTTCTCAATCACGAGGACGCGGACGATCTCACGCAGGACATCATGATCAAGGCCGTTGGTGCACTTGGCGGATTCCGAGCCGAGGCCAGTCTTTCGACCTGGTTGACCCGGATCTCGCTCAACACGACGTACACCTTTCTCCAGAAGCGCAAGGCGAAGATTGCCGAGCCGCTACCTGGGGAATCGATCGACCGGTCGTTGGATCATTCGCCCCCGCATGCCGCGATCGGCAACGAACTGGACGCACAGATTCGCGCCCGCCTCGGAGAACTGTCGCCCAAGTTACGAGCGGCGATCGTGTTGACCGCGATTGAAGGGATCTCACCGAGCGAGGCAGCGGAAATCGAATCGTGCGCGGTCGCGACGATGCACTGGAGAATTCACGAGGCTCGCAATCAACTGCGGAGTCGACTTCGAGAATACGTGCACTTGGAGGACGACGCGAAATGACGCAACAAAGTTACCGCGATATCGAGGATCTGCTGCGTAAGTGGTCACACTCGAACCAGCCGTCAACGCAGCATCTGGATCAGCTTGCTCGAGGAATCGAAGAGAAGCTTGCGACGGAAGAGAATGAAGTCGATCAATCGGACATCGCGCACAGTGTTCCGGGGGGCGCGGGAGTATCTTCAGATTGGAGCACCGCGTTCAAATGGATGTTGAGCGTCGCAGCCGTCGTTCTCGTCGTCGTTGTCGGGGCACGTTGGATGGTTCCCCGGGAAGGGTCCCAGCACGGACCGGTTGTTGAGGTCTCGCCAGCAGATCCGATCGAAAGTATTTCGGATGCGCAGCGGCAGCACAAGCAGAAGTTGTTGGCGGATCTGGACCGAATGTTCGACGGCAAACGTGTCTGGTTCGCCGAAACAGAGTCGGACGTCGTTTTGGGAGGCGACGACCAACCGTCGGCAAGCGACCTTGCAGATCAGAGTGCGGTGGTCATGCGCCTCGTGCTCGCCCGGCGATCATCCCCAACGCGGGATTGGCAGCGTGTCTGGACGGCCGATGTTGTTTCACGAACGGATCAAGTTGTCCAGTTTGTCTCGCAGGAGCCGCAGCAACCCTCGGCGACGGTCACCGCATGGACCCACATGCTGCCCGATGGCATGATCGCCTGCGACGTCGACTTGAAGTGGCAGGATGAGAATAAGAACCAGTTGACCGACAGTTTGTTGTTGTCACCCGGGGAAACTCAAACGGGTGCCTCATTGAGCGTGGGCGGTATCGAATACCGTTTGTTCCATACTGTCGCTGTCCTGGATGAAAACACCACATGATGAACATCTCAAAGGGAACGCGGGGCGAATCCGGATGCGTCTTTGTTTGCGGAGCGCTGATCAGCATCGCATCATGGGTCGACACTGCGTCCGCGCTCGAAGCGGCGGACGGTGTCACGGCTAACCCGCAAACAACTCAAACAACATTTTTCTCAGATGAGACTGTCGATTTCGTCCTCGAGTTGACGGCCGAAGATGCGGTCGATGGTACGGTGAGTTGGCAGTTCTCGACGTTGCATCGTACGCTCGGCCGTGGCGACACGGAGATCGAGATCGAGCCGGCGAAACCCGGCTCCGTATCTTTCCGGTTGCGCATGCCGCACGTCAAAGAGGGTGTGGTGGGGCAAGCGGTCTTGAAGGCGAGCTTTCAAACCAACGACGGCGCCGCTCCGGCACTCGTCTACGAGCGCGAGCTTTCGATCTTTCCCCGTGACCCGTTCGCAGATCGCGCGCATTGGCTCGAGGAATTGGAGTTGCAACTTTTTGACCCCGAAGGTCGAACAGCGAAACTTTTTGATGACGCCAGGATTCCATTTCGCGAGGTTCGCTCGGCGACAAGACTGCGTTCGTCCGAAAGTGGCATGATTGTCGTCGGCGAAGGGATTGAGTTGCGAAACCATGCCGGGCTCGCCGACGCTTTGATGGAGTTAGCCGGAGATGGCCGCCATCTGATTTGGTTCGCGCCGGCCGAGGGCGAGATTCAATTTCCCGGAAGCGATGGATTCGCTGGGAAATCACCAAAGAACCTTTCGTTTCTGGGGTCGAATATGATTGAACAGCTGGACAAACGGCTCGACTCGGGTTTTTGGTCCGAGCGCGACACCAGCAGATCCGTTGGGCTGGGGATTCTCGCCCGGCGCAATCGCTGCTACATCGAAGTCGTCGAGCCCTCAAAGGGATGGACTTGGATGCATGCCCAATTTTCGGATCCCGAAGGGCATCTCATCCTGTGTGGTCTGCGCATCGTTGACGATTGGGAAAAATCGCCCACTCCGCGATTCATGCTGGCACGGCTGTTGGAACACATGGACAACTTAAAACAGTTAACAGAACCTACGGACGAATAAAGGGCCGATCATGTTTTTTCGATTCTCAAGTTTTTCTTATGCCGGCCGAGTGATCTGCGTGATTCTGATCGCGGTCGCATCGAGCTGCATTGCTGTACGCGAGAGTGCCGCCCAGGAATCCGCTGATGATTCCGCGACCGACGTGTATCCCCTGGCCGTTTTTCCGTTCCAGGAGCGTGGACGTGAAGTCAGCGAACTCGGAAATCAGGTCACCGATCTGTTGTTTGCTGGACTTGTCGTCAAGCCGGAACTTTACCTCGTCGAGCGCGAAGATCTTGCGAAGTTGCTCGATGAACAGCAATTGAATCTTTCGGGCATCGTCAATCCGCAATCGGCGACGATGGTCGGCCAGTTAACCGGAGCAAAGATTCTTGTTGCCGGATCGGTGTTGGAGGTCAATGACAAGTTGTACCTGGTCGCCAAAGTGATCGGGACCGAAACGAGCCGCGTGTTCGGCGCATCAGTGAAGGGAAACGCGGGAGACGATCTTGATATTCTGGCCGAGCAGCTTGCCGAAAAAGTCAGCGATACGATTATCGAGCGTGCATCCGAGCTCGTTGCAAAACCGTTGTCACGGGAAGATCGAATCGCAGCGCTGAAGAAACAGCTTGGCGATGGCGAGCGTCCGTCGGTTTTCGTCAGCGTGGACGAGCGTCACGTCGGGCAGGCGACGATCGATCCCGCGGCCGAAACGGAAATCTCGGTCTTTTGCCGTGAACTCGGATTCCGCGTGATCGATTCGCAAACCGGCAGCAAGGCGGATGCGGACATTCTGATCGTTGGCGAGGGCATGAGTGAATTCGCGACTCGTACCGGCAACCTGCAATCCGTCAAAGCGAGGTTGGAGCTGAAGGCGGTCGACCGCGAGACCGGCGAGGTGATCACAATCGATCGGGGTGTGGCAATCGCAGTCGATCTCACCGAGCAAATCGCCGGCAAGGCTGCCTTGCAAGAGGCTGCGGCGGATCTCGCGACCCGTTTGCTGCCGAAGCTGGTCGAGACAAAGGATGGTAAGACAAAGAATCGTAGGAAGAAGGACCGCTAGGTCACGCGTGCCCTCCTCCCCTTTCCGCCAGATTCAAATTCTTGAGATCTGCGAGCAATGAATCCACGCGATGTTCGCTTCGTCCTGCTCGCAATCTTGCTGTGCGTCTGTTCTTGCACTCACGCCGCGGAAAGGACGGTGCGGCGTTGGGCGATCGTCGCGGCCGACAACGCGGCGCTTCCGCTTGCCGATCTGTTGAGTGCCGAGCTTTCGGATTCAAAGAACATCAAGCTCGTGGAACGACAGCAAATTCAGCGGATTCTCGATGAACATCGTCTCGGTGCAAGTGGATTGGTTGATCCCGATCAAGCGGTACGAATCGGTCGACTGATGTCAGCCGATGCGATGGTCATCATCACAGCCGCGGAAGAAACGGAATCCGATGACCAATCTCTACGAATTCGATTCGTTGATACGCGGACGTCGATGCGATTGTTGGACGAGGCTGTTCCGCGATCTGGCCTTGATGAAGCAGCTGCCGCGCTCGGTGTTCAGCTGAAATCGCGAAGTGCGACCCTCGAGGTCCCGGGGGCACAGCTTCGATTGATCAGTGTTGCTCCGATCATGAGTGGCGAACCGGGCCACCATCTGCGACCGTTTTGCAAAATCTTGACGCTGTTGGTCGCAGCGGAATTGCAGGCTCGTCCTGAATGGGTCGTGCTGGAGAGGGAGGACTTACAGCGATTGCGAGCCGAAGGAGGACTGAGTGGTATCGAGCTCGATTTGCTTGGCGCAACGAGACTGCTCGAGGCGAGTCTGCGTCGCAGCAACGATAGCCAGGGGATTACCGCGAGCTGCCGGATCACTTCTCCGGGCGACGCAATGGCGCACAGCTTTGAAGTCCACGTCGATTCGCAGGAGCTGCTCGAAGTCAGAAACGAAATCGTCGCGGCAGTGATGAACGGGATCGGCGATTACCAAGCGTACGACCCCGCACCTCTGGAAAACGAAGCGAGGATCTTCGACCAGCGATGTCGCCATTTCTCGCACTCGTATCGCGCCGAGGAGTCCGCGGAAATGGCCGAAGCCGCCTACGCACTCGCTCCTAATTATGAGCGTCTGGGCACAGCATTAGTGCGATACAACTCGCTGGTCCTGCACTACCGACGAAAGCAGAAGCCACTGGAGATGCTCTTGGCGGCGCGGCGGCACAACGAACTTTTGCTCGAACAGGCCCGACAATACCCTCGCGCCTATCGCGGTTTCTCGTTTCCTCGAGGTGTCGAACCGGTCTTCTCGCCACTGGCGGCTCCAAGTAAGCCACCAACACCCAGGATCGAATATCAACACGTGCTTACGGCTGGCTCGGACGAAGAGCTGCGAGTTCTGCGGGACATCACCTCGTTGCGCCGGAAAGTTCTGGATGTGCGAATCGCAAACGCGCAAAATGTCCCGAGACTGCAAGTTTACCACCTGCTCCAGCGGCTGGACCTCGAGTTGAACGAGGTCCAGCACGCCGCCAATCCCGCTGGCCTGGTCGCGGACGTGTTACGCAGAGCGTTCGACTTGACCGCCGCCGCTGATATCGCAGCTGGTTTTCACGACCCTTGGTACCGCGCCATTGTTTCTCGGATGGTTTCATTGGTCGGAAAGGTGTATCGAGCACACCAAGTGATCGATGCGCAAGACTCGTCAATTTGGAAAACCAACGACGTTGAACGTTGGATGGCACAGCTTGAGGAATTGGAGAGCTCGATTGCCACGGCAACATCATTGTTGTGGCGAATCGGTTTGGATGATCCGGTGGGCCAGCGGTCCGCGGCAGAGCTGCTTGATACGGTTGACCGGTTTCCGAGTGACGCCTTATCGATCGACGAAATTGACGAAGTGTTTCGTTTACCGGCGTTGATGAAAGTACCGTCGGGACAAGCAAATCAGTACGGTCGTGAGCTCGTCGAGCGTGCCTTGCAGCGCGGCGAAAATGCGGAATTGTTGTGCTACAGCCATTCTGCTCCAGCATTTGTGCGCGACTTGTCCCCCGAAGCCTCGCGGAAGATTGCCGATCAAGTTCTCAGCCTCGTGTCGGACGCACCGAATGAAGATCGTCTTCGGCAGTTTCGTTTTCGGGTCGCACTCCATCGCTTTGCATCAAAAACGGTTCCGCCGGATCACGGGCTGTCGCTTGCCGATGCGCCGGGACCCTGGGATCGCTACGTTGCGCGTGCAATCCCGGTTGCCGGAGACGCGCAAAGTCGCCGGATCTGTGAAATCTTCGTTGATCGGCGAGACGACGCTATTCGCCGCGGCGGGCAGCTGATTCTGGTACGACAGAAGCCGCGCGGCATGCTGTCGATCGAGCGGATGAACCTGGATGACGGAGAACTGCGAAAGATCGGATCGGACATCGAAGGGTCACCTCGTCCATTTCGGCGCGTGCCCGTTGCCGTCTCCCCGGATGCAATCTATGTCGCATCGGACGCGCCTGGATTCGTGCGACTCACGCCGGATTCGGCGGAAGCCTTTACCGAAGCCGAGGGGGCCGCATCGAACGATGTGTTCAGCCTGGTGTGGCGCGACGGCAATCTGTTTGTCGCGTACACCGATGCGTTCGGTCGTTTTGATCCAGTCAACGCCCAATTCGAATTGTTTGCATCATCGACGTCGGTCGAACCGAAGAACCCAATTGATGGACGAGGCAGCTTCTTCATCTGGAAGATGCTGGCCGATCCAAAGCATGATTGTCTGTGGTTGGCGATCCAGGACAACGGACCGCGCCATCAGAATTGCGGATTGTGGAAGTTTAGTCCCGCGGCACGGAACTTCGCGCATCTCTCAAAGGCGATTGTTGAACTTTCCCAGGCCGATGGAGGCATCCTGGTCAATCGGAGCAACGAGCCCCGCGTGGCTTGGATTGATGGCAAGTCCGCCAGATTGCATGATCTGCCGGAATTCTCGCATGCCTCGTCCAGCAATTCGTGGCTGGCCAGGCCGACGCCAAACTTGATCCGAATCGGTGACCACCTGATCGGCGACAATGGAACGTTGATGACAACTGACGGTGAGACCTTTCAAGTTCCCGGATCGCATCGCTGGGATTCGCTGCAGCGAGTCGGAAGCGGGTTCATCACGCACTACGATGACGATCAACAAGTTCTCTGGTACGTCGAGCCGGTCGAAGCCAAAGCGAATCCCTGAATCATGTCGAAAAAGCGATGCCAAACAGTTTTCGGGATGCACCGTGTGGCGAGAGCACTCAGC
>JAHELS010000285.1 GCA_024644085.1 Rhodopirellula sp.
CGTAGGTAGATCCGGTCGCCGACAAATGCAGGTGTCGCGTAGACCGGTTCACCAACGCCTGGTTCTCCCAGTAGTTCGAAATCCTTCGCGAGCTTGAAAATCCGCGTTCTTCCGGAGAGGTCCGCGATGTAGACGCGATCGTTCACCACAATCGGGGAACTAGAAAAACCTTGATCGAATTCGTGTTCCCAATGAACTTCTCCTGACTTCGCAGCGAGACAGGTCAAGACGCCATAAGCTGTCGGTACAACCAAGTACTCATCCGTTGCGACCGGACTGGATGAATCCGGTAGCTCGTTGTCCCATTGCCAGATCACCTTGGGGCTCTCGGCGTGATTACTAACGTCGAGGGCTAACGCCGCGGAGCCTTCGACAGCGACGAAAACCGTGCCGTTTGCGTAGGCTGCCGATGGAGCGATTTCGCCAGCAAGACATTCAACTTGCCAATATCGCTCACCCGACTCGGGGCTGTAACTGCAAACGGACTTGTTGTCGATCAGGACAAGCTCCATCCTTCCATTGTTCTCGATCAGAATCGGGGACGCCCACGACATCTCTTGGCGAGTCACTTCCCAAACCGGCTTCCCTGTCGCCATTTCGAATGCAAAAAGCATTGAATTGTCTTTTTGATCGAACTGCACAAATAGCAATTCCCTGTTGCAAATCAGAGACGAGGCATGGCCATAGTGATTGTCGGGTATTCCCAGATGTTTAGCCCACACTCGTTCTCCTTTCATGTTCACAGCGACCAGTTCGCCGGTCGCAAAAATTGCCGCGACCAATTGACCATTGGTTGCGACCGTGGGAGCAGCGAAACCGGTTTCTTGCAGCACGTTAGGAAGCCCGCCGTCGACCGGGGCGTCGGGGAGATTGCTTACCAAGTGCTCCCAGACACGATTGCCCGTCGCGGTATCAAAGCAGTAAATGTCACGAGATTCGTCGTCTGCTCCCGTCAAAAACACACGGTCCTTCCAAACAACGGGCGAACTCATCCCGTGTTTCGCGATCGGTATCTTCCAGATGATGTTCTTCGATGCCTCTGTGCCCCACTGCGTCGGAGGAGTCGCAAAATGGGCGTGGCCGTTGGAGCCAGGCCCTCGAAAACCTGGCCAATTTCGAACGAAATCTTGCTGCGTTTGAGGATCCGAGCCATCTTGGTTTGCCGCACCTTGCCCGAAAGCCAACGGCTGAAGAAGGAGAGTGATGAGAGCGCACATCGCAGAGGCGAGCCACGTCCGCAGGTCGCTTGCTGAAGTCGTGCTCGAGCAAGTCCTGAATCTCATTCGGCAACCTTCACGCATTTCATTTGGTTGTGGTCCCGGATGAGCAGCAGGCCTTGCGATAATGCAATGGGCGCCCAGTTCTGAGTTCTTCCACCAATCCGTCCTGCGATTCCCTCGCTATCTCCACCTTCACCCAGCATTCGGGCCGAAGCAAGATGCTTGAACTCCGAAGGTTCCGGATCAATCAAATGAATGGATTCTTCACCATCAGTTGCCAGAATCAATCCGTCCACCAAAATCATGCTCCCCTTGTTGAAGCTCGGGTCGCGCTTGGTCTTCCACATGATTTCTCCATCCATGTTCATGCAGCATAAACCGTCGCGGCGATTGTTCGTGCCGTATTGAGCGTAGAAATGGCCGTCGTGAAGAATGGGCGGCTTCGTTTGGTCGCCGAATTCCTCGGTCGTGAACAATTCAGTCGCCGCATACGACCCATCGCTCTGCTTCTCAACCTTGACCATGGTCGCACCAAGTTCATAGCCACCTACGACCAGCACACGATTTTCGCCCGCATCGACGGCGCATGAAACGGAAATGTGACAATTCCATTTGTCGTATTCCCAGAGCTTCTTCCCGGTCAGAGGTTCAATGCCCACGAATTTGCCGAGGTTGCTTTCGCCGGGGGCTGCACGAAACGGATTCGTCGACGGCGTTACCATCACGAGATGGTCGTTTCCATCGATCTTCACGACGCTTGGACTCACATAGCCGACGTCGCCGAGCGATGGGGTTTTCCATTGGAGGTCACCCGTGATTTTGTCGTAGGCAACAACTCCGGCCTCGGGAGCTTGCGAAGCGACGATCAGTAGATCGCCGTAAACCAATGGGTTCTGGGTAATGGCCCAAATCGGAAACTCACCTGGATCCGGTTTTCCAAAGCGAGTTCCTCCACCACTGGTTGGTGGCTTCCCGCCGAAATCGGTCCAAACGTTCGCGGACCATACCGGTTTGTGAGTCTTGATGTCCATGCAATGGAGATCACCGTTATGGCCACAGGTGTAGACTCGATCGTCTTCGACGGTGGGCACACCGCGCGAGCCGGGAAACATCACGGATCCGGGAGCGTCGTAAGCGTAAGACCATAACTCTTCGCCGTCGGTCAACTTGAAGCAGCGAAGCTTTTCGCCAACCTCATCGTCTCGGTCGAGTAGAAATACCTTGCCATCACTGACGACCGGCCCACCGTAACCTCTGCCAACGTCAACCGTCCATTTCACCTCAGGACCGTTCTCTGGCCAGGAACGAAAGATTCCCGTTTCCGGCGACGTCGAGTTTCTTTCCGGTCCAAGAAACTGTGGCCAGTCAGCGGCCTGAATACCAGAAGACAAAACATATAAGAGGCCAAGTATCAAGGTCGTTTTCATGTTCATGTTTTTTTCTCCAATCTAGAATCGTCATCAATCCTCGACGCGCCAGCTTCACGAATGGGTATTGAGTCACTTTGCCGTGACGTCGTAGCAAAGCAACACATCTTGGTCACGGACGTACAGTCTGCCGTTCGCAATGATCGGATGTGCCCAGACCGGTGCGCTGCTGCGATCGGGCTGGTCAATTCGACCTCGCTCGATGTACTCATGTTTCGAAGGTTCAACAAGAATCATCGGGCCCTCTTCTCCTTGGTCTGCAGCACGCAAAATGCGAGTGACATCAACGGGGGATTTTTCTGACAGTGCAACCTACCTCAGTAAACGCTTGCTGAAACTACGTGGCTCAATCGCCAGGGAGAGAATTTGAGGGTACGCCTCGAACATTCGTAACCTACCGCGAGTCAGCACTGCTTAACGCTACAGGTTTTGGATGATACCAACTCTATCCCAGCGAAGTGACAAAGGGCGATGCGTTGACCGGGGTAGCAATGGCATGTTTTCGCGAGTTACGAGGGGAAAATCGACGACTTGCTGCAGAAACCCCGAGGTCCCTGCGAATCCGGCGCCAGCATTAAGTCATCCCCGACGCTTCTGCAAGCAGTGAGTGCGCAAGGATGCTCATCTATCAAACTCTTTTATCTCTGTTGCCTCCTGTTCATTCAATCGATCCGGAGAGACTCAGTCGGAGACGGCGATTGAGAACTGCATGCAACTGTGATCGGTTGAACAGGAGGAAACGGAGGTCCCTGCACGTCCGGCTCCGGCGTTAGAGCATCCCCGATGATTTTGCAAATAGTGAGTGTATTCGGATCTCCAGCCGCCGCGCCGAAAACTCACAGGGACTGTGCTGCTGGATGGCTCTCATTCCCGCACAAGAACAGAGCAAGCGACACTCAGTCTTCGGGTCGTTTATTGACGCCAGACAGTTCCATAGGGTCGTAACCAGAAAAACCAAGCTATTCCATTTCGGGATCGTTTTGAGCATGTTTTGGCACACGTGAGGTTAGCAGGCTCACGACGACGATCGAGAAGAACGCGAGCGTGAAGGCTGGGATCAGCGAATACAGCTGCGAGTGAAGCGTTTCACGCCATACAACCGCTGTGGTAACTCCGACGGTCATGCCTGCCAGAACGCCCCAAGGGGTCGTTCGTTTCCAAAGCATGGTCAGGATCAGAGCGGGCCCGAAAGCCGCTCCCAGTCCGTCCCACGCGTAGAGCACAAAGTCAAATACTGTGCGTACCTCGGTGATCGCGATCCCCATAGCGATGGCACCGATCAACAGCACCGCTACGCGATTGATCACGGAGCGTGACTTTTCAGTTGGATTTCTCCCCAACAGACGCACGTACAGGTCATGGCTGACCGCCGAGGCGCTCACCAATAATTGCGAGTCCGCCGTCGAACACATCGCTGCGACGATCGCGGCAATGATCAATCCGGCAACCGGCGCCGGTAGCAAGTGGACCGCTGCATGCGGCAATGCCCGTTCCGGGTCCTGCAGTGAGTCGCTAAACATCACACGAGCGGTCAAGCCCACGAAGATCGCGCCCGTGAATAGAAAAAAGACCCAGACGGTGGAGATGATCGAAGCGCGACGGATCGAGCGCTCGTCTTTCGTCGCCATCAATCGCACAAGGAAGTGTGGTTGACCGGGATACCCTAGAGGCACGCCGATCCACAACGACATGAATCCGATCAGGGCGAGACCGCTGTTACCAGCCAGAGCATCGGTCATGCTGCGGCCGTCGGCCAAACCGACGCTTTGGCCATTGACTTCGATTCGCTGACTTTCAAGCGCCGCCAGATCATTCCAGAATGCCGCCGGTCCGCCCATCATCACAATCATGAATACGGGCAACAGAATGACGCCGCCGATCATCAAGGCAGCCTGCAGCACATCAGTCCATGCGACGGCTCGAAAACCGCCTATCAGCGTGTAAACAAGCACTATGCCGGTACCAACAGAAACGCCAAGCACGTAATTCCAGTCAAACGTTTCTTGGAACGCTTTGCCGGCGGCGTTCAGTTGTGCTGCAACATAAGCAGTCAGCATCGACAATATAATTAGCGATGCCACCAATCGAATCCCCTGGGCGACCACGCCATGATGGTTCGCTGCAAGGATATCCGGCAGCGTTAAAGCATCCTGCTGTAGCGACTGCCGCCGCAGCGGAATAGCGATAACCAGCCAACTAAAAAGAAAGGCGATCACGGTTCCCAGTACAAGCCACATGGCGCCGACGCCCGTTTTGTAGGCGATCCCCACCAACCCGAGTGTCACCCATCCACTTTCCGCGGAAGCTGCTGCGGAAAGAGCCGCGACCCAAGCGCCCAGACCTCGATCGGCAAGAAAGAAATCGGAACTTGTTTTCCTGCCAAACCGCGCGCTGTAAACGCCAAACGCCATCACCGCCAGGGTATAGGCTGTAAAACTAACCGCGATCCAATTCATCTTTCAGCTTGATGGAGGAGGCTTGGTATCTTCAGAGCGTAGGTTATGATCGAGCCGAAGAACTATGCGTAATCGCCAACTTTAAGTGTTCTTGTTTCGCGATCATAAACTCGCATCGCGGGCAGCGGGAAGGTAACGACGAGCAAACAGAGATGGTTTCAGTGCACGCAGCGATTGCTGCCGATTCGCCCTTGACTGCGGCTGCCGGTGCTCAGATTGCGCGTTTAGGGGGCAGCGCCGTTGACATCGCCGTCGCGGCTGCATTGGCAGCTACGGTCGCCGAACCTCTGATGTGTTCCCTGGCCGGCTCCGGTTTCTTCATGGTTCGGCCCGCCGGAAAGCCGGCCGAACTGATCGAAGGGGCCGACGCGATGCCGACTGTGGGCCAGCGCCCGGCATCGGAATCATCGGCCTGGCGCACCGCCCACTTGCCCTACGGCGACGGAATCGATGTCAAAGCCGGTCCGGCTGCCGTTGCCGTGCCCGGAATGCCAGCCGCAGCCGAAGAGGCATGGAAGCGACATGGCAGATTGCCTTGGCCAGAAATTGTCGCCCCGGCACTGGAGTTGGCACGCAGCGAAATTGCGACCGGCGCCACGCTGGCGAAATGGCTGGGCCTCGTCGGCCGAGCATTGTTTTGGCAACAGGATGCTTGCCGCCACTGCTTCTTTCCCGACGGCCAGCATCCGCTCCAACAGTCCGAACTGTTTCGCATTCCCAACCTCGATCAGACCTTTGAAGCAATCAGCAAGCACGGAATACGCACGCTCTATCGGGGTGAGATAGCCGCGACGTTTGCCAGCGAAATCGAACAGGCCGGTGGGCTGATAAGGCGTGAAGACTTGGCCGCCTATCAGGCGAGCGTGCGTGAGCCGATTTCCATGAAGTCGCGTGGCTTTGAACTCGCACTGAATCCGCCACCTGCGGTCGGCGGTGCGGCGGTCGGCTATCTAATCAACATGCTGCAGGCAAACTGGCGTGATACGTTTTCAGAAGCAGAGCGAGCGCTGCTTCATGCTCGATCGCAAGCACAGTTGTTGAAGATCCGCGAGCAGTCGGACCTGGCCAGTTCTGAGGCCGACAAGTGGTTGCAGTGCGCTGACCAATTCCCGGCGCTCAAGTCACCGAATACCACTCACCTGTCGGTGGTCACGGCCGATGGCAGCATGGCCGCTGTTACGATGAGCATGGGTTACGGAGCCGGATTCCTTGTTCCCAGTCTGGGGATTTGCTGCAACAACAGTCTCGGCGAACCAGAGCTGAATCCACACGGATTTCACAATGCGAAGCCAGGAACGAAATTGGTGTCCAACATGGCGCCGACGCTGGCGTGGCATGATGATGGCCGCTGCCTCGCATTTGGCTCGCCGGGCGCAAGCCGAATCACAACCTCAATCGTTCAAACCTGGGTAAGGTTTGCCTTGGAGCAAATGAGCTACGAGGCAGCGGTCCGCGCACCGCGAATGCACATTGAACCAGTTGATGATGAACTCCGCGCCCAATTTGAACCGGGAATTGACGCCAGCCTGTTACGGAAAGCGTACATGCTTCGACCATTTGATGGGCCGGACATGTACTTCGGTGCGATCAAACTCGCCGCGATCGACGGTCGTGGTCAGCTTCACGCGATCGCCGATGCGCGACGACACGGCGCGATCGAGTTGGTCGAGCAGTAACGGTTTAAGGCGACAGTGTCGCACAGCCACATTGCCGAATTCGCCCGCAATCGAGGGGTCGAACTGAATTGATACTGTGACCGAAGAAGGGTCGTGCGCCT
>JAHELS010000286.1 GCA_024644085.1 Rhodopirellula sp.
GGCTGCACCGTCACCTGGTTGTCGACGCCTCGCACACCCGGTTCGAGACGAATCAACATCTCGCTCATGCGACGATCACGATCGGAGGCGACGACGCCTCGAAGGATTGCCGTTCGCCCTTGCATCGTGACGTTGATCCCGCGCAACTGAGGCCGGGTCGCAACGCTTCGGAAACGAAGGTTCGCTCGTTGTTGAACCTGCACGGGGGATACCGGTGCAACGGCGACCGCCGATCGAATCCGCGTGCGAATCACAGGCTTGGAGGACTGGGCTCCTGCACCACCAAGGCCACCGAACAAATTTCCGAGGCCACCCAGGCCACCGAATCCGCCCCCAAATCCGCCAAGGCCTCCCAGCCCGCCTGCGGCACCGCCTCCGCCCGCGCCGCCGACACTCAAGTCGCTGAAGCCCGAACCGGTTTGTCCGGTGGCACCAACCGTCGTACCCCGTTCGACATTCTCGAAGGCGGTCTCCGCATCCAAGCCTGAAAACGTACCAGCTGCGCCCCCGGTGGCGTCTCCGGTCCCCGTTCCCCCGCCAAACTGGGCGTCGTCTCCACCACCGGTCTGGTCACCTTGCTGAGCCGCGGCGGACGCGGCAAAGAGACCGAGGAACAGAAACAATGCGGCAAATCGGAATGGAAAAGGCAACATGACGGAATCGGACACCTTCTGGTTTGCAGGAAACTCGGGTTGCTAATAGTGTAACTGCCGCCCCGGGGGAACGTTTCGGGATTTTTACGCGGTCAATTTGCGTTTCAGTTTGTCACAGGACCAAGACGCGGGTGGCGCGGTCGAATAAAACACGGGTAGCAGCGGCAATTCCTCATTGATCCACCAAGAGATCTCATGAATCCTTTTTCACGACCATTCGCGGGCGTTTTACTTGCTTTTCTCGTCATCCCGCTCGCATGGGACACATCGATCGCGCGGGCCGAAGATCCGGAAACCCCCGGTGCACCACACCTGCTGCCCGAGGACACCGTTGCGTACATCCGACTCGATGACGCCGACCAGTTTCGGGTCGATCTTGCCGAGTCTTCGCTCGGTCGCATGCTGGCCGATCCACAATTGAAGCCTTTCGCGAGCGACGTCTACCAGACCGCGGCGGGTCTGTTCGAGGAGCTTGGGAACGAAGTTTTCGGAATCTCGCTCGACGAGTTACTGGCCATCCCCAGCGGTCAGGTCGCCATCGCGGTGATGCCAGGCAACCTCTCCGATCGAGATGAGGAATTGGTCGAGCAGGAAGCCGACGATGAGTCGCCCGAAGCGATTCGTCGCAGGATTGCACGCAAGCGCCGGCAACAGAACTCCATCGCAAGTGCTTTTTTTGTCGAGGCGGGTGACAATGTGGAAGACTTGTTGTCGCTGGTCGATCGTCTGGAAAACCGCGTGATCGAAAGCGGCTACGTCCGCCGCACATCCGAAATCGAAAAAACCCGATTGGTGCGGTTGCTGCCACCGCGACAGGGCCGTCCCGAGATCGAATACTTCGAACGTGACGGTACGGTCGTGCTCGGGATAGGGCACCAGACCGCGTCAAAGATTCTCGACCAATGGCTCGACCGTAGCGAAGAATCGACATTGGCCGATCGCGCCGACTTCACGTCAGTCATGTCACGCTGTGTCGGTGCTGAAGCGACTCGTCCGCAACTGACGTTTTTCCTTGATCCCTATCATTTGGTCGAACGGCTGGTCAAACGAGGTGGCGCAGCCGCGTTTGTTTGGCCGATCATCGAAGAACTCGGGATCGCCAAGATTCGCGGCATGGGTGGCAGCGCGTTTCGCGGCGGCGAAGTATTCGATGACATCACACATTTTCACGTCCTGATCGATCCGCCGCGTGACGGATTTTTCGGCGTCTTGCGGCCGGAAACCGGTGACTCGTCGCCGCCGAATTGGGTTCCGAATGACGTCTCGAGCTACACTTCGATCTACTGGGATTTTGAGACGACGTACGACAACTTCGACAAAGTCCTGGAGAAATTCCAGGGCGCCGAACCACTGAAACGCCTCATCGAAGAACCGGTGCAAAAACAGATTGGCGTTTCCGTTCGCGACGACATCATCACGAATCTTTCCGGTCGATACGTCGCGGCGCGATGGCTGCAGCCACCCGTGAAATTGAACAGTCAAACGCAGGCTCATGCGTTCGAGTTGAAAGATGCGATCGCTGCGAAACAGGTCATCGCGAAGTTTCGTGAACGCCGCCCCAATGATGTGGAGGTAGAAACGATCGGCGGCACCGTGGCGTACTTCGCCAGGCGGCCAAACCGCGGGAACTTGCCGGCGAACATGAGGGCTCCCGAACCGGGGTTCATGATCCTTGGCAACTGGGTTGTTTTCAGCGACAGTCGCGAGTTTTTGACCCGAATCACACGTGCCAATGGCGGCGCCGTATCGCGATTGGTCAACGTCCCAGAGTACGAATTGGTGAGCAGCGAATTGGGGGGCAAGCTTGACGGCGAAAAACCGTTCCTGGTGTCATTCCTACGCAGCTCCGACTTCATCCGCCAACTCTATGACTTGGCGAATTCGCCCGACAGCAAACGATTCATTCGGACCCAGGGCAATAACAATCCTGTGGCGTCCAAAATTTCGGCGATGATGGATCGCAACGACTTGCCCCCGTTCGAGGAATTCAAGAAGTACTTCGCCCCGAGCGGCACGTTTGCGTACGACGAACCCTCTGGCATGCACCTTGGCTCGTTCACGCTCAAGGCGGACGAGTAGTCCGCAGTGACGCGATCGGGGCGGGCCGCAGGTCAGCGGCGGCTCCGGATGCATTCGCCGGCGCCGGGCGCTCGAGCCAGCCTGCTCGCATCACTCGTGTTGGAACAACACACAGATCGGTGAGGGTGCGTGCCGGACACTCCGGTTGTATGTCAATTCGCCCGTCTCCTGGTCGATTCGGAACGACGCCAACGTATGCGAATCCTGGCCGGCGGCCAGCAGCCATTGCCCCGAAGGATCAAGGTTGAAATTGCGAGGTGTCGCGCCGCGGACATTCTCACGCTCGATCACCGACAATTCACCCGTATCCTGGTTGACGCGAAACGCGGTGATCGTGTCGTGACCACGGTTGGCGGAGTAAACAAACCTTCCGCTGGGATGCACGCGAATCTCCGACGCACTTTTAAACAGCTCTTTCTCCAACTCCTCTTTCGGCACCGCGTCAATCGTCTGCTTGGGTGTCATCGCACCCGACGCCGCGTCGTAATCAAACACAGTCACACTCAAGGCCAATTCGTTGAGCACGAAGATCCACTTTCCATTGGTGTGAAACTTCATGTGACGCGGCCCGCCGCCGGGTGGAACCACGCCGGCTCCGGCCGGCGCGATCGTTGCCTTTCCGGCGTCGTGGCTGTAGATCATCACTTTGTCGAGCCCCAGATCAGGGCAGAACGCAAATCGGTTGTCCGGCGAAAAACCGACCCAGTGCGCGTGCGGTGCGTCCTGGCGACCGGGCACGACTCCCGAGCCCCCTTCGTGTTGGATCAGCGTGGTGCGTCGGTCGAGCGATCCGTCCTTTTTCAATGCGAACGCAGCGATTGAGCCACCACCGTACTGTGCCGTCAACAACGTTCCACCGGCCTGATCGACAGCAACGTGTGCCGCGCCACCATCACCAATTTCAAGTGAGTTGTCGAAAACAAGGACGGAGTTGCCATCACGTTTCTGAATCTTGTAGGCGGCGACCGATGGTGTTTCGCCGACGTTGCCGACTGCATAGAGATGATGGCCATCGGGATGCATCGCGAGAAAACCGGGGCCAGCGATCTCGGCGGCCAATTGCACCTCGGAGAGTTGGCCGTTGGATGTATCGAGCGTGCAGTGGTAAATCCCCCTGCTCGGCTGGGCCCGGCTGGTACCAATCCAAACGTCGACGTTCTCGGCGGCGGCGCGTGGCGGCAAAGTGAGGCTGGTCATGGTGATCAAGGCCCAAATCGCGAGATATCGTACAGAATTCAAGACTGGCACTGGTGGACTCCCCGGCATGCGACGCGTGCGGCTGGACGTAAAAGGTGGGCGATCATCATGGTCGATGGACCTTTGAGGATGCAAGTTGCCTGAGTCGGTACCACGACGTTATTCTGGTTTCGGCCGACGATTCGAAAGCGACGGTCTGACAAAATCAGGCGGCGCGATGTCTGCTCGGACAATGCCGTTGAATGAACGAAAAAGGGGATCGGTTTGTTGTTACGTGGATTGGTGTTGGCGGCGGTGTTGTCCGCCGCATCCATGGGATTGGCGGTTCGGGCGGCGGATGTCCAATTTGACGGGTTGGTCGATGAACCGGCCCGCTCGGTTCTGACCGGGCGCACGGCGGCAATCCAATTCATGAATGGGACCGTTGTCAGTGACGTCGAGTTGGTCGCGTTCCTCAAGGACGCGCGCTCCGATGCGATTCGCTTTCTGCAGTACAAGGATGGCAGACGCACGCCGAAGATGAAGACATCCGACGTGTATCGTTTGGTCATCGAGGGCAGGCCGTACTCGTTCCGCTATCACCGACCCTCCGGCGGACTCTTCCTGATCGATCTCCGGCAGGCCCAGGCCGACGCGGAAGCGCGGATCACGGGAGAGGACAAGACGCTGCGTGAGCCCCAGAGCGAGGAGGAAGTGAAAGAAGGGGTCGCCAACCAAATCGAAATCTTCAATGACGCTCGGAAAAAGTTTGCGCCCGTCAATCTCAACCTCGCAGAGAGCGATTTCTGTCTGCTGTTGACCGATTACCCCCAGCCGCTGGCGATGCAAGTCGCGCAGCAAGTCGATGCAATGTGCGAACAGATGAACGTCGTATTCGGATTGCCGAAGGGCGCAAATATCTGGAGCGGAAAAATCATGGTCGCGGTGTTCAGCACGCGAGAAGGGTTTGCGAAATTTGAATCCGACGTGTTGAACAACAACAACTTTGGGACTTCGACCACGATCTATCACACCAACTCGCGCCGGTTTCTGGTGGCGACACACCGGGACAAGCTTGATAAATCCGTATTGGGTGCAATCTCCTGGAGCATGGCGGGCGGCTACGTGGGCCGGTACCGCTCAAGTGTCGCGCTTCCCACATGGATCCACGCCGGACTACGCGGCACGCTCCATCGCCAACTTTTTCCCGATCCCTCGGCAGACGCCAGGGCAAAGCGAAACGTTGCCGAACAGCTCAAGCGGACCGGCAGCCTGCTGAATCTGCTCGACGCGACCCGGCTCGAGGACGATCGCATCTCGATCGCGAAACTGCTCGTCATTCATTTGATCGAAGCCGACCCAAAGGCCTTCAGCCAGTTTTTTGAGGACGTCAAACTGGGTCACTCCTGGAAAGACGCCTTGTTGATGAATTACGGTGCAACACCCGAGGCGTTCGCGTCCGACTTCGGCAGAAAGATGGGCGTGCCGAACTTGCGACCGTAAACGTTTTTTCGCGCAACAAAAAACCCGCTTGCCGAAACCAAGGTAATCTCGACAAGCGGGCTGTTATCTCGCAATCTTGTCGATGTGCGAGTGGGGTGGCCATGCCGCAGCATTGGCCCGCCGACTTCAACTACGGGTTACCACCCCGTTGGCTAGTACAGCAATAATCCACTTGCTCACCTCCTTTCAATCTTCGGTTTGACGATTTGCGGCCCGGGTGCCAACCAGAAAGGGCTGCTCATCGTGCGGAAGGGGTCCATCGCGACGCGTCATCGCGAAACGACAACACCATTATTCTTATCGAATCAATTTCCGGCAAGAGAAAACTGGTGTTCTCGATGGTACGACATCCCCGGCCATGCGAGGGTTCGCCAGGGATCGAGAAAAACGGCGAATTCAGCCGATTTCGAGCGATCGCTCAGCCGGCCGGCTTGTCAATTTCGTACAGAACGATGACCAGCACATCGCTGGCGGTGAATGAATGAAGAGGCCCTTGAGAGCTGCTTGGCTGGGAGGAAAGATCGCCGGTGATCGATAACACCCTGGCACCGCTTTTCCGCATCCAGCGATTGATTTGATGTTCCATCTCGTTGATCTCGGTGTCGACGCTCTTGAAGATTTTGACTTGCTGCATCAGTCGATCTCTCACAGGGGAAGTTCCGCGCGGGTGAGGCTGACCGCCGCCCGCGGTGCCAAGGCCGTACGATGCAATTATCGCCCCTGCGTCATCGTCTTGTCGACTCCGCCTCGGCCTCGGCGATTGGGCGAAACACCGGATCACCGCTGGGTTCGGGTTCCCACACGCTCAATCGCACCTCGTCGATTGTCGCCTCGCCGGCCCCGATCAACTCGAACATCACGTTCACCTCACCATCGGCCAATGTTTGTCGATAAAGTCGAATTGGGGTCCAATCGGATCTGCCCCGCACAAGCAGGCCTGCTTCCTGTCCGGCGATGGTGTCGTACACGAGCACTCCCTGGTGGGGACCGCCGAATCCGATCGTCCGAACCATGGCGTCGATTCGAATTGCTTTGCCGGCGGGAATGCGAACCGAAGGACTGCGGATTTGAATCACCGTACCTTCGTATCCGCCTGGCAGCGAGTCGTCTGCGTTTGGCGTCACGCGTGCGCGGAGTGCCCCGGGACCCAGAAACGTTCCTCGATTGACATGAGCGACTTCGCTCGTAGCTCGCTCGGCCATTCTTCGTCCCACTTGCCATCGCTGACTGCTGATCAAATCGGGACTGTCGAGCGAGCCGCTGCTCAAACGATTGCGTCCCCAGCCCTGGTCGCTCATCAAGGGTCGCCAAAACGTTTGAATCTCCGCAGCCCCAAGATCCATCGGCGGGCAACTGGTAGGATTCGGCCAATCGGGCATCAGCGCTTCGGACAACTGCCATTCACTCCGCAGTGCCCAAGCATCGGCGCGCC
>JAHELS010000287.1 GCA_024644085.1 Rhodopirellula sp.
TTCGAATAACGCCGACAGCATCAAACGGGCGCTCGATCTGGGGGCTGTTGGCGTGATGGTGCCCTACGTCAGCAGTGCGGACGAAGCTGCGGCGGCGGTATCTTTCACGCGGTATCCTCCGGCCGGGCGCCGCGGCGTGGCCAGTTCGACGATCGCGACTGGTTTTGGGATGCATACCGACCACTACCATCGCACGGCGTCGGAAAAAGTTCTCACCGTGGTACAGATCGAAACGCGTGAAGCGGTCGACAGCGCTGATGCGATTGCGGCGGTCGATGGTGTCGACGTGTTGTTTGTCGGTCCGCTCGACCTCAGTTTTAATCTGGGTTGTCCCAGGGATTTTCGTCATCGCGACCTGCGCGAGGCGACCGACGGTGTGGTCGCCGCATGCCGCCGACACGGCAAGGCAGCGGGAATCTTGAGCAACGTCGAGATGGTTGATGAACACGCCGATCAGGGATTCACGTTCCTTGGAGTCGGCTCGGATGGCGGCGCGCTGCGAGAGGGGCTTGCGCGACTGCGTGACGCCGGGTCCAATCAAGTGTGATGCTTGGCGTCTCAGGTGTCGCCAAGTGCTTCGAATACGGCGCGGGCAGCATCGGCTTCGCGTGCCGCTCTTTCTTTCGAATCCTCGAGCATCCAACGGGTCAGCGGCGAATGGTTGGATTGGGTCGTCAACTCGATCGGTTGATACTGTTCGAAGGCAAGGTTGCGTTCGAATCCGCGTGCGATTCGCACCGAATTGTCCTGGCCCGTCCACTGCACCATGTCGTCGGTCGAGTGCCAGCGGCTGTTCGTTTCGTCTGCATACAGCCGGGCGATGTCGTTGCCTCCGGCAATGGCGTGGCCTTCGGTCGACTCGAACCCACTCGCGCTGACGTGGTAGCCCGGCCCGGTGATGATCGATCGGTTGGCCGAGACGCTCATGCGGTCATCGCCCACCGAGTCATAAAGTTTTGCCTCGTCCGTCCCGCCCGCCGAGGCATAGGCGTAGACGCGTTCGAACCCGAATGCGAGTTGAAAGGTTCCGTCTCCCCGCAGACTGGTGTATTGGGGACGTACCGCCAACGAATCATCTCCTTCGCCATCGTGAAGAAACGCCGTATCGGCGCCGCCCGCTGTGCCGTGGACGTAAACGCGGGGCACATCGATGACGTCGAATTGGAATCCGATTCCTTTCAACGTGGCTTCGTTTGGACGCGAAGTCAGCGTGTCCGAGGCGGACGAATCAAAAAGTGACGCGCGGTCGCGGCCACCGCCACCTTCAAATACGACGTTCTCGAATCCCCGCAGTTCGATTTGAAAGTCATTGGTCGCGATGCTGCTGGCCGAGCCCTGGCCGCCGCCGGTCGGCGGTTGCAAAATCAGCCGCTCGGCGTGTTCCGATCCAATGATTTGCAAGGAGTCGTCGCCGCCGCCTACGTCAATTACCAGCGGCGAATCACTGCTATCGGGATCGAGCGTGTAGGTCACTCCGGCGACGCGAAGCTCGATCCCGTCTCGTAAATCGAGTTCAACTCGCTCGCTCTGGTTCGATCCGTCAAATCGCTCGATCGAAGTTGGTAGGTCCGAGGGTGCCGCATCGCCAATCGCGGCTTGCAGATCGATCGTGTGATAGGAGGTGCCGGTGATCGGGTCCACCGCCTCGACGGCCGAGTCGCGCAGCCGTGACAGGATTGCGTCGCTGGTCGGCTCGAGTCCCTCGTTGATCATCGCCTGGCGAATGAGCATCGATGCGGCTGCGACCTGCGGCGTCGCCATGCTGGTGCCGTCGAGTTCGGCAAAGTCGTCGACCTTCCCGTCCCAACCGAATACGTGGTCCGGCACCGATCCGGGAATCGACTCGCCCCGCGCCGCGAAAACGCCCGCGTCACGTTGAGCGAATTCACTCAATTCGCCGCCTGCAGCGACCGAAGCGACCGCAACCACCGACGGACTTGATGCCGGATACAAGACACCTTCGCCGTCGTGGGTCGAACTGGCAAACAGATTGCCCGAGGCAGCGAAGACCATGATGTCGTCTTCACGCAGCAGTTGCAATTCGTCCTCGAGCATTGCCATCGCCTCGCCGCGATTGGCATCGCTGAGCGCTGCGCCGACTGACAAGTTGATTGTCGTGATGGGTGACTCGAACGATTCCTGGTTCTGATGCACCCACTGCAATGCCGACTCGATCCATTGCAATTGCCCCGAGCCGTCGTCATCAAAGACTCGGAGGGAAACGATGTCGGCGCCGGGTGCGACGCCTGAATAGCCGTCCGTTTGCCCCGCCAGCAGAGAGGCGATGTGGGTTCCGTGGTAACCGGCCGGTCCATCGTCGTACGGGTTCGCGTCGTTCTCGGCAAAGTCCCAACCGCCGACGACCCGGTATCCCGGCCCGTAACCTTCACCAAGGGCA
This sequence comes from Rhodopirellula sp., assembly GCA_024644085.1. Lineage (GTDB taxonomy): Bacteria > Planctomycetota > Planctomycetia > Pirellulales > Pirellulaceae > Rubripirellula. Next base: position 2,399 of record JAHELS010000287.1, read on the forward strand.
ACGTGGTCCCAGGCAACACCGCTGTCGATCACCGCGACCGTTTGTCCGCGGCCGTCCAGACCATGCGAATCGCGCAGCTGCGAAGCCTGCTGTAGCAGATCGGGGCTCTGATCGGCGGTGGCTTGCGAGTCGAGCGTCGACGGGCTGAGTTGACTCGATTGCGGTTCGATTGCCGTCTCGCCAACCTGCACATTGAGCGCCTCGAGCAATAAGTCGCTGGCCAAGCTGGCCGATAGGGCCAGTCGCGGCTCGCACGGCTGGATTTGCCGCGCATCGGCGTCGATCGGTGGAAGAGGTCGGGTCATGGGGATCGAGATCTCTCAGCGGTGAAAATGCGCAAATCTGCCAAATGAAGCCTAGGACGCAGACTCGCTCGTGGTCCGCCTAACCTGACTCCCAGCGATTCCTGTCGATTTGATCGCTCGATGCCGCCGACAAAACGATGAGAGTCGTCATATTCCCAACCCGACCGAGGCCTCCAAAGATGCCGCTGTTGAAACTCTGGAACTGCATCACGGGACGGTCAGCCGCACCGGAATCGGCCGAGCAGGGTCCGGCAACCAAGACGGAACCCCGATCGGGCTCGAAATCGACACCGACTTTGGCCCCCAAATCCAAGAGCCGCAACAACGCGTTCGGTTTGTTCGGCGGGCCGCACGCAGGGCTCTGCAAGATGGTCAAATCGATCCCGGCCGCGTCCGTTCTGGAGATCTCGGTCGACGACGGTTCCAGGGCGCTCGCAGTACTGAAGACCCTTTCAAAAAAACAGGAAAAGGTTACCTATTACGCCATCGACCAATTCGAGATGGACGGCGGCATATCGCTGAAACAGTTCCACCAAACCCTCCGGGCGGCCAACGTCACGCCACGACTTTTTCCGGATGAAGTCGACCGCGGGCTGATGCGGATCGCACACACCATCGGAGCCGTCGATCTTGTCCTGATCGCCGCCGATGCCGAGGTCTGGCAGAACGACGCGACCATCCAGTCGCTGTCGCGAGTTTGCCACACGGGCACGGAGGTGTTGCACCTCGAGGGCGAGACCTGGCAGCGGTTCGACACCACCTTGCTCCAAGTCGCCGGCCGTCGCAGGGCCGCTTGATTCCCCCACGCTTGGGTGTGAGAATGCCTTTCGGAAACTGCGCAGGCCACAAATTTTCCCCATTTTGACTCCGGGCAGAGCGACTGTTTCGGTCCGACTGATGGAATTTGTGAGATCCGGTTTGGGCTGGGTTTGTCCCCTCGTTCGTAAATCTGGTATTGGGGCACTTTCGGCGTTTGTCGAATTCTGCTCGCGAGCGGCACGGAGAGAGTGAACACACCATGTGTGGAATTGTTGGATACGTTGGCAGCGACGACGCATGCCCGTTTTTGATCGATGGCCTGCGTCGACTTGAGTATCGGGGATACGACAGCGCGGGAATTGCCGTCCATGGCGGGTCCACGTTCAGCGTGACCCGTTCGGTCGGGCGGATCGACTCGCTGGTGAGCCAGCTCGGTGAAAATCCAGGGGGCGGAACACTGGGAATCGGCCACACGCGATGGGCAACCCACGGGGCGGCGACCGAGCCAAACGCGCACCCGCACCACGGCGGCGACGGCGAAGTGGTCCTGGTGCACAACGGCGTGATCGAGAATTTCCAGGTCTTGAAAGAAGAGCTGTTGGCAAAGGGCTACATATTCAGCTCGGATACCGACAGCGAAGTGATTGCCCATTTGATCGCCGAGGCGCTCAAGCAAACGCCCGAGTCCAACGGTCAACCCAACCTGCGGTATCTGCAGGCGGTTCAATCGACGGTGTCGCGGCTGAGGGGTACTTACGGATTGGCGATTGCCTTTCGTGATATGCCGAATCTGATGATTGCAGCCCGCTTCGGCAGCCCGCTCGTGATCGGCGTGGGCCGCGGCGAGTACTTCGTTTCGAGCGACGCGTCACCCCTGGCGGGCCGGACCGATCGCATCGTCTACCTGGCGGATCACCAGATCGCAGTCCTCACGCCGGACGGTTTCTCGGTACTGCACCGTGACCAGGGAAAGATTCGCGTGAACATCCAGCCGCTGGAAGTGGACAGTGGCGAGGTCAGCCTGGAAGGCTACGACCACTACATGCTCAAGGAGATCTTCGAGCAGCCCGAGTCGATTCGAAACGCGATGCGAGGGAGGTTGGACGATCAGGACGCGACATCGGTCTTCGGTGGTCTGAATCTGACTCCACAGCAACTCCGCAGCGTCAACCGAATCATCCTGACCGGATGCGGTACGAGTTGGCATTCGGCACTGGTGGGTGAGTACTTGATCGAAGAACTGGCCAGGATTCCGGTCAGCGTTGAGTACGCGAGCGAGCTTCGGTATCGAAATCCGCCAATCGAAAACAACACCCTGGTGTTCGGGATCACTCAGAGCGGTGAAACGGCCGACACGTTGGCGGCGTTGCGCGAGACCAAGCGCAAGGGGCATCGAACTCTGGCGATCTGTAACGTGGTTGCAAGCTCGATCGCCCAGGCGGCCGACGGCGGCGTCTATCTGCATGCCGGTCCGGAGATCGGCGTGGCCAGCACGAAGGCGTACACGTCACAGTGCTGCGTGCTGGCGATGTTGGCGTTGTACTTTGGTCGCATGCGTCATCTCAGTTTCGAGCGGGGCAAAGAGATCATCGAGGAATTGCGAAAGCTTCCCGCGGTGGTCGGACAGGCATTGACCTGCGATGCCGCCGTTCGGGAAGTTGCCAGCAAATACCAGGACGCCCGAAACGTGTTGTATCTCGGTCGCCAATACAATTTTCCCACCGCGCTTGAAGGCGCGTTGAAGCTGAAAGAAATCAGCTACGTGCATGCCGAAGGATATCCGGCGGCGGAAATGAAGCACGGACCGATCGCCCTGGTGGATGCGGCGACTCCGAGCGTGTTCATCATTCCGCACGGCACGACCTATGACAAAGTCATGGCGAACATGGAGGAGGTCAAGGCGCGTGGCGGCCCGATCATCGCGATCGCCAGCCACGACGATCCGCAAATCGATGTGATTGCCGATGATGTGATCCGCGTCCCGCACGTGCCGGAATTCCTCCAGCCGATCGTGACGGTCATACCGCTGCAGCTCTTGTCGTACCACATCGCCCTGCTGCGCGGTTGTGACGTCGACAAGCCAAGAAATCTTGCAAAGAGTGTCACGGTCGAATGACTTTTTTTGCAAGTTGGCCGCTGTGAACTATTGTTTTACGTCCGCTGATATTCCCTGTTTTCAACGTAGGTACCAAGAGATGAAGAATTCCGGTCTTAGCTTCAACTCGAAAAAAGCCCTGATGGTTAATATCGGTGAAGACGCAGGGATGGAGATCGCCAATCTGATCGCCGAGATGGCGGCTGAGATCGAAGAATTGCGTCGAACCAAGGTCAACGTCACGAGAATCGTGCCTGGTGGAAACGACGCCCGCGAGCATCTGATCGAAGATCCGGTTTAAGTCTGATATAACCGGCACCCCATGAGCAAACATCTCGTCACCGGTGCCGCCGGATTTATCGGTTTTCATCTCGCCAAGCGGTTGCTCGAGCGGGGCGAGCAGGTGGTCGGGCTCGACAACCTGAACGATTACTACAGCGTTGATTTGAAACGTGATCGTCTTTCGCGGCTCCACGATCATGACAATTTCAATTTCGTGCAAGCGGATCTGGCCGACGCTGAGAGCATCGATGATCTCTTTCGTGCGCATGATTTTCATCGCGTGGTCAATCTCGCGGCCCAAGCCGGCGTGCGTTATTCGCTGAGCAACCCTCGCGCCTACACGCAAAGCAACGTGGTCGGCTTTCTCAATATTCTTGAAGCCTGCCGGCACGCGCGGACACCGCATCTGACGTACGCCAGCAGCAGCAGCGTCTATGGCGGCGGCACTCACATGCCGTTTTCAACTTCCGATCGCGTCGATCACCCATTGAGCCTTTACGCGGCGACCAAGAAGAGCAACGAATTGATGGCTCATACCTACAGCCATCTTTACGAGTTGCCGACGACCGGCTTGCGATTCTTTACCGTCTATGGACCATGGGGACGCCCCGACATGGCGTTGTTCCTGTTTACCAAAGCGATTCTCGAAGGTCGGCCGATCGACGTTTTTAACGAAGGCAAGATGCGACGTGATTTCACTTACGTCGATGACATTGTCGAGGGTGTCGATCGGGTGTCCCAGCAAATTGCCGAGCCTTCGGCCAGGTGGAACAGCGACGATCCGGATCCTTCGATCAGCTCGGCCCCCTATCGCGTTTACAACATCGGCAATAATCAACCGGTCGAACTAGGTCGATTCATCGAAGTCATTGAACAGGCGCTCGGCATCGAAGCAAAAAAGAACTTGATGCCGATGCAGCCCGGGGATGTACCGGCGACCTACGCCGACATTGATGCGCTCGAGTCGGCGGTCGGG
>JAHELS010000288.1 GCA_024644085.1 Rhodopirellula sp.
TGGATTCCCCGAATCGGCAGAAGAATTGTTTGCCTATCACGCCGTGATTCTCGACGACATCGAGAGCGATTTCTTTTCCCAGGACCAGATGTTATTGTTGCGGCGGTTCGTTGGTTCGCGCGGCGGCGGTTTGCTGTTCCTCGGTGGCCAGGAATCGTTCGCGGGACAAGATTTCTCGGAGACCCCACTTGGTGAACTCTCGCCCGTCTACCCATCTCGTGCGGGTGACGACAGCGGTCCGGGGCCGTTTCGCCTCGTGTTGACTCGCGAGGGATTGTTGCAGCCGTGGGTTCGGTTGCGCGATAATGAAGCGGGCGAGAAAAACCGGCTTCAAACAATGCCGCCGTTTCTGACACTGAACGCTGTTGGAGATGCGAAACCGGGTGCTTCGAGATTGGCGACGGTCGAAAGCAACGCCGGCGACCCCGCACCCGCGATGGTGGCCCAGAGGTTTGGCAAGGGACGCACCGCGGCAATCACGGTCGGCGACATGTGGCGTTGGTCAATGCGGCGCAGCGAAGATTCGCCGGATGATGCTGCCCAGGCGTGGCGACAACTCTCGCATTGGTTGGTCAACGACGTCCCGCGCCGCGCTGAGTTGAGAGTCGAACAGAGCAAGGATCCGAGCCAACCGGTGAGGATCGTTGCGACGGCACGCGACGAAGCCTACTTGCCGCTGGATAACGCAGCGGTTGAATTGCACATCGTGCCGCTGTCGGGTGATCCGTTCACGTTGAAAGCGGAAATGGATGGCCGCGAACCGGGTGTCTACAGCGCGACGTACTGGTCACGCGAGCCGGGTGGATACGAAGTCACCGCCAAGATCACGTCCGCCGATGGCAGCCACGTCGGCGAGGCTCGTTCGGGATGGACGGCTCAAGCCGGCGCCGCGGAATTCCGCGACCTGAGGTTGAATCGCGAACTGCTGGAAAAAATCGCCGCGCAGACCGGCGGCGAGGTCATCCGCCAGGACCAGCTCGCCCGGTTTGCTGCAGATTTGCCCAACCGAAAAGTGCCGGTCACCGAAACGTGGGTTTATCCGATCTGGCACCGCCCCTGGGTGATGTTTCTGGCGATGTTGTGCCTTTGTTGCGAATGGGGTTTGCGGCGGTGGAAGGGTCTGGCATGATCGACTTACAGCGATTGACGATTGCCATCGTTGGTTCATTGATGCTCTCCGCGGCAATGTCGGCGCCAGTCGACTCGGCCAAGGCGGACGACTCGGCCAAGGCGGACAGCGCGGCCGCCCCGGACGACTCGGGCCAGATTCTGATGGTGATCGGCGCGCCGGGGACCGCAGAGTACGGCGAGCAATTCGCGACCTGGGCTCGGCGTTGGGACGAGGTCGCCGCGAAGAGTGAGATTCCGATGGTCGTCATTGGACGCGACCAGAATGGAAAGCCGAACGACCGCGAGCGTCTGCGCGATGCGATCGCTGCGATCGAAGCCGATGGCGTCGCGCCGGTCTGGATCGTGATGATTGGCCACGGGACCTTTGCGCGAAACGTTGCGAAGTTCAATCTGCGCGGACCCGATGTGTCTGCATCCGAGATGGCAGCCTGGCTCGAGCGGGTCGATCGACCTGTTGTGGTCGTGAATTGCGCGTCGGCCAGCGGTCCGTTTGTCAATCGCATGTCAGGCAAGAAACGGATCGTTGTTACATCGACCAAAAGCGGCAACCAACAGAACTATTCACGGTTTGGCGAATACTTCGCTCGAGCAATCGCTTCGCCCGAGTCGGATCTCGATCATGACGACGAAGTTTCGGTCCACGAGGCATTTTTGCGAGCCAGTGCGGATGTGCGGGCTTTCTATGAGTCCGAGGCACGGATCGCGACCGAGCACGCGTTGATCGATGATAACGGCGACGGCAAGGGAACGCCTGCGACAATGTTCCGGGGAACCCGCGCGATCGCGAAAGCGAAAGACGGTGCGGCGCTCGATGGCCCGGTTGCTTCGCGAGTGACGTTGTCGCCATCCGGTTTGCGGTTGCCGTTCACCGCCGCAGAGCTGCAAGAGAGAGCAGCGATCGAGGTGGAAATCGAGCAGCTTCGAACGCGGAAAACGGATTTGACCGCGCAGGCGTACGACGAATTGCTCGAGCCGCTGATGTTGAGGCTGGCGCGAATCTACCAGGCGGCCGAAAAGCGATCCGACACCCTGAAGGACGCCCCTCGCTAGATCTGGAAGTTCAAATCGTGTTCCAGGACCTCGGCGTCACTCGCCCCGCCGCGCAATCGCAGCTGTGGTTTTTCCAGCAGCACGGTCGTATTGGGTGAGACGCTCTTGGTGATCCAGACACTCGATCCGATTACCGAGTCGCGGCCGATGACCGTGCGACCGCCCAGGATGGTTGCGTTGGCGTAGACGACGACGCGGTCTTCGATCGTCGGGTGACGCTTGCTACCGCGTATCAATTGGCCATCGGCATCGGTGGGAAAGCTGAGGGCTCCGAGCGTCACACCTTGATACAACTTGACATGCTCGCCGATTTCGCACGTTTCCCCGATGACAACACCAGTACCGTGATCGATAAAAAAGAAATCGCCGATGCTGGCGCCGGGGTGAATGTCGATGCCGGTGTTCTTGTGAGCCCACTCGGTCATCATTCGCGGGATAAACGGCACGTCGAGTCGGAAAAGCTCGTGCGCGATTCGATAGACCGTGATTGCCTCGAATCCCGGGTAACAGAAAACCACTTCGTCGGTCGTGTGGCAGGCCGGGTCACCGTCGTAAGCGGCCTGGACATCGGTTGCCAGGGTCCGGCGTAAATCGGGTATTTTTTTGAGCAGCTCGATTGCCATCGCCTGACCCTTGGCCTCGAAGTCGACGTCACTTTCGCAGTCTGAGTGGTTCTGTTGCACACGATCCTCGTGTCGCAGGGCACGCGCAATCTCGGTCGTCAAATGATCATGCAGAGAATCGATCAGCCCGCCAACGTGGTAGCGGATGTTGCCGGAATGAAGTCCGACCTTGCGGCGATAGCCGGGATACAGGACATCTTTTAGATCCAGCAGGATGTCGGCGACCCCGGTGTAGCTCGGCAGGGCACAGTGGCCGAGGTGGTTGATCGCATCTTCGGGGGTATAGGTTGCGACAATGTCTTCGATCAGCTGAGGGAGCTGTTCTTTCAATTGCAGGTCGGAAGCCACGTGGATGCTCTTATGTGTAGGTGTCACTGGTTAAGTGCATTGTCGGTCCTGGCGGGTTCGCTGAACAGCCGACAATTCACGTCTCAATCAAACCCGGTGCGGATCAATCGGAAAAGGTACGCTCGGGCGTGGAAAATGGGCCAACCACAATCGCCTGGCAACGCTCGCCTGTAAAAGAAACAATGACCACCGGAGTCCTCTCCGCTGGCCATTGTCGTTCTATTTCGTTCGGTCATCGTGTCGTTTTATCGACCGATCTTATCGACCGATCTTATCGACCGATCGATGGCGGGTTATCGACCAGGAAGTCTCGAGGACCGCGAACGGTGTAGTAGGGGTAACCCACTTGGGCACTCGGCGGTCCAGCGACGAACGGCCGATTTCGTAATGCCCGGGGAGCGTCGTGGCCCAGCATTCCAGGTTGCAGGTGAGAGCTGTAATCGAGCCCTCCCTGTTGCCAACCAATCGCTCCGGGCACGCATCCGGTGCGGCATCCGCCTGCACCACACGCACCGCCCATGCCACACATGCTGCCGATCCGACCGAGCAGGCCCGATCCGCAATTTCCGCTGCTGCATCCGCCGCCACAAGCTCCGCTGCTGCACCCGGTGTCACAAGTTGCACAGGCGCCGCCCCCACCGCGGACGTTGTGGTGAAGACAGCCGGTCGACCCAACCAACAGGGCCGCCAGAGATCCGATTAAAAGCCAACGATTCATCGCCGAATTCCTTCCGAGCGTCACGCCGCAATCCGTTGCACGAAATCGCCTGCGGCAGTTTGGTTTGTCTGTTCAACAAAGGAGCGTCGTCCGCGGGGACGTTCCACTCCTAAGACTGTTTCGACCGGAAACGCCCTGCCGTACACACAATCGGCGCGACCGCGACAGACAGAACGGAAAACGCTCGGAAAAGTCGCTGCATTATTCCTATTTTGACACCGATCACTCTCGGCTTGCGGCAACTTCGCGTCGATTGGTATTTGAGAGCGACCAGTCCACCCCATGACCCGTGACGTTCTGCTCGGAATACAAGGATGAAACAAATGTTTCACATGATTCGCTGGACCACCTTCGCCCTACTCTTGCTGGGAGGGATGACAGTACATGCTCAAATCACGGGGCCGCGAACCGTCTCGGCTCGCGCCGATCGATTGGCAACCCTCGAGGAACAGTTGGTCAATCGTTTGAAAGCGACCAAGAATGACCAGCGTGGTTACCTGAAGTTCGTGGTCAAGCAGGTCCAGGATGGGAAGCTCGACGCTCGGCTGGTCGTCGCGATCGAACGGTACGCCATCCGGCGCAGTTCCCATTTTCCGTTTCCGTTCTTTGAACGTGCACTGAAGTTCGAGGCGAATCGCCGCGGAATTGCGGTGCCCAACGTGCAACAATTCGCATCAACGAAGAATCTGACCCCGGGTGATAACTAGGCGTTTCGCGAGAACCGATGTTCAGCCGGTTTCAGGCAGGCCGACTGTGCTGTAACGCCGTCGCATCATGGAATTCAACAAAGCCACAGCTGAGTAGGGTGCCGTGCTTGCCACGCACCGCCGCAATGAGCCGCACCGCAACGGTTGACATTGAATGGGCGATGGGTGCTGGGTAGGAGCCGAATACCGTGATGCGTGCAAGCACGACATCCTACGATTGATCGGCTAGACATCTCACGTTTCGGTGTGTGACGGTCGCCCCGATCACTCTTCGCCCATCAGCTGGCTTGCTTTCTGGACGAGCTCGACGAATTCGGCTCGCAATCCATACTTGTCCTGGCCCTTGGCTCGGTTAGCGACGTTCATCACATCGCTCATCGTCCAATCGCCGGCGTACTCGCTACGACGCAGTTGCATTCCGAAACTTGCCACGGCGGCTGCGAAGCGGACGTCATCCTTTGCATCCTCGAACTTGCCGTCTTCATCGGCGACGGGGAATTCGACCAGCGTGCTGGTGTCACCGTCGGGCTGCTTGTACCGAAGCTTCAACGTCATCATTTCACCGCTGTCGGCCGCCGCGGTTGTTTCCGGCTTTGCCTGATATTTCAGGTCGTCAACTTCGGGCCGCGCCGCGTCGGGTTCCATTCCCGCGGGCACGATCTCGTAGAGCGCCGTGACGGCATGCCCCGCGCCGATCTCGCCGGCATCCTTCTTGTCGTCGTTGAAATCTTCTTTGGCAAGAATTCGGTTTTCGTAACCGATCAAGCGGTACGACGACACCTGGTTCGGATTGAATTCGATCTGCAACTTGACGTCTTTGGCAATCGTCACGAGCGTGCCGCTGGTCTGGTCAACCAACACCTTGCGAGCTTCCTGTTGCGTGTCGATGAAGGCGTAATTGCCGTTCCCTCGGCCACTGACTTTCTCCAGCATTGCATCGTTGTGGTTGCCCATACCGAAACCGAGCACCGAAAGGAAAACGCCACCCTTGGCTTCGTCTTCCACCATTCGCACCAACGCGTCGGTGCCGGTCGTCCCGACGTTGAAGTCACCGTCGGTGCACAGGATCACGCGGTTGACACCTTCGGCAATGAAGTTGTCACGTGCGGTTTGATACGCCAGTGCGATTCCGGCACCTCCATTGGTGCTGCCGCCGGCGGAAAGCTGCGTTAATGCCTTGCGGATCTTTTTCGATTTTTTTGCCGAGGTCGAGTCGAGCACTAGCCCGGCCGATCCGGCGTAGACTGTGATCGCGACCTTGTCATGTTCGTTTAACTGTTCGATCAGCATCCGCATACCTTCGATCACCAACGGCAACTTGTTGGGTGCATTCATCGAACCGCTGGTGTCAAGCAGGAACACAAGATTGCATGGCGGTCGGTCCCCCTTGTCCATCGTTTTGCCCTTCAACGCGATGCGTGCAAGTCGATGGTCATCATTCCAAGGACACGACGTGACAACTGCACGCGCCGCAAAGGGATGGTCGTCCCCGCTGGACGGCGGTTCATAGTCGTAATCGAAGTAGTTCAGCATTTCCTCGATACGGACGGCGTCGGGACGCGGCAGATGGTGGGCACGCATCAGGAAATCACGCACCTTGCTGTACGATGCCGTGTCGACGTCAACTGAGAAGGTGCTGAGCGGATGTTCGGATACTCGCTTGAATGGGTTGTCGGTGATCGGTTCGAATCGATCGCCAGCGATCCCCGGTCCGCGACCTTCGTCGATCGCCAACCCGTAGTCAGCACCGCCGGCAAAGCCACCACCACCAATTGCGTCCAGCCCGCTGGAAGCCGTTTGCGACAGCTCTAATTTCGCTTCCGCGGCAACGGCTCTCCGTGAATAGCGCCCGCGGGCTGCTTCCTTCGCCAACCCTTCCGCTAGCTTGCTCTTCTCCCGTGTTGCCTGATATTTCGTCGCCGAGGACGCCTCATCGCCCATCTTGACGATGCCTTCGTTTGTCACCGCCCCGGCCTCGGTCTGTTCGATCGCCTTCTGCACGCGCTCGACGTCCCGTTTTTCACCTCGGATAACGATCGTGCCGAGTTCCGGCACCATCTGAATCTGCACATCACCAATGACCCCCGAGTCGCCTTCGGCATCAACATTCTCTTTGGATGCGTCGACCGATAGTTGGCTGATCTTGCCGCCTCGCAAGTTCTTTCTATCCGACGTTGGATTGATTGCGACCGATTGGTCTTTTCTCGGTCCCGCCGGTGCCGGCTCGGTGGCGAC
>JAHELS010000289.1 GCA_024644085.1 Rhodopirellula sp.
GACGGCAGCACGGGATTCGGCGACAACAACCTGATTCAAAATAACCGAGTCGGCATCACAGCTACGGGCGCCCTGGCCGGAAACAAGGAACATGGCATCATGCTGGCGGCCGGCGCGGCGGGCAACATCATCGAGAGCAACATTTCCTCGGGCAACCTGTATTCGGGAATTATTGTCAAAGATGCCGGCACCGATAACAACATCATCCGCGGCAACTATGTCGGTGTTGGCGCGGACGGCGCGACGATCATCGCGAATCTTTGGAACGGAATCGAGATTAGCAGTGGGGCGACGAACACGTTAGTGGGCGGCACCGTTGCCGGGCATGCCAATGTGATCTCCGGAAATACGCTCGATGGGATCCTGATTGACGGATCAAACAACAATGTCATTCAAGGCAACTTCATCGGCACCGACGTCACTGGGACGCTCGATAAGGGCAACGGCGATGACGGAATCGACATCAAGAATGGTTCGACCGGAAACCTGATTGGCGGCAAGGTCGCCGCGGCACGCAACATCATCTCAGGAAACACCGCCGACGGTATCTACCTCGAAAGCAGCGGCAATGTCATCGAAGGCAACTACATCGGTACCGACATCACCGGCACGCTCGACCTCGGAAACACCAACAGCGGCATTCGCGCGTGGAACGCGGGTGCGAATTCGATCGGCGGTGCCGACGACGGTGCCGGAAACCTGATCGCCTTCAACGACAGCGACGGCATCGAGCTTCAGGGCACGACCAGCGGAATCACAATTCGCGGCAACACGATTCACTCGAACTTTGATGTCGGCATCGATCTGGGATCCAACGGCGCGACGGGGAACGATATCGGCGACGGCGACGGCGGACCCAACGAAACACAAAACTACGCCGACATCACCAAGGCGATCGTTGACGGCGATCAGATCACGATCAGCGGCACGATCAACTCTCTCGCAGGCAACTACGTGCTCGACTTCTTCGCCAGCGGTGCGGCCGGTGAAGCGCGAACCTATCTCGGCAGCGTCGATGTGACGGCCAACGCCAACAAGCAGGGGAATTTCCGGGCCACCTTTGACAAGCAAGTCGCGGTCGGCCAGCACATCACAGCCACGGCAACCAGCGTAACGACCGGCAGCACTTCAGAGATTTCGACCAGCCTGCAGACAACGGTCGAAACCGGTGGACTGTGGCTGTCAACGGTCAACGATGTGCCAAACAGCGGCACGACCGGCCTGTCCGACTGGACCGACGGCGAGGCAATTGAATTCGGTGACCCGAACCTGGCGTTCGGGGAAACAACAACAGACGGAACGTTCTCGAGCGTTTTCAATCTGGATGCGTTCGGCGATGGTGACGTGAATCTGAATTCACTTGACGTCGTCAATCGTAACCTGACCCTCGGGTCGGCCAACCGGACGGAACTCTATGCGGGCGATGTGATCTTCTCGGTCAAGGCCGCTGAAGTGCTCGGAGGCGTGACGGTTCAAAAAGAAGACGTGGTGCTGTTCCGGCCTGATCAACCGGGTGATTACTCTTCGGGGACTTTCTCAATCCTGCTGGTCAACCCGGCGGGCGCGGAGATCCGCGGTGTGTCGCTGATCGAACAGACGATGATGATCGGTGACACCGAGGTCTACGCCGGCGAGTTTCTATTGACGACGTCGGGCGGAGCGGTGGACCAGGATGTCTGGTTATTCACACCCGACGACGTCGGCCCGGGAACTTCGGGCACGCTGTCGACGCTGATCAACGGACTGGATATCGGATTCGACGCCAAGTTGGTCGGTGTAGACGTCGTCCAGAACGACATGACACTGGGAGGTACGGCGCTGACGGCAGGACAGTTGCTGGTCACTTTCGATGCCAACGACGCCTCGGTCGGCAGCAATGGGCTGTTGAATGTGACGGCGCAGGACGTGATCGCCCTAGATGTGACCACAACGACGCTGGGCGCGACACGGTCAGGACTGGGAACCACAGTCGCCAACGCCAGCTACCTGCTCGACGGCAACGGCAACGCCGGGCTCGATGCCGGTGCCGAGGCGGTCGATGCCGTCGCGCTCTCCTACGGCACCAACACGCCGCCCGATGCCCAGGATGATCGCGCAGGGCTTTCGTTTGATGGCGATGACTACGTCAACATGGGCGCCGACGCCAGTTTGACGATGACGACAAACATGACCGCGGAGGCTTGGGTCAACCCGATGGCTGGCGGTAGCGGCAGCATCATCATTCTGAACAAAGAAGGGGAATACGAACTCGGGATCACGGGCGAAACCGGTGAACTGAAGTGGGCCGTCGCCAACACCGATCCCGGCTGGGCCTGGCACAACACCGGTCATTACCTGAATTTCAACCAGTGGAGCCACGTTGCCTTCACCTATGACAACGGCGTTGCCAACGTTTACGTCAATGGCGACCTGGTTGATACCTACAACGGTACCGGTGCGATCGGTGACGTCTACGCCGGCCAGGAAGAACTGCATATCGGCGGACGCCAGAATGCCACGACCCAGCGATTCATCGGCGAGATCGACGAAGTTCGCATCTGGAACAGCACGCGAACCGAAGCACAAATCGACGCCGACATGAACGTCGAGTTGACCGGCGGCGAAGCAAACCTGGTTGGTTACTGGCAATTCAACGAAGGCACCGGCGGCACGGCGTTTGACCTGACGGCCAACGGCAACGATGGAAACCTGGGCGGCGGCGTTCCCGCCAATCAGCCCGGTTGGGGAAATTACGTGGTCGCTGAAAACGCGACGCTCGATACCGATTCAATGGACGATTGGACGTATCGTCAGCAGTTGACGTTCAACAATGTCAATCAAGCGGAAAACCTGACGGACTTCCCCGTCTTGGTCGTTTTGGACAGCGACCGCATTGATTACACGAAAACACAAGACGCCGGTGAAGATCTTCGCTTCTACGATTCCGACGGCACACTGCTCGCTCACGAGATCGAATCGTGGGACGAATCAGGCACATCGTACGTGTGGGTGAAAGTGCCACAAGTCGACGCGGGATCACGAGATGATTTCGTTTGGATGTATTACGGAAACGCTTCGGCCGCTGATGGCCAAAACGCCGCGGGCGTTTGGGGCACCGATTACGACGGCGTCTATCACCTGAACGAATCGGGTGCGACGCCGGGTGATTCCACCACGAACAACTTCGACGGCATCAACAACGGCAGCATCGACGACGTCGGCCTGTTCGGAAACGCGCAGCAGTTTGATGGATCGACGCAGTGGATCGATCTGGGCGATGACCGCAACTTTGTCAGCGGCGTTTCAGGCACAACGCTGTCGGCGTGGATCTACACCGACACGATCACCGGTAACGGTGACATCCTGTCGGTTTCGATCGACAACGCGGGCGTCGAAACTCAGGCATCGCGTGCCGCGATCAACCGGGTCGGTGACGAGATCCAGGTGGTCGCCCGCGGAGACGATACACTCAGCGGTGACTTGGTGCTCGTCTCGACCAACAGTAACGCGCTCGCGGCCAACCAGTGGCACTACATCGTCGCTACGATCGACATTGCCGGCGACGCGGTCAGCGTTTACGTCGACGGCGTGGAACAGACCACGACGGGTGCGGAGGCCTTTGTTGCTGTCGCGACACCAGCCACGGTGGCCACCGGAGCTTCGATCGGCAGCAACGAAGACGGTGCCAATTCGTTCTTCGACGGATACATTGATGAAGCACGCATCGCGACATCCGCCCGATCGGCTGCCTGGGTCGCTGCGGAACAGTTGTCGATGACGGACAACTTTGTGATCTTCGGCGCTGAACAGGTCGTCGACGGAGTCCTGGACAACGATCTCGATGCCAATCGCGACACGCTGACAGTGACGGAGCTCGACGGGGTCGGCGCGAGCCTCGGAACACCCACCGCAATCGCCTCGGGTGCGTTGGTAACGTTGAATGCCGACGGCAGTTTCGTCTACGATCCGAATGGCCAGTTCAGTTATCTCGTCGCAGGAGAATCGGCCACCGACACCTTCACCTACACGGTCGATGACGGTAACGGCGGAACCGATACGGCGACGACGACGATCACGATCATCGGCCTCAACGCCAGCCCAACGGTCGCGACCAATACCGGCACGACGGTGCTGGAAGGCTCGACCGGCACGGCGATCACCACGGCGATGCTGAACGAAGGCGACCCGGACGACAGCGGTGCCGGATTGACTTACACGATCACCAACGTGACCGACAACGGCACGATGTACCTGGCCGGTTTCGGGGCACTCGGTCTAAACGACACTTTCACGCAAGCCGACATCGACGCCGGTGACGTGACTTACGACCACAACGGCAACGAATTAGCAACGGACGCCTTCAGTTTCTCACTGGCCGACGGCGGCGAGGACGGAGCGACGCCGGCGACCGGCACGTTCAACTTCACCGTGACGCCGGTCAACGACGAGGAGTCACTCGATACCAATGCCGGTTTGACGCTCGGCGAAGGTGCAACTTCGACGATTACGGCAACCGAGCTTGCGACCAGCGACGCCGACAACACACCGGCACAAATCATCTACACGGTCGATGCGATTCCGGCCAACGGAACACTGTTATTGAATTGGGTGCCATTGTCGGCGACCGACACATTCACGCAAGCCGACATCGATGCGGGACTGATCAAGTACCGTCACGACGGCAGCGAAACAACGACCGACAGCTTTGACTTTACGGTGGACGATTCGGCCGGTACGACCACCAGCGGCACGTTCAACCTGACGATCACGCCCGCCAACGACGCTCCGGTCAACATGTTCACCGGCCAGCCGCAAACAGTGGCCAGCAGCAGTGTCGACGGCGCGACCGACATTCACGCCGCCGACCTGAACGGTGACGGCGACATCGATTTGGTTTCGTCCTCCTATGGCGACGACCGCATTGTCTGGTACGAGAACGATGGTCTCGGCAACCTGACCGAGATCACGGTGGCCACCGGCGTGCTGGGCGCTCGCGAAGTGTTTGTGGCCGACGTCGATGGTGACGGACACATGGATATTTTGTCGGCCGCCTATGAGCAACAGTCGGTGATCTGGTACCAGAACGACGGTGCCGGACCGGGTGGTACGCCGACGTTTACGGCGAACACGATCGCGCTGGGCGAAGGCCAGGCGTCAACTGTGTTTGCGGCCGACTTGGACAACGACGGCGACACCGACGTTCTGGCCGGTTACCAGGACACCGACGAAGTCGTCTGGTACGAAAACGACGGCTTGGAAAACTTCACTCGCCGCGTGATCGCCAACAACACCAACGCGGTCAAATCGGTCGTGGCGGGTGACCTCGATGGTGACGGCGACATCGATGTGGCATCGGTCTCGTACGTCGATGACAAAGTTGCCTGGTTTGAAAACGACGGAGCCCTTGATCCGACCTTCACCCAGCACGTGGTGGCATCGACGGTGCTCGGACCGATCTCGATGGAGATCGCCGATGTGGACGGCGACGGCAATGATGACCTGGTCGTGGCTGCCTACTTCGACGGTAAAATCGCCTGGTACCAGAACGATGGCAGCCCGGTCGTCCCGACATTCACCGAGAACATCATCTCGACATCGGCAACCGGAGCACGAGATGTGGCAGTGGCCGACTTGGATGCCGACGGGGATGCCGACATCATCGCTGCGACCTTCAGCGAAAACGAATTCAACTGGTATGAAAACGACGGGTCCGCGTCGCCCGGCTTCACGGAGCGGTTGATTTCGATCGCGGGCGATGGTCCGCGCGCGGTCGCGGTGGCCGACATGGACGGCGATTTGGATCTCGATGTGATCGGTGCCTCGTACAACGATGATACGGTCGGCTTCTACGAGAACACGGACGGTCAAATGGGAATGCAGGTCACGGCCGAAGAAACGCCGCTGACCTTCAATGTCGCGAATAACAACCTGGTTTGGATCGCTGACAGCGACGCCGGTGCGTTGGAAATGAAGGTACGTCTGGAAATCACCAATGGCGTGATTTCGCTCAACGGCACCACCAACTTGATCCTCGATATCGGCATTGGGACCGACGACGCGATCGTCGAATTCCGCGGCAGCGTTGCCGACATCAATGTCGCTTTGGATGGAATGATCTTCACTCCGACCAACGACTTTAACGGCGTGGCCAGCATTCGCATTCTGACCGACGACCAAGGCAACAGCGGCACCGGCGGTGCACTGACCGATGACGACACGATCAACATCACCGTGACACCAGTCAACGACGCGCCAGTGCTCGACAACACGGGTGCTACGACATTTCCGACCATCACGAAGTTGCAGACGAATAATGGCGGGATCGACGTCGCTTCGTTGATCGCCAGTGCTGGTGGAGACAGAATTACGGATGTCGATAGCGGTGCCCTCGAGGGAATCGCAATCGAATCGATCGCCAGTGGCAATGGCACCTGGGAATACTCACTCAGTGGAACAGCCTTTTGGACCGCCGTCGGATCTGTTTCAAACACATCCGCATTGTTGCTGGGAGCGGATGATCTCGTACGGTTCGTACCGAATGGGCTAAGCGGAACAACAGCCAGCTTCAGTTTTCATGGGTGGGACCAGACGACAGGGACCGCGGGTACGAAAGTCGATGTCTCGACCAACGGTGACGCAACGGGCTTCAGCACAGCGACGGAAACGGCAGATATCACCGTCCTTGATGTGAATACGGCACCCGTTCTGGACGACTCAAAGAGTCCGGCGCTAACCGCGGTCGACGAAGACGCCGGTGCACCAGTGGGAGCCGTCGGTTCACTTGTTTCAGAACTGGTGGACTT
>JAHELS010000290.1 GCA_024644085.1 Rhodopirellula sp.
GAGCGCTCGACCGAGTCGGGCACGGCCACCAGGCAATTCGTCTGGGGCGCGCAGTACGTCGATGAGCTGGTGCTTCGCGACCGGGACGCCGATAGCAACTCGGGTAACGGGCTGGAGGAAAGGCTCTACGCGACGATCGACGCGCAGTACAATGTGATTGGGCTGGTGAACACGTCGGGCAGTGTCCAGCAGCGATTCGCCTACACACCATACGGGGTCAGCACCGTGCTAGCGGCCGACATGAGCGCTACCAGCGACAGCTACGCCTGGCAGCACCGCTACACCGGTCGTCGGCTCGACGACTCGAGATTGCAGCTGAACCGGAACCGCTACCTGCATTTGCAAATGGGACGCTGGGTCTCGAGAGATCCAATAGGGTATTTCGATGGCACAAGTTTGTATTCGTACATGCATAATCAATGTACTAATTACGTAGACCCCTTAGGGCTTTGCTGCACAACGTGCAAAGTAGAGTCGAATATTTTGAAGTTGGGTGATCGAAAACCAGGAATCCGCAGAGATCGCGACGGAAACCTGACGTTCTTTCTGTCTCCCATCGAAGGCCTCGTTACGTTTGTTGACGATCGAGCCAACGGAATATGCTGCTCGTGTTGCGCATTCCGGCAAGAGGTAATCTACTCAAAGATTACGGTTTCGCTGACATACCTAAACGGTGAATCCGATACCCCAATTGACATTGAGAATCCAAAAGTTCCGTTTGATGACGGATATGGTCAAGGCCGACCCGATCACAAAGACATCGAAAGCACAAGCGAGGACGGATGCGTTTACGCAATGGTCGACTATCCCAGAGCTCCTTTGGAATCTCTCGCAAAAATTCTTTACCACCCAAATTACAAAGATGTGATTATTACGGTTACGTGGACGATGAAAGTTCGGCATTCGGTCACAGACACCTGTGAAGGACGCGAAGTCTTTCAAGATTTCTTGACAAACCATGGGAGCCAGTCAATGAGGATTGGCGGCCTGCCTCCTAAGCCCCAAGGTCGATGAGACGATTTACTCTCAGATTTGTTTTCTTTGCGATTACGCTCACGAGCGTCCTACTTGCGTGGCTGAGCGATCGTGGAAGGATCTCGAGCGAAATAAAGCAATTGGAAGAGAATAGTTCTGTGCTTCCGCGACACCTAGTAGATGCGGTTCGTAATCGCAATCAATTGTCTGGACGCGATCAATGAATACGGGTAAGCGAATTCGCAAAGAGATGATCATGTATATGGGGGTGCTTGCAGTGGCAGCGCTCGCTTGGTACGTAGATCGTACTTCGCTGTCCCAACAACTTCATGAATTGCAACACTCTCAGCAATTCGATTCCACGATATCCAAGCGTGACATTGCGCTTGAGGCCGAAATCGCACGACAAGCGGTGTTGTTTAATGCTCTTTCAACGAGTGAGGGCGGACTCAGAAAGGACACGGCGTTATCGAAATAGTAGACGCGTGTGGTCAAAAAACTGAAACGAGCCAACGACTCGAGGATTCTCGATCTCGTGGCAGGTCGTTCGCTGCGATTCTCGGCCGAAGTCGGGTCGATTAACGATCTTTAATCGCGTGTGGCGTGTGGTCAAAAAACTGAAACGAGCCAACGACTCGGCAATTCTCTATCTCATCTCAGCTTGTTCGTTGCGATTCTCGGCCGAATTCAACCCCCGTGTGGTTAAAAAACTGAAACGAGCCAACGACTCGGGGATTCTCGATCTCAAGGCAGATCGTTGGTAGCGATGCTCGGCCGAATTCGAGTTATTCAACGAACTTTCAACGCGATGATTCCACTCGAATCTGCGCAACCGCGCAGCAGAGACCGAAGCATGCAGATCGATCGTTCGTCATTCAAGACGTTGTCAACTCAGGCCGCGCGCCGGTACGAACGAAGCAGACCACCAAGGCGCTCGCTCGTTTCGATCTCTTTGGTCGTGTCCGGTGGGTGCTCCGGGAGCGTGATCAAGTTGTTTCCCAGTCCTTGATGACACCGGTCAAGATGGTAGTGTTCCAAGTAGCGATTCACGGCGTTTCGCAGCGACCGCTCACCAAACAGGATCAGTCGGTCCAAGCACTCGGATTTCAGCGAACCGAAGAATCTTTCCAGGTGCGCGTTCATGTTCGGCGCGCGTGGCGGCAATCGTAACGGTTTCGTACCGGCACCACGCAGTAGCTTGCGGAACGACTCGCAAAACTTCGTGTCACGGTCCATGAGAATGATCCGTTTGCCACTGAGAACCTCGCTGTCGAAACCTGTCAGCTCCCGCGCCGTCTGCTTCATCCAGGCTTCGTTCGGATTGGCGGTGCAGCCAGCGAAATGAACTCGGCGCGTTTTCAGTTCCATCACGAACAACAGATAGAACGTCACCAGGCCGCTTTTTGTCCAGACTTCGACGGTCGTGAAATCGGTCGCGCTGATCGCGTCCCAGTGCGACTTCAGGAATGTCTCCCACGAACCGGTGCGCTTTCGGGTGGGCGCCGGCTCAATGCCATGAGCTTTGAGAATGTTGGCCACGGTGGTGTCGGTAATCTTGTAGCCGACCTTGGCCAGTTCGCCCTGAATCCGATCGTATCCCCAGGTCGGATTCTCCTTGGCGAATCTTACTGTCAAGTCGACGATTGTTTGCCGCACCCGAGGCCGGCCTGGCTGCTTCTGTTTTCGATCGGAGTAGTCCCATTTCCTGGCCACCAGCTGACGATGCCAGCGCTGGATCGTGTCGGGAGTGAACAGTGTGCCAAGTTCGTCGAGTGCTTTGCGTCCGAGGGCCCTTCCTGTTACCGGCCGAATTGATGTCGCATTTTTGGCCGAACTGTGACTGTATGGATTTCTGGTTCGTGCGAGGGGTGCGCGGCCGAATTAATGAGAATTCTGGAGAAGGACTTCATGTGATGGCCATCTGATCGCGCGGAGCGATTCGAGTCAGTGCATTAAAATGCGATCGCTCGGGTCGAACGGTCGCATGAAGGGGACGAATGGCAACAGTTGCCTGCATCCGGCCGAACGGTTGGCCGAATTGTGGTCGTAGTTTCTGCTTCGGAAGGTCGAGCTGCCGGCCTCACGAGTTCGCGCTGTCTCGATCTTCCTGGTACTGTCGCAACCAGTGCTGCAGGATTTCGACGGCCGGGACGAAGTCGTAACCTTGGATCATCAGCAGGTCGATGTTGTTGTAGTTCTGGCCGCAGCTGAAACAGTGCGCCAGATTGTTTCGCGGGTTGACCGTTGCTCGCAGCTCGCCGCAGCCGGGACATTGGAAGCGGAAGTAACCATCGGTCTGCTTCGTGATCGGACCGTGCCGACCAAGTCGAACGATCGTCAGTTTCATCGGCAGCTCGTTGCGAATCGAACGTAGTAAGTCGCGAGTGATCATTGGTGAAAGCCTTCGTGCCTGGAGATTGGTGCTGCGATGGGATGGACCGTCCACTCCCTTAAAAATCGGTGAGGTCAACTTCGTTTTGCCAGTGCGGCTGGAGCAGGACGCGGTTGACCAGGTCGATATCGATCGTTTGGCCGGCCGAGGCGCGGACCGCTTCGAGCATCGAAGAGAGACAGAGATTGCGGCACCGGCGCAGTACGCCGTCGGCCGAGCGAATGATCAGACCGATCGCCGCAGAAGTAAACGTGCTATGAGCCAGACCGATGCGGTCGAGTTCGCGATGGATAAACTCGCGCATCACGTCATCGTGCAGACGCTTGGTCACGACCGAGTAGGTCACCCGACTCTTCAGATCGAGATTGACCGCCAGGTCGAGACTTGCCAGCAGTTCCACCTGTCCGATCAGGATCAGGTTGTGGTTCTTGGGAAAGTCTTCCAGCAGCAACCGCAACTTGCGAAGATTCTCCATCTCCATCAGGTGAGCGTCGTCGATGATCGTCACCAGCATCTTGCCGGCATGATTGAGACTGAATGCCTGCTGGATCAGCTTCCGTTCGCACTTGAAGGCCGAGCTTTCGAACTCGACCCCGAATGCTTCGCAGAGGATTTTGACCGTGTTGGTATAGGTGTGCAGGGTCCGCGCGATCGTTGCCACCAGATGCTCTTTTTCGGGAAGCCGCCGGAGCGATTCCTTGATCACACTCTTGCCGGTGCCGGGCCGGCCGACGACCAGACACAGACCGCCCTGCTGGCAGTGGACTCGAAGTGTGTCGTGAATCTCCTGTTGAGCGGGGAGCAGTTCGATGTGACGCAGCGCGAACGGGTTCTCGGTCAGACCGAAGTAGGAACGAATCATTGGAAAAACCTGAATGGTGAAGGGGGAAGTTGTTTGAAGAAGTAAAAAGACGAGTTTGCGTTAGGCTTGTTCGGTCCTGCGTGCCAAGCCGTTGGCCACCGCATCGAGGAGTCTGGCCCTGCCGATGCGCCGTCCCTTGTCGTAGACGATCACTGCACCGGTGCGATGACGTTCGTAGCGCAGATCGATCTTCTTGCCGCGCAGGTCGATCGGCGTTTCGTAACGCTTTCCCTGGAAGCTGAACGTGTTGTCCTTTTTGACCGTGCGGGTCGCCTCGGCGTAAAACAGTTCGTCAGTGTCTTCCGACGGCGAGAGAAAGCGGATCCGAGAGAGGTCCATGCCGAAACGATCGATCGGCTTCATCCCGAGGGTGGAGTGCTCGGTGGCGTTGTATTCGTGTTCGACCCAGTGGGTGAACTGCTTGTTGAGCGCATCGAGCGAGGAGAGATCGAGCGCGCGGACCAGAAACTGGTCGCGCACCCGGCGAAAGAACCGCTCGATCTTCCCCTTGGCCGCAGCGTCTCGAACGGCCGTGTGACGGAGGATGCAGCCGACGCGCGCACAGATCAGGGTGATTTCCTGGCAGCAGTAGATCGAGCCGTTGTCGACCAGCAGCTGCTCGGGCAGACCCCGTTTGTAGAATGCCGCTCGGAGTGCGTGAATCATCGAATCGGCGTTCTCATCGAAGAAGAATTCGCCGTGACACAGCACCCGGCTGGCATCGTCGATGAAGGCGATCAGCTTGGCCTGGCGGCCGCCGACGAACGGGCCGAACATCGTGTCGGCCTGCCACAGCTGATTGGCATACTGCATGCTGAAGGCGAGTCGACGTTTGTTTTCGCTCGCGTCGTCTTTGAGCAGCTCGTACTCATTGATGAATCGGCTGAACGTGTTTCGCGCGATCTGATTGGCATGGAGCAGACCTTTTTCGATGCAGAACCGATACAGGGCCGTTTTGTTTGGCACCGAATTGCGGAAGTGGGGTAGTGCGGCGTTGATCGCTTCGAGCACTTCTTCGGGAGTGACCTTTCGCGTTTGTCCCTTGTCCGATCGCGGCGAAGCGTCCATCCCGGTGACGCCGTGGTTCTTGTAGCGGTAGTACCAGGTCTGAATGGTCCGCCAGGTGAACCGGTATGGCGTCCCCTCCTCGTCGAGAAACGTCATCGACGCGACATGGTGGATTCTCTCGTGACGAGTTCTCCCTTCGGCGACCTCAATCGCTCCCAGGACTTTCATTTTGACGTAGATCGATGGTCGCTTCACCGCAATTTGCTCCTTGGTAATGAGTCAGAGGAAGTCGCCAGCGACGAATCTATGTCGGTTCTTGAAGGAGTCCATCGTCGTGTTGCGTTGTTGACCACTTCACGTTGGTTTGACTCTCCCAAGTGCGCTGATAATTCGATCACCCCGCATCTGGAATGCAGCGTCAGCAGTGGCAACAGCCGGTAACTGTCAGTGCGCTGAGTGGGCCTGCGCAAAGAGTGCGCCGAACACGCATTCCCTTCCGGTGGTCAGTCGCGCCTGGCGCGAGGACTCACAGGAAGAAGGTTTGCAATTTGGCCTGGAAGGCGGCGATGGGATTGAGCGATTGCCCGCCAAATGCCTTTTGAAGGTGCGCAAGTGTTACTGATTCGGGATTGCCGGAGGGGACCACCGGCGGGCTGCACAAGGGGATCAGTGCCGCGCGGATCGCGGCTTGAGCCCGGACAAATCGCTTCCAAATCCGGTAGGGAGCCGAATCGCTCAAGGGGCCATCGAGTTGTCGAAAGGCAGCCAGTTTGTTGCCGGTACTGACAACAAGCTGAAGAAACAGCCACAAACTTTCGGCGCCCAAGAACAGTCGGCGGATTCTTTCGGCCATGGAGAGGCTGAAGGTTCGTCCACAGCCACTTGCCCGATTTCGGTTGCTGCAGAAGACGCGTGCAGCGCGCGTGGTTTTTTGCAGTTGATTTTCGTGGTCATAGCCACGCAAGAATCCGTGCTTGATCAGGCTTCCTGTTTGGTTGCAATGGGGACAGGGGGTGAGTTTGAGCCTGGCATAAAACTCATCGAGTTCCTTCTCTGACGCGTAGATCCGGCTCTTGATGACAGTCTCCCCATCGTCCGCCCACGACATCGCTGTAACCAGTGACGCGAACGAAAGTCTAAGAATTTTGCCGGCGGCAAAACCAAGTCTCGCAAGCCATCGCGAAACAAAGGCGAGGTAGTTGGCGGGTTACAATGTTTAGAAAAGAGAGGCGGGCTGCGAGACGCGAGCACTGGATGTGAGTTGCGGGCGGGGTAACCAAATTAGCGGTGTAACAGGAGCGTCCAACTGCGACAACAATTCGATCCGAATCAAACCAAAACTACGACCATAGCGCGGCCGGTAACAAGTAGTCCCATTTCCTGGCCACCAACTGACGATGCCAGCGAAGGATCGTGTCGGGAGTGAACAGTGTGCCAAGCTCGTCGAGTGCTTTGCGACCGAGGGCCCTCCCCTTCTCTGCCAGGCGCCGACGCTGGTCGTCGTTCAGCAAGATCCGTCTCTTGCCGA
>JAHELS010000291.1 GCA_024644085.1 Rhodopirellula sp.
CCGCGGCGGTACTTGTCGTCACCCTGGCTTGTCGTCCAGTCGGTCGCCGATCCAAAAGCTGCCTTGAGCCCCAGCTCGGGCTGCGGTGGATTGACCGGCGAGCCATACATTTTGTCGCTCAACAGGCCACTGACGAACAGAGCCTGATCACGAACCATCTCCGCCGAAATACGGAAACGCGGCCCGCGGGCGTAATCGCGGTTGAACGGGTCCGCCTGTTGCAAATCCTCGGATGTATTTGAACTTTGGCGGTAGGTCGCCGACGTGACAAGTAGTTTAAGTAAACGTTTCAAATCCCATCCGCTGTCACGCAACTCGACTGCCAACCAATCGAGCAGCCGCGGATGCGAAGGTAACTCGCCCTGCGAACCGAACTCCTCACTCGTCTCGACGATGCCGGTGCCGAAAATTTCTTCCCAGTGCCGGTTCGCGATCACGCGCGGCGTTAACGGATTCGCTTCATCAACCAACCACCGCGCCAACGCCAAACGGTCACGCGGTACATCATCCGGGATCGGGTGGAAAGCCGCCGGAATCCCCTCGCTGACCTCGTCACCCTTGCTCTGGTAGCTGCCGCGAAGCTGGACATGCGTGCTGCGGCGTTTGTCTTTTGCCAAATCACGCATGACCGGAACGGTGGTCGTGGGCTTCATCGACGCAAGTTGCTGCTGGGCTTTTTTCAACTCCCTGCGCGGAGCATCCAACAGCGGTGCAATCCCGCGATAGTAAGCGGCAACCTGGTCACGTTCTTCCCCGGTCCATGCGGATTCATCCTTGTCGAGAACCCGACGAATCGCGACCGGTATGGCGGCCCACTGGGCAACGCCCTTGTCGCTGGTGACGTGGAGGCGAAATTTGTCCAACAGATGGCTGGCGTGAACTGACGAATGATCGACCGTTACCGTCAGAACGCCGTCGCCGAGTTCGACGGGCTGTTTCGTGATCAACGTCAATGCGTGAGGTTTTCCCGTTTGCGGCGCGATCGCCCAACCTTTCTTGGTGTCGGTCGGATCATCCAGGACCGACTGGGCCGAGAAACCGCTCTGCTCGTGATCAGCCATTGCCGCGGCAAACGCTATTCGAATTGTACCGCTGGGCGAAACGGAATCGCTTGGATCGGGAACGTCGTCCGGAGCGTGCTCCCAAAGAACCGATCGATCTTGATCCAGCAACGAAAGCCGGAAGCCTTTCAGTCGATCGACAATCGATGTGCCGCCATCGGTGCGATTCCAAACTACAAGCCGATCGATTGCCTTGGTGGCGCCGAGATCGATCTCGAGCCAGGGATCCTTTTCCACCGCCGTATGAGTCACCGACTTGCTACTGAATTCGCCGTCGGTATTTCCATCGTTGACGTACTCGACCTTTCCGCCAAAGTCGGTCGAGCTTTGGGACGGCGTCCCTTCCAAGGCCACATTCTTGCCGCCGCTGAAAACTTCGAGTTCGGCCAAGTGAATCATCTTCCCATCACCGGGAAGCTCGACTCGCACGTAGCGGGCGTCGATTGATTCCTTGCCGGCCGGTGTCCACAACGTTTTCACAGAGGAAATAACGAAATTGTCTTTTTGTTCCGCTGGGACTTCGATTTTTAATCCGGCAAGCTGCGTGTTCTTTGTGGCGTAGCGAAGCGTGTATTGTTCGTGATCGGGCTTTTCACCCTCAGCCGCGATCCAACCTTGCGAATCGGCAGTTAACTTGCGCGTCTGACCGCTCGTTGAATTCGGGACCAACGGTTCCCAGGTCGGCGGCGTGTGGATCTGCGAAAGCCACTTTTTCTGGGCGGCTTCCAATTCGGCCGTGGGCGTCGCGATTGATCCTTTCAATTCCTCGATACGCCGCTTCAGCGATGCCTTCTGTGATTCCTGTTCCGGCGACCAGACATCGATCCGCGGCTGTTCGTCCCGCTTGTCGCTGTCCTGGCTTTGATTGAAGAAGGCGAAGAATTTGAAATACTCTTCCTGGGTGATCGGATCGTACTTGTGCGTGTGGCATTGGGCACAAGCTATGGTGGTCCCCATCCACACGGCCATCGTGGTGTTGACTCGATCGACCACCGCGACGTTTCGGAATTCTTCGTCGTTTGTTCCACCCTCGTTGTTGGTCAGCGTATTGCGGTGGAACGCGGTGGCAATCAGCTGCTCTTCGGTCGGATCGGCAAGCAGGTCGCCGGCGATTTGCTCGATCGTAAACTGATCGAATGGCTTGTTCTCGTTCAACGAGCGAATGACGTAGTCACGGTAGGCCCAGATCGTGCGAGGAGGATCGTCGGCGTACCCGGCCGAGTCGGCGTATCTGGCCAAATCGAGCCAGACTCGCGCCCACCGTTCGCCGAACGTCTGCTTGGCAAGCAATTGATCGACGTAAAACTCGTAAGCGTTCTCTCGCGGATCCTCTGCAAAAGCCCGAGCTTCCTCCCACGTCGGCGGCAATCCAGTCAAGTCGATCGCAACGCGTCGGGCGAGTGTCATGCGGTCGGCCGGCGGGGCGGGCTTGAGCCCTCGAGACTCAAGTCTGGCAAGAATGAAATGATCGAGGGGATTACGCGGCCAAGATTCGTTTTGAATCTCCGGCATTTCCGGACGAGTCGGCAATTGATAGGACCAGTGCACTTGATAGCTGCCACCTTGTTCGATCCAGCGCTGCACCAAGGCGACCTCGTCGTTGGTCAAAGGCCGGCCTTTGCCTTCGGGAGGCATCCGCAAGTCTTCATCATCGGTGGTCAAACGCGCGATCAATTCGCTGGCGTCCGGGTCTCCAGGCACGATCGCAGCGTAGCCTCCGAGATCTTCGCGAGAGCCCTCTTGCGTATCGAGACGCAGATCAGCAGCCCGTTCGTTTTCGTCCGGTCCGTGGCATACGAGGCAGTTGTTGGACAACAACGGCCGAATGTCCCGATTGAAATCGACTGGCGTCTCTGCGACAGCATCCAGAGGTGCGAAGAGGAACGGCACGATTGCAACCAACGGGAATGATCCGCAGTGCATGTACCTCAACAACAGGTTCATTGATGAAGGGCTGGTGAAGGGAAGGGCAGGGGAGTGAGGCAGCAACGTGCCCAAGGCAATTCGAGGACCGGGGCAACTCAAGCCGGTCAAGCGGATTCCTACCCCTTTAGTCTAACAGAACGTCAGAAATACAAAATCGCCGCTAATTCTCACTGTTGCGAGAGTCGACAGCGGGTGAGCTTCGGTCCCGACTCAAGCGGCCCTCCCCCACCGCTTGGCCCCCCCACGTTTCACGAGCCGCCGCCGGCGAGCGATTCGAGATCTTCCCAGCGCGAATAGGCGGCAGCGAGATCCTCTTCAAGCTGCTTCAGGTTTGCGGCATCGCTTGCGATCTTTTCGCCCGTCTGCTGAAAGTACTCGGGATCTCCCATCGCTGCGTGCAAGTCCGCGATTTCCGATTCGATTTCTTCGATTCGATTTGGCAATCGTTCCAGTTCACGTTTTTCGTTGTACGACATTCTCCGGGCCGATTCGCGTTGCGTTTCCCGATTTGATTCTTTCGGTTTGACTGCTGCAATGGGCGTCTCGTTTTTCTTTCGTCGTTCGACCGCGGCCTGCCAATCGTCGTAGCCACCGACATATTCGTTCACCTCACCATCCTCGAACACGATGCTGCTGGTCACAACATTATTGAGAAACGTTCGATCGTGGCTGACGATCAGCAAAGTGCCGTCAAAGTTCATCAGTTGTTCTTCGAGCAATTCGAGCGTTTCGCTGTCGAGATCATTGGTCGGTTCATCCAGAACAATTACGTTGGCCGGCTGGGTCATCAATCGTGCCAGCAGCGCGCGATTACGTTCTCCGCCGGACAGAAATCGCACTGGCGTCCGTGCCCGCTCGGGCGTGAACAGAAAATCCTGCAGGTAACCAAGAATGTGTTTTGTCTTGTCGCCGATGCGTAGCTTGTCACTGCCGTCGCCAACATTTTCCTCCACCGTTTTTTCCGGATCGAGTGTGTCCCGGAGTTGATCAAAGTATGCCACCTGCAGATTCGTTCCGAGACGAACCGTACCTTTGTCGGGCTGCAACTGACCGAGCAGCAATTTAAGCAATGTGGTTTTTCCGGCGCCGTTGGGGCCAATGATTCCAACCTTATCGCCGCGCATCAGCATCGTAGTGAAATCGCGAATGACGGTCTGTTCCCCATAAGCGAAACTGATTGCCTTCACATCGGCGACGAGCACACCGGTCCGCTGGGACTGCTGGAGTTTGAGTTTGGCGGTGCCCTCGGCCTGGCGGCGTTCACTTCGCTCAACCCGCATTGCCTTGAGCGCGCGGACTCGTCCCTCGTTGCGCGTTCGACGCGCCTTGATGCCCTGTCGAATCCAAGCTTCCTCCTCGGCCAATCGTTTGTCGAACAGTGCATTCTGTTTTTCTTCGGCGGCCAGCGCCGCTTCCTTGCGGCTCAAAAAGGTTTTGTAATCGCAGGACCAGTCAAACAGCCGGCCACGATCGACCTCCCAGATCCGCGTGGCCAGATTTTGAAGAAACGATCGGTCGTGTGTGACAAAGATCAATGTGCTTTGCCATCGGCTGAGAAAGTCCTCGAGCCAGAGGATCGAGGGGATGTCCAAATGATTAGTCGGTTCATCAAGAAGCAACACGTCGGGAAGGCGGGCGATCGCACGAGCCAACAAGACGCGTCGCTTCATGCCGCTTGATAAAGTCTCAAACGCAACGTCGCCATCGAGCTGCATCTGCGACAGTGTTCGTTCGGCTTGATGGTGCCTTTGCCACTGAGTTTCCGAATCGTCCGAACCCGCGTTTTCGTCGAGGACGACCGACATCACCGTGCCCGAAAGATCACGTGGCACTGCCTGAGTCAGCCGCGCGATGGTCACGTGGGGCGCTAGGGTCACCGTCCCATGATCCGGCTGGATCTTGCCCTCGAGAATTCTCAACAGCGTCGTCTTGCCGGCACCGTTGCGGCCGAGCAGTCCGATACGCTGGCCCGATTCGATTTGCGCCGATACCTCATCCAAAAGAGGCGGCCCTCGAAATCCAATGCTGAGGTTGTCGATCGAGACCAGCGGCATAGCGAAAAGAGTCGGCAGGAACGAGCGGATGAATCGCTTCAAGCAGAACGCAATCGTGCGACCAGGTCCAGACGGCAGCGATTCGGAGGGCAGAAACTTAACACTACCGCGTTGGAATGATAGCGGCGTCCAACGAGGTCAGGATGTCGCCGCTGACTTTTCGCTCGATTCACGAAACAGATCCGCAATCACCTCTTCCAGGGGTACATCCTCGACGGCCACGTCTTCAATAGGATTGTCGCGCAAGACCTCGGCAAGGATTCGCGGAACGTCGCTTCGTTTGACGCGGACACGCACCTTTGGCCAGGTTTCATCGAGCACTTCACCGAGTGACCGCAAGTCGGGGTGATGCCCCTCGGCGAACTGCAGCGTGATGATCTTGTGTCCCGAGAACTTGTCGATAATTCCCGACAACGACCCATCGTATTCAATCTTTCCGCCCGCGATGATCACCACACGTTTGCACAAAGCGGCAACGTCTTTCATGTAATGGCTTGTCAGCAGGATGGTGATCTTACGTTTCTCCTGGTAGTAGCGAAGGAATTGCTGGATGTTGTGCTGCGCGATCACATCCAATCCGATCGTTGGCTCGTCGAGAAACAGTACCTCCGGTCGATGCAAAAGCGCAGCTATCAACTCCATCTTCATCCGTTCGCCAAGAGAGAGCTCCCGCACAGGCTGGCTCAACAAACGACTCACATCCAACAATTCTGTGAGTTCGGCCAGAGTTGACTCAAAAGAATCGGCGGGGATGGCGTAGATCTGCTGGTGCAGGCGATACGATTCCTGCGCGGGCAAGTCCCACCAAAGTTGATTCTTTTGGCCCATCACGAGAGCAAATCGCCGACGGTACTCATTCTTACGGTGCCAGGGGACGAATCCCATTACTGTCGCGGTGCCGCCGGACGGGTTGATCACACCGCTGAGCAATTTGAGCGTGGTGGTCTTTCCGGCGCCATTGGGTCCGAGAAACGCCACGAATTCGCCCTGTTCGACGTCGAGGTCGATACCGCGAACTGCTTGAACTTCGTTGTACTGACGGTGGAACAAGCCGCGGATACTCTCGCCCAGACCTTCGCGTTTCTTGTAGACGCGGTACGACTTCGACAGTTCGCGGACCTCGATGATCGGCATGTTACAGGTGACAAGGGCAAGGAGAGAATAAACCGATCGGTCGCTGCAAACGAAGCTGCCGAGAATACTTTATTCTATGAATACGTGACAGCTGACGACGTTTCCCGCTTCGCGACCTGCTTCCCCGGCGCCCGATCCATGCCTTCATCGATCCCATCCATCCGCGTTGGCCTCGGGTACGATTCGCACCGGCTTGGAAATGGCGGGCCACTGCGTATCGGCGGCATCGAGATCCCGGCGGAAGTCCACGCGATCGGCCACAGCGACGCCGACGTGTTGCTGCACGCGATCACCGACGCATTGCTCGGCGGCGTGGCCGAACAGGACATCGGTCAGCTGTTTCCCGATACCGACCCGGAGAATCGTGGCCGTGACAGCGCGGAGTTCTTACACGAGGCAATCGTCCGGGTCCGCCATCACGGCATGGAAATCGTCAACCTGGACTGCGTCATCCTGGCCGAGAGACCGAAAATGTCGCCGCACATCGCGTCCATGAAGAAGGTCATTGGCACGCACCTTGATTTGCCGTCCGACCGCTTGAGTATCAAGGCCAAGACCGGCGAAGGGATCGGACCGATCGGGCACGGC
>JAHELS010000292.1 GCA_024644085.1 Rhodopirellula sp.
GTCGTCTGTTATTGAACTATGTGGTTCGGCCAGGCGGCGCTCTCACCATTGAAGTACTCAACGAATCAGCAGAGGTCACGGGCAAGTCGAAACCGCTTACCGGTGACGCGGTCGACGCGCCTGTTGACTGGGAACAGACGCCGGACTTCACCCACGGCGTGGTGCGCCTGCGTTTTTCGATCAAGAACGCAGACGTCTATTCACTCCGATTCCGTTAGGAATCATTTCCAAAGCTGAGCTCTCGGCTCTACGATCGTCTCGTCACGTCGGGGTCTTTCGTGGTAGAATATAGATCCCTCCGGCGGCTGTTTCGCCAATCCACCCACCTGGAATTACGACATGCGAGAGCAGCTCGTCATGCGACTCCACTTGATGCTTGCTGTTGCCATTGCATTTGGCTTGGCCAGCAAGGCGTTGGGCGAGTCGGCCGATCAGGCGACTCCGGTTGAATTCTCGTTCGAGCGAGACGTGCGCCCAATTTTGAAGGCTCATTGTTTGGAGTGCCATGGCGAAGGGGAAGAGAACGACAGCGGTCTGGACATGCGATTGCGGCGGTTGATTCTTGCGGGAGGCGAGAGTGGCCCGGCGCTGGTCGAAGGCAATCCGGATGAAAGCCTGTTGCTGGAGCGATTGTTGTCCGAAGACATGCCGCCGGGAGACAGGAAGCTGACCGCAGAGGAACTCGCGGCAATTCGCAACTGGATCGCATCGGGCGCAAAGACTCTACGACCGGAACCCGACTCGATCCCTGACGGCGTGTACGTACCGGACGAAGAACGTGACTTCTGGTCGTTCAGACCGATTCAAAGCCCGAGTGTCCCAGTGGTCAAACACCAGGAACGCGTGCGGACACCGATCGACGCGTTTCTGCTCCGCAAGCTCGAACAACAGCAGCTTAGCTTCTCAGCGGACGCCGACCGCCAGACGTTCATCCGGCGAGCCACCTTCGACCTGACCGGTCTACCACCCACTCCGGAAGACGCCCAGCGATTCATCCTCGACCAAGATCCGAACGCCGTCGAGAAACTGGTTGACAGGTTGTTGGAGTCGCCCGAGTACGGAGAACGTTGGGGACGTCACTGGTTGGACGTGGTCGGCTACGCGGATTCGGAAGGCTACACGATCGATGATCCTGTTCGAGCCAACGCGTACCACTACCGCGACTATGTGATCCGCGCCTTCAATGACGACCTGCCATTCGACCAGTTCATCCGCGAACAAATCGCTGGTGACGAAATCATTGGCTTTCCAAAGAAGAATCTGACGCCGGAAGAGACGGCAAAACTGATTGCGACCGGGTTCCTGCGGATGGTCCCCGATGGAACGGGCAAGGTCACCGGCGACGAGCAACCACTCGCTCGAAACCAAGTCATGGCCGATGCCATTCACGTCGTCGGCAGCTCACTACTCGGCCTTACGCTCAGCTGTGCCCAATGCCACAACCATCGTTACGATCCGATTCCGCAGTCCGAATACTTTCAGGTCCGCGCGATCTTCGAACCTGCCTACGACTGGAAGAGCTGGCGAAATCCAGCGGCCCGACTGGTGTCGCTGTATACGGACGCCGACCGCAAAGCTGCTGCCGAAGTGGAAGCGGAAGCAAAGCTGGTCGACGTGGAGTACCAGCAAAGGTCGGACGAACTGATCGCCGAGACGCTGGAAGATCAGCTGGTCCAGCACGTCCCGGAGGAGTTGCGTGATGATCTGCGCACGGCCTATCAGACCGCGGCCAAAGAACGGACAGACCAGCAGAACGAATACCTGAAGAAGTACCCGAAGATCCTCAAGATCTCCAGCGGGTCGCTCTATCTGTACGATCGCGATATCCGCGGCAAGCTGGCCGGGTTAAAAAAGTCATACGACACAAAGACTAAACAGTATGTCGAAGCCGCGCAGACGAAGGCACTGGCATCGCTGGCGGATGAAACGGCAAAACAGCTCGCCACCGTCATCAAAGTTCCTGCGGACAAACGGACCGAGGCTCAAAAGGAACTGCTTGCCCAGCATGCTGGTATTGAAGTTACCGCTGACAACCTGAACACGTTTGACGAATCGGCCGGGGCGGAGCTGGCGAGCTTGAAAGCGGAAATCGACAACACGAAGGAACGTGCTCCGCAATTGAAAGCGATCAGCGAGCGAGCCAAGGCGATTCGCGCAACCAAGCCGAAGGAAAACTTCGTCCGGGCGCTCACCGAGATTCCGGGCAAAGTACCTGACACCTTCTTCTTTTCGCGGGGCGATCATCGCAACCCGATGCAGAAACTCCAGCCGGCCGCGTTGACCGTTCCGGCGACGGCTCACGCCGTGAATATCCCACTCAACAACGAGAAACTGCAAAGCACCGGACGGCGGCTGGCGTACGCTGAGTACCTGACCAGTGGCCAACATCCGCTGGTCGCGCGCGTTCTGGTCAACCGGTTCTGGATGCACCACTTTGGCAAAGGCATCGTTGCGACGCCGGGTGACTTCGGTTCGCTGGGCGAGCGTCCATCGCATCCGGAGTTGCTCGACTGGTTAGCGTCTGAATTCATGTCCGGCGAATGGAGTCTCAAGCATTTCCACAAGCTGGTCATGACGTCGACTGCCTACCGCCAGTCGTTGCGGACGATATCGGCTGACGATGTCGATCCGGATAACCGGCTGCTGAGCGGCATGTCGCTTCGTCGGTTGGAGGCTGAAACGTTGCGTGACAGTGTGCTGGCCGTCAGTGGAAAGCTGAATCCCAAGCCATTCGGTCCACCGGTTCCCGTGATGCCGGATCGAGTCGGACAGATCGTGATTGGAATCGCAAACGCAGACGCGGGACGTCCCGGCGCGATCATTGACATGCAGGGCGAGGAGTTTCGGCGGTCCGTTTACGTCCAGGTTCGCCGCAGCCGCCCCTTGGCGATACTCGACACGTTCGATGCGCCGCGGATGTCGCCGAACTGTGAAAGTCGCCCGACGTCGACCGTCGCGCCGCAGTCCCTGCTGCTCATGAACAGCGACTTCCTGCTGAAACAATCAATCGTCTTCGCTGAGCGAGTCACGAAAGAAGCCGGCGATGATCCGAGAGCACAGGTCGCGCGAGCATGGCAACTCGCATTGTGCCAGACGCCCAGCGACCAGCAGGTCAATCAAACGCTGGCCTTCATCGATCAGCAAACGAAAAACCTCGCCGACTCACCGGAAGCGAAGAAGCTCGCCAAGGATGACAAGACCAAAACACCGCAGTTTCTGGCGCTGTCCAGTTTTTGCCAGACACTGATGAGCTCGAATCGGTTTTTGTACGTCGACTGAAACAGACCATGAACAATCAAACGCCCAAAGAGCAGCGGTCAAAACGACTGGAGCACAGCGCTTCCTCGCGCCGGCACTTTGTGGCGTCGGGATCGATGAGCCTTGCCGGTTTTGCATTGGCAACGCTACTGAGAAATGAACGACTGATGGCCGAAGGGCCAGAAAAGAAAGATCCCTTTGTCCGGCCCGAGCTTGAGCAGAAGACGTTCGACGCCAAGCCGAAACAGCCGCATTTCGAGCCGACCGCCAAGGCCATGATCTCGCTGTGGATGCAGGGTGGCCCCAGCCATCTCGATTTGTTCGATCCCAAACCGGTCCTGCAAAAACTGGACGGCAAGAAGTACGACGGCGACATCAAGTACGACAACGCGGCTCAGGCGAGTTCAAAGATCTTGGGTTCCCCATGGAAGTTCAAAAAGCATGGCCAGTGCGGCATGGAGCTTTCCGAACTGCTGCCCGGGCTGGCCGAAGTGGTGGATGATATCACGCTGATTCGCTCGACACACACCGGCGTAAACAACCATGGCCAATCGATCCGAGCTTTGCAGAACGGGCGAATTCTGGGAGGCCGACCGACCGTCGGAAGCTGGTTAACCTACGGTCTGGGATGTGAAACCGAGAATCTGCCGGCTTACGTCGCACTCATCGACCCGGGGCAGTTGCCGGTGATGGGCGTCGAGAATTGGTCAAACGGCTTTCTGCCATCGTTGTACCAGGGCACGGTGGTCCGGCCGCAAGAGCCGCGGATCTTGAATCTCGATCCTCCAGCACACCTCAAGGGAGCCTCGCAGCAACTCGCGCTGGGCTACCTGGAGGAACTCAATCGCCAGCATCTCGCCCAGCGCGCCGGCTATCACGACCTGCAGGCTCGCATCGCCAGCTACGAACTGGCCGCGCACATGCAACTGGCGGCAAAGGAAGCCGTCGATTTCAGCCGCGAGTCGAAAACGACACAAAAGATGTATGGCCTGGAGGATCCGGCGACGAAGGAATACGGATCGCGTTGCCTGATCGCCCGGCGACTGATTGAACGAGGCGTCCGCTTTGTGCAGGTCTTTACCGAAAACCAGCGTTGGGACCACCACGGCAGCATTCGTAGCGGGTTACCGTCGGCGTGCAAGAAGGTCGACGTTCCCTCGGCTGCATTGGTCAAGGATCTGAAGCAGCGTGGCCTGCTCGATTCGACCGTCGTTCACTGGGGTGGCGAAATGGGCCGGCTACCGGTAATCCAGAACGACACAGGTCCCACACGAGTCGGGCGTGATCACAACACCTACGGCTTCAGCATGTGGGTCGCCGGCGGCGGCTTCAAACGCGGCCACATTCACGGCGCGACGGACGAATTGGGGCACAAGGCGGTCGAAGATGTGGTTCATCACTTCGACTATCACGCGACGTTGCTGCACCTCTTCGGATTCGACGCCAACCGCTTTGCCTTCGAGACGAACAACCGCTCCATGTCCCTGTTGGACAATCAAGGCGGAAGTGTCATCAAAGGGCTGCTGGCGTGAGCGGTTAACGACATCGATCCGTTTCTCGTTGTCTGACGGCTCAGGAGACGAGTTCGTACACGACGTTCCCGGCGACGTCCGTCAGGCGGTAATCGCGGCCAGAGTAATGGTAGGTCAGCAGCTGGTGATCGAGACCCAGCAGGTGAAGGATGGTAGCGTGGAAGTCGTGAACATCCATCTTGTTCTCAGCGACTTCCGCGCCGATGTCGTCGGTCGAACCGTAAGAGAATCCGCGTTTGGCGCCGCCTCCGGCGAGAAACGTCGTGAAAGCGGCCGCATGGTGGCCTCGGCCCTTGGGATTGCTATCCTCCCACGGTGTACGGCCGAACTCGCTGCACCCCACAATCAACGTGTCATCCAAAAGCCCGCGTTGCCTGAGATCCTTCACCAACGCAGCGATCGGTTGGTCGATTTTTTTGGCCAGCGGCCGGTGGGTTTCCATGTCGCCGTGGGCGTCCCAGTTGCTGTTGGAGCCAACATCGAACAGCTCAATCACCCGAACACCCCGTTCCACCAAACGCCGCGTCGCAAGGCATTGCCAGCCAAACGATTTCCGGTCCGCGCGGTCCACACCATACAGATCCAACGTGGACTGACTTTCGCCGGAAATGTCGAATGCTTCGGGAGCCTCCTGCATCAGCCCATAAGCGGTATTGAAGTTCGTCATGCGTGTCCGTAGTTGCACATCGTTGGGGTGGACTCTCAAGTGTTCCTCATTGAGGTCGCGAAGCATGATGCGTTCAAGATCGCGTCGTTTGACCGATTTTACGCGACTGTCGAGGTGCGGAATCGGATCCGGACCGGGGACCACACGCACACCGGTGTGGAAGCCCGGTAAGAAATTCGAGTCCCAGCATTGATAGGCGTTGTACGGTTCGCGAGCGGCAAAGACGACAAAAGGGGGCAAGTTTGTGTTGAACGTGCCAAGGGCATGACTCACCCACGAACCGATGCTCGGCAGTGGAATGGTGACCGAACCTGTATGCATGCCAAGCGTCGCGGCGGAATGCCCCGAGGAAGCATTGGTCATGGAGTGAATCAGACAGAACTCATCGATCACCGACCCGACATGCGGAAACAACTCGCTGACCATCCGGCCCGACTCGCCATACGGCTGAAAGGGAAACTGCGAAGCTTTGATCGTGTGCTTGCCAGTCTTTTTGCCCGCATCCGTGTTCAGTTTTGGTTTATGGTCAAACGTATCGACGTGCGAAATGCCGCCGGTCATGAAGAAGATAATCAACCGTTTGGCTTTCGCAGGGAAATGCGATGGCAGCGGCGCCAGGGGATGACCATCGTGCAGTTCGGCAGCCAGAGTGAGCTGTGATCTAAGCGCCGCGCTTCCTACAGCGACGCCGCCCGCGGCGGTATGCAGAAAATTTCGGCGATCAAGTTCGAACGGCGATTTCATGCTAGTCCACAAATAGGAATTCGTTGCCAGTCAACAGCGTGCGTGCAAAACTGGTCCAGGCCAGTAGCTCGCGCTCTTCCTCGGGCGCACCTTCCTCTGCCAGCAGACGCTGATAGTCCTTCAGGAATTTGCTGGTGCGGCGCAGCTCGCGCTCGCTTGGCGGGCGAAGCAAGACCCGCTCGTACGCTCGTTCAATCCGTGCCTGCGGATTTGCGGCGACACATGACGTGGCCAGCCCGCTGGCCTGCTTGCCAATAAACTCGCTGTTCGCCATGAATAGTGCCTGAAGCGGCACGGTGGATCGATCTCGCACGGCCGTACTGGCGCTCGTGTCCGGCCCGTTGAAGATCGACAGGAACGGGTGCGGGTGCAGTCGCTGTACCATCAGATAGACACTGCGGTGGTTGGAAGGGTAGACGGCTTTGAATTGCCGGTGCGCCGTCCACTTCCATTTATCCTTAGTCGGAAACGGGTGCGCCTCGGGGCGATTCAGATCGAGGTCGCCTCCCAGCAAAAGCATCGAATCACGGATCGACTCAGCG
>JAHELS010000070.1:0-5504 GCA_024644085.1 Rhodopirellula sp.
TTGTGTTGACCTGATCGACGAGGAAGGAGCCACCGAAGGCATCATCGCATTCCAATTGCATAGCGGCGGAAAAACCGAAGTGCGATTCAAGAACATTCAACTTCAAGTCACAGGAAAAGCGAATTGACCGCGTCCATCACACGATACAGCAGGCTCTGCAAGCATGCGCCGCAAGCAAGTGAATCAACAACCTGAAATACACCCTCGTACGCGAATATCAGTATTTGTCGGCGAGCAGCTTCGTAGGCCGGACCGAGCTCTGCGAGTTCCGGCATTGTTTTCAGTGATCGCAGGAACTCGCAGAGCTCGGTCCGGCCTACGACTCGCCCTCGCAAGTGATGCGCAACACATGCGTTGAGTCCGTTTGAGAAAGAATTTCATGTACCGATTGATCCTCATTCCTATTCTTGGCGTCCTGATCCTTGGTCCGCTGCGGGCCGAAGCACCTCAGGCATCGTCAACCTTACTCGCACCTTTTGTTGACAGACATGAACTTGCCGGTGCCGTCGCATTGGTCGCCGATAGGGACGAGATTCTTTCGATCGAGGCCGTCGGATTCGCTGACATCGAAGCGGGTAAACCACTGAAAACCGATTCGGTTTTCTGGATTGCTTCACAATCCAAGGGAATGACTGCGGTGGCGGTCATGATGCTGGTCGATGACGGGAAAATCTCACTCGATGATCCCGTCGAAAAATACCTGCCAGAGTTTCGCGGCCAGATGGTCGTCGACGAACAAAGCGATGATCATTTGTTGCTTCGCAAACCTTCGCACCCAATCACGATACGTGAAGTTCTCAGTCACATGAGCGGATTGCCCTTCAAATCCGCAATCGAAGAACCGACGCTCGACGGTTTACCGTTGGCAAAGGCGGTGCGAAGTTACGCGATGACTCCGCTGGCGACCGACCCGGGCACGCAATACCAGTATTCCAACGCGGGCATCAATACAGCCGCTCGAATTATCGAAGTCGTCACCGGAACAAAGTACGAAGACTTTATGCAGCAGCGCTTGTTTGATCCGTTGGACATGAAGGACACGACGTTTTGGCCGAGTGACGATCAGGTCGCACGATTGGCGAAGTCGTATCGCCCCAATCAAGTTAAAGACAACCTGGTTGAATTCGGACTCGGACAACTAACGGCGCCACTCTCAGGGCGATGTGGCCGATTTCCGATGCCTGCGGGCGGCTTGTTCTCGACGGCCCGGGACACGGCGGTGTTCTGCCAGATGTTATTACGCGGCGGGGAACTTGGGGGCCGACGCTACCTTAGTGAGACCGCGATGGCCGAGCTGACCACGCGTCAAACGCCTGAAACTGTCAACAATAGTTATAGTCTGGGTTTCGCCGTGGGCAACGATTGGCTGGGTCACGGCGGCGCACACGCCACGAACATGGAAATTCACCGCGGCAAGGACCTGGTCACGATCTGGATGGTCCAGCATGGTGGCTATCCCGGCGAAGGAAACAAAGCGCACGGGGACTTTAAGAGTTGGGCATATGAAAAGTTTGGACGGTGAACGTTTTCGATTTCATTACACGCTCTCGGTTGGATTCGACGCAGCCGAACGTTTGGCATGATTTCCTGTTTTCCGAAGTTTGAGGTCTGGGTGAAATCCCTCTTTCTCTGGATCGTTGCCGCGATGCTGGCAACCGATCTGCGCGCCGATGATTTGTTTGAGAATGAAATTCGCCCGTTGTTGGTCTCGCATTGTTACGAGTGCCACAGCGGAACGAAAACCAGCGGTGGGTTGTCTCTTGAGACGCGAGCTGGCTGGCAAACAGGTGGCGAGAGTGGGCCCGCGATCATTCCAAATGATCCCGATGCGAGCTTGCTGATCCAAGCGGTCAAGCACCAATCTTTCAAGATGCCGCCCGAAGGTGAAGGGGAGAAACTGAACGAGGTCCAGATCGACGCGCTCGTTCGTTGGATTCGTCGTGGTGCCCCGGACCCGCGCGATAATACGGACCCGCGCGACGATGTTGCCATGGTCGGCGGAATGAAGCGACAAGACGCCGAGTCGTGGTGGGCCTTTCAGGCGCTAAAGACGACGGCCGAGCCATTGACCGCGCAAGTTGTCGACGCGTTTCTTGACACGCAAATTGCTGAGCAGGCATTGACCGCGAATCCGAAAGCCGACCGCCGCACACTCCTGCGGCGCGCTACGTACGATCTGACGGGATTGCCACCGACGCCCGACGAAGTGCAGCAGTTTCTTGCCGATGAGTCCGATGACGCGTTTGCCAAAGTCATTGAGCGGTTACTCGCGTCACCCCGTTACGGCGTTAAGTGGGGGCGACATTGGCTTGACGTCGTACGATACGCAGACACGGCCGGTGAAAACACGGATCGTCCACTTCCACACGCTTGGCGCTTTCGCAATTGGGTCATTGATGCGATCAATCGAGACTTGCCTTACGATCATTTCATTCGGTTACAGTTGGCTGGCGATATTCTCGGTCGCGATGCGGCGCCCGACATTTATCGCGAAGGCATCATCGCTACAGGGTACCTCGCTGTTGCTCGACGCTTCGGACACGATATCGACAAAGATATCCATCTGATGCATGAAGATGTGATCGACAACGTTGGCAAGACATTTCTAGGTCTCTCGGTTGCCTGTGCACGATGCCATGATCACAAGTTCGACCCGATCACGTCCCAAGACTACTACGCGCTGTACGGAATCTTTGGCAGCACTCGGTTTGCATTTCCCGGCTGCGAGCCCAAAGGACAACCACGCGATTTGGTGCCCCTGCTTACTCAATCACAAATCGATACGCTTCTGCGGGAGTGGCAACTGCGCAACGGCGGCGCGGAATCCAATCTGAAGCAACGTGACGAGACGATGGCGGCGCACCAGGCACGCTTGAAAGAACTCGCTGCGCAGCCGCCTCGGTTGATCGCTACGTCGACCGTGGAAGAAGGCGAGTCAGTTTCGTTTGCGGAAGCAAAGAAGGAGCCTTTGGATTCGATCAAATTGAAGAAAGGCGAACTGCTGCGGCTGGTCGTGTCACCCAACGGCAGCCATGGGGCGGACACTACACTCCTCGAGTGGGAGATCTCCGAAGTCGAGGGTGAGTTGAAATCATGGAATGTCTCGCAACTCGTCGCGGATTTGCTTTCTGGTAACCCCCGAGTCAACGAGGACAATTCGGCTTGGTGTTTTCTGGATGCTACGGATGGATCAAGATTCCTGCGTGACAAGCACACGACGGTGGACCAGCGAGAGGAATTGCAGTCGTGGAGTTTCGGCGACACTCCCAGCGTGTTGGTGAATCGCTCGGAAGATCCAGTGAGAGTCTGGACAACTCTTCCGCCACGATCGTTTTTTTTGCATCCGGGGGTCGATCGCGAAGTAGCCGTGGCCTGGATCGCGCCGACCGACTTGACCGTTCACACAGAAGGACGCGTCGCCGACGCGCACCCCTCGGGCGGTGATGGCATCAGCTTTCGCCTGGAGCATATTGCGAGCGCAGAGGTGGGCATCCGGTTGCTGGAACTCGGCGAGCTCTCGCGTTTACCCGGAATCGAGATCGAACCCAAACCGGTGATTCCCGTGGCGTACGGGGTTATCGACGCCGACGCAAAAGACTCTCGCCTGCAATTACGTGGCGATCCGGAAAAGCTCGGCGCATCGGTCCGCCGACGATGGCTTTCGATTTTCGGCGGCGAAGTTGTCCTTGAGGATTCCGGCAGCGGCCG
This sequence comes from Rhodopirellula sp., assembly GCA_024644085.1. Classification (GTDB taxonomy): domain Bacteria; phylum Planctomycetota; class Planctomycetia; order Pirellulales; family Pirellulaceae; genus Rubripirellula. The sequence goes on from JAHELS010000070.1 coordinate 3,709, forward strand.
CGAGCAGCTTGCGCAGTGGATTGTCGATCATCCGCTTTCGGCTCGAGTGATGGTGAATCGGATATGGCAGTGGCATTTCGGCCGGGGAATCGTTGCCACGTCGAGCGATTTCGGCTCCCGTGGCTTACCACCAACGCATCCGGAACTCCTCGACGCTTTGGCCGTCGAGTTTCGCCGTAGTGAATACAGCCTGAAGAACATGCATCGTTTGATCATGAGCACGGCGGCGTACCAACGAAGCAGCGAATTCGATGACCGCGCTCTGAGCGAGGATCCGAACAACCACTGGCTAGCTCGATTTAGTCGCCGTCGTTTGCAGGCGGAGGAACTGCGTGACAGCCTGCTGTTTGTGTCCGCTGAACTCGACGAAACACCGGCGATGCAACATCCGTTTCCCGACGAATCGACTTGGAATTTCACGCAGCACGATCCGTTCAACGCGATCTACGAAACAAATCGCCGAAGTGTCTATTTGATGGTACAACGTCAGCGACGACACCCGTTCCTGGCACTGTTTGATGGTGCCGACCCTAACGCGAGCACAGCCGTTCGACAAAGTACGACCGTGCCTGCGCAGGCGTTGTATTTTTTGAACTCGCCGTTTTTTCACGCACGAGCCGGTGTTGTTTGTGACCACCTAATGGAAACGGATGCGGAACAGAGGATTGATCGTGCGACGAACTTGCTGTTTCAGAGGTCGGCGACGGAGCGGGACCACTCTGCCGCAAACGCCTTCATCGGGTCCTATCCAGGTTCGCCCGAAGAGAAATGGGCCGCGCAGATTCGGGTCATGATGGCCAGTAACGAATTCTTGTATATCGATTGACCGACTTGGGAACATGGAGCGTACGCGGCACTTTAATCATGAACGAATACTCCACTCCGAATCGCCGATCGGTACTGCGCTCCGCAGTCACCGGGACGATGCTTTTCCCGGGGATCATTCAGCAGCTAATCGCTGACGACGGTGGACCTCTGGCACCTCGCCAGCCTCATTTTCCCGCCAAAGCAAAGAACGTCATCTTCTTGTTTATGACCGGCGGCGTTTCACACGTCGATACGTTCGACCCGAAACCGGCACTCACACGCGATCACGGCAAGCAGATTTCCGCGGATCACCCTGAGATAAAGGATCGACCCGGGTATGAAAGAATCTATCTGAAGCAACCTCAATGGGAATTCTCTCCGCACGGTGCGTGTGGCACCGAAGTCAGCAGTTTATTTCCGGAAATGGCTGAGTGCGTTGACGACATTGCAATGATCCGCAGCATGCACACATCGCATTCCAATCATTACAACGCAACACTTGGAATGCACACTGGATCGTTCGCGTTCTCACGACCAAGTATTGGTTCATGGATCAGCTACGGACTTGGAACGGTGAATCGTAATCTTCCCAGCTTCGTTGTGATTGCACCCCAGCAGACCTATGCCGGCACGCAGGTCTATTCCAACGATTTTCTGCCCGGTGCACATCAGGGAACGCTTGTCGTTCCCGGTGCCAATCCAATCGCCAACATTGCGCCGCGTATTCCCAAAGACCGTCAGCAACTTGAACTATCGGCGCTCCAGGCGATGAACGCAAAGCACCTGCGTGCCCACGATGACGATCCCAAGCTGCTTTCCAGAATACAGTCGTTTGAAACGGCGTTCGGAATGCAGATGGAAGTGCCGGAGGTCTTCGACTTGAGCACCGAGTCCGATAGCACGCTCGCCAATTATGGATTGCAGCGCGGCCAAACAAGTGGTTTCGGATGGCAATGCTTGGCCGCGCGGCGTTTGATCGAGAAGGGCGT
>JAHELS010000070.1:5604-26122 GCA_024644085.1 Rhodopirellula sp.
TCTTGTCAGCGTCGGCGGCTGGATGCTTTGCGAAGTATTTGTCTTTCCACACCTCGGGGTCGGCATTGGGATTGTTCGAGTCTTTCGGTTGCCACTGTGGCTGAGGCGGAATTGTGCCGGGCTGCGGTAGTCGAGCTTGCAGACGCCGCCGCTCTTCCCCAGAGAGCCCATATTGGGCGTCACTGCATCGGGATGCCCGCCAAAGCACTCGACGTAGTCATTCAAGTCGTCACAGATGATCAGAATGACATTGCGCCGCTCGGTAGCGCGTGCTGAATCAGCCACAACGCAGCACACGAAGAGTGTTAAAAACTCGTGGAGAAACGCGTTGCCACGTCGGCACAATTCGTAGATTGTTTCATTCTTTGTTCTCCAAAAACTCAAGCAGAGTCTTCTCGTCGATCGCGTGCGTCGCGCCGTGTCCTTCGCCTGACACCTTGTAGTGAACAACTTCACCGTCGAGGTAACTGAATATCTCCAGTTTGCCGGCAACGCTGCTTGGGCTCCGCAGCTTCTCGCCCTTGTATCCCATAGCTTTGGCCCACAGAAAAATTGATTCTTCGGCATCAACAAACCCCAGCTTGCCATCCTTGGCGGGGATGACACGGGAAAGGCCACCTTGATAGGGAACCAATCGATCTTCCGTTCCCGAGATGTTCATGAGACGTATTCCGACGAGCGGTTGGGCCACAGCCTGATAATTGTTGTCGTCCCCCTTCGCTTTAAAGTCCTGACCGTCGTGCTGGAACACATTGAGCGGGCTGACGGCGGTCACGTAATTTCGAATGTTCGACAATCGGCTTTCAATGGCCAACTGGTTTACCAGCGCGGCGCCGTTGGACGAGCCCATGATCGTGAAGTTGTTTTCCTGGACATTGTCGTAAGTCAACAACCTTTCAACGATCGCTTCGATGAAGCCGCGATCGTCCGCCTTGGATCGTTCGGACACGATGTTCCAACTCTTCAAATAGCCGCTGGGGAACACCAAGACATACCTTTTCTCCATGGTCGGGTGTCGCTTCAGGAAACCGTTCATCACCCCTTTTCCATTTCCGCCATTGCCGTGCAAGAAAATGAAGACGGGAAACTTCCGCTGATCGGCGACGCTCGGCACGCTGACGTAAAACGGTCGCTGAAAAACCTGCTCCTGGGACCACGACTGCGTGATGAAGTATTCGCCAGTTGTCAGCTCGCCACTTTGCGCGACGAGCGGGGCATCACTAGTCATTAGTGCCGCGGCTACGATCAATGCAAATTGAATGTCTCTCATGGTTGTATGGAGTCTTTCTTGATAAAAGGTCGGATCAAGGCTGTTCCGCATCCAGCTTTCTTTGCAGATCGGCGAGCTTCGCGTAATTCGCGAACAGGTATGACTGTTGATCGCGGTATGCGGCGGCCCTCTCTGCGATAAGCCTCTTGTATTCTGGTTCGACCTTGACGGCGTCGCGTTGCTGCGCGTGCATTTGCTTGATCGCATCGTCGCTGATGAATAGTTGCGGGTAAGCCTCTTCCAGACGCCGCTGCGCTTCATCGCTGGCGGCAACAAGACGCTTGTATTCGGATTCATCTTGGTGTTGCCGTCGGAGCCGTTCCAGTTCGCGTTTGCGACGGCTGTCGGGCAATTCTGCAGCACCGCTCTGTTGATTGAACAGCCATGCGTCGATCGCGCGATTGGCACGATGCGTGGCGTGCAGCAATTCCGTGTAGCGAGAATCTTCCTGGTTGAGCCTCTTTCGCAGTGCAAGAAGCTTTTTGCCAAACTCTTTCCTGGTCTCGAACGCGTCCGGGAATAACTTTTTCTTCTTTGCGTCAAGTTCGTCGACACGCCTGACTAAATCGCGATACTCAGCGTCTCGCTGGTAAAGCCATTCGTGCGCATTGCGTTTTTGAATTTCGAGCTGCTCCTCCAGAGATTTCGCCACAGGGTGTTTACCGGACGACGCAAGGATGTGCTTGATATTTTCCTTCTGACGCGGGTGCGGACGGGCGGTCAGAATTTGAACGTTATCCAGTGCGGCGGAGTGTTCATCGACTTGAAACGCAAAATAGCCGCGTTCTTTATCCAGAATCGGATGACGAGCATACGCGAGGTGCTCGCGATCGACGTGAGCCACAAGCTGGTCGCCGATGAATTCGACGGTCATCGTGTACCAGCGGTCCGGTTCGAAGGCGTATGCGCATTCGCCGTGACGGTAGGAGAAATACGGTCCTGAAAGATCCGATGCGGTCTGCACGTAAAAATGGTCGGGGCGAATGTGGATCACGGCGTTGTAATGGCCATTGCTGCCGGTTACTAGACGCAAGTCGTTGGACTTTTGCATTTGAAAGTCGAAGCGAACGACGACGTCGCGAAACTCGACATCCCTCAGAAAGATGCGTGTCGTCGCTGTTCCATGCTCACCGCGATTGAGGACACCATTCTCCGCGGACCAATCCGCATTGAACCACCACCGCTCGCTGGCTCGTTGGGAAGAAAAATGATCCCCGAAGTAGAGCTGCTGCGTCTCGGTCAACAGCGGCGGCGAGGGATGGCGAGCGCCAACCGAAGTCCGCCAATCGGCAAGCTTCTGTTTCAGTTCGCCAACGAGTTGCGGATGCACGTCGGCGATGTCGTGTTGTTCGGAAGCGTCGTCGGTTAACCGGTAGAGTTCCTCGCTGCCATCGTCGAAGAACTCGATCAGCTTCCAGTTGCCATCCCGAATCGCCCCCGACGAAACGCCGCCAAGAAAGTGCGGCTGATCCAGCGGGTAATGCCAGTAGAGTGTCTCTCGAGTGATGGGAGCGGATGGATTCCGCCACGTGGCGAGTGTGGACACACCGTCGAGTGACTGCTCGGGCGATGGCTCGACGCCGGCGGCCTCAAGCAGCGTCGGGTAGAAATCGACGTTCATGGTCGGAGAATCGCAAACTTCGCCGGCCGGAACGTTGTTCAGCCAGCGAACGATCATCGGCACGCGAATGCCGCCTTCATACAGCTGACTCTTGCCGCCGCGAAGCGGTGCATTCGACGTCACATTCGTCTCGCCGCCGTTGTCGCTGGTAAAGACGAAAATCGTGTTTTCGTTCAGGCTTAATTCTTCGAGCTTACGCGCGATCAAGCCAATGCCTTCGTCAATGCTCTCGAGCATAGCAGCAAGGTGCGGGTTGTGGTCGCCCGCCCAATGATGCAGGGCGTCACCTTCGTGCCCGCCGTCCTGACACAGATAACAACGCGTTCGCGTACTGGCTCCGGGCTTGTGTTTGCGTCGGTATTTTTCGACTAGATCCGGGCGGCCATTGAGAATCGTGTGCGGGGCGTAATGACTGAGATACAGAAAGAAGGGCCGGTCCTGGTTCTGCTCGATAAAATCGACCGCTTCGATGTTCATCCGATCGGTGAGATATTCGCCGTCACCCAGTCGGTTCGCTGGAATATCGATCCAGCGAATCGGTTGATTGCGAAACACGTACGGCCAAAAGTTCGCTCCATTACCTACCCCTTTGACCTCGCTGGCGAAACTCCAGTCGAAGCCGTGGTCGGTGGGCCGGCTTTCGTATTCCGCATCGTGATGGCGGTACCCGGTCAAGTGCCATTTCCCGATCATTCCGGTCGTGTAACCCGACTGCTGAAACATTTCGGCCAGCGTGAGATGTTGCGTCGACAGTGCGTTCGCCGAATTTGGGCGGAGGTAGTCGAGGATGCCTACGCGAGCCGGATGCTGTCCGGTCAGCAGCGCCGCTCGATAAGGCGAACAAACCGGTGCGGCCGCGTAGGCCTGCGTGAACCGCATCCCTTGTTCTGCGAGCGCATCGAGGTGCGGCGTCTCGTTGAAGCCGTTGCCGTAGCACCCCAGTTCCGACCAGCCTAAATCATCGGCGAGCACGAGGATGACATTCGGTTGGTTCTTGGCTACTTCGGCGTCTACTCGCTGGGTGCTGAACACTGCGAGAAAAATCAACCCAATGGCAATCTTGTTCATTTTCCAATACGTCATGAAGACTTTTTCTATTCCGCTTGATATCTGCTGCATATCGGTTGCGACGACCTGTTTCCATTGCAAAGGCGGGTCGCCAGGGCTCTGCGCGTTGTTCGGCCTACTCGGTAATGTCGACCCAACGCATTCTGACTGACTCTTCAATGTCGCTTTTGGAAGGCCCTTCCCTCCATGAGTTCAATGAAGCGTGCCGTCGGCACTTCTCCTTGTTGATCTCGTTCTTGATCAGCTTCTCATTGAGCCGTTTCAACAATGCCGCTTGCTGCGCTTCAAAGTCCGGCGGATTTCGTTCATTCAACATTGCCAGGTCCTTACGAAAGCCTTCTTTGGAACGTTGTGAGAACTCATCCATCCGGTCGTACAGCGCCTGGCGGACCTCTTCGATCGTGCCGCCGTCCACGCCTTCCACGTACCTCGCGCGAATGGCGTCCATGGTAGCGACCTTGCGTGGCAACTTTGAGGCAAGGTCGTATTTTTCGCGGTAATCATCATGAACGTTGAAGAGCTTCAATTCACCCGAATTGAGGTGCCGCATGAGCTTGTAGTCACCGATGATGATCGAGCTGATTGGCGGGTGGAAATGGCAGGGGTAGTGATGAATGATTCCGGGAGCCGCGCGCTTCACCTGGCCTTCGTTTCCTTTCGCAAACACGTCACGCAGACTTCCGCCGTCGATGCCTTCAGGGAGCGGCACCTTGCTACCAGAGAGATCGTGGAAAGTGGCGAGGAAGTCCCACTGGACGATTGGCACATCGCATTGCGACCCAGCTTTGATGCCTGGCCCGGCAATCACGGTCGGCACGCGGATGCCACCCTCGAATACTGAACGCTTGCCTTCCTGCAACGGGCCGTTGAAGCGGCGGGTTTCGCCGTTGACCTGGCGCTTTTCTGAAGCGCCGCCGCCGTTGTCTGAAGTAAAAATAATGTAGGTTTTGTCGAGTTCCCCCTTTGCTTTGAGCGCGTCGATCAAGGCACCGACATTCAGGTCCATTTCTTCGACCATCGCAGCGTAGATGATCGCATGGTTCACACTGGATGTTTGCGAGTCGATCTTCTCAGTGTCTCTTCCTTGTGAAATCCATCGTTCTTTAACTCGCTGAATCGCTTCGCCCGTCGCCATGTGTGGAACGTGCGGCGCGTAGTGAGAGACCATCATGAACAGTGGCTGCTTGCCTGCATATCGATTAACGAAAGCGACCGATTCCCGTCTCAGCGAGTGGATGCGCTTTGGGTTGTGCGGGGGAAAAGGGGTCTTCTTTTTCACGTCCCAATACGAACCATGGCCATTGCCGTTACCTCCAGATTCTCCGGAGATCTCATCCGTCACGTCGTAACCGGCGGCATCGAACCGTTTCATCGCACTGCAGCCCTTGCCGAACATAGCGGTGATGTAATTTCGATCGGATGCCTTCAACATTTCCGCGATCGTGATTTCATCGTCATAGCCTTGCGGTCGCTGAACCTGTGACAGCACATCAAACACGTTGCGACACTGCAGACGCGCTGTCGTCTTGCCGCATTGGAGGGAAAGGCGGGATGCGGTGCAGGTGGGCGAAGGCGCGTAGGCGGTGCTAAACCTGGCGCCCAAGTGGGAAAGGCGCTCCAATCCGGGTGTCTGTATGAAATCGTGCTTTGTGCTGGGATCGGCATCCATCATTTGCACGGAGGTGTCCGCGTAGCCAAGGTCGTCGGCATAAATGACGATGAAATTCGGTGCTTCGCCTGCCGCGGCGTGCGTGGCCAGCATAAGAAGCAGAAGTGAAGCAATCTTTTTCATGGTGGGACGAAGATCCGGGTAGGGTTTCATCGAGCGATGGATGTCCTTGTCAATCACGAATGCAAGGCACTCTCATTCTTCAAACGCGACCTGCACTTCGAGGATACCAAGGCAACTGTCCTCTTTCGGCGTCATCTTGATGCGTATCGCGTCGCACTTCAGAGGGGCTGCGGGATGGACGACGTTGTACTGGTTCGCTCGTGTGTCATAGCGATCGGTGGTATAGAGCTCCAGCGCGTTCCAAATGCCGTCCTGTTCAACCTCCAGCGACCACGCGTCGGGGAACTTGACGTCAAACTGGTCCTGCATCCAGTAGACACCGACGTGTCGCAACTGGCTTGTCTCAGCGAATCGGGCTTCAACCCACTGCGACTTGCCTTTCTGAGGCCGGCTGGTCCAGCGAGGCACGTTCTTGCCACTGGAGAATCGCGGTTCTTTGCCGTCGCCGATTGCGCTAAGTGTATCCAGCGGCGAAGTATGTGATGCTGTGATCTTAGCAAAGACGCTGTCGTTCGGCAGATCATGTGGATCAAAGACCGCAAGCGACTTGTCCCTCGGAAACCAAACCGTCATTGAACTCGTACCACGATTGTTCCACGCGTAGTAAGGGGTCAGCACAAGCGGCGTGTTTTCGGAATCGCCGCTTTGCGTGACTGACTGAGCCGGCACATCCGTTTGGATAAACGATCCAGTTTCAATGGTTGTTGTCGTGAGCGTTGACTTTGATGTGTCCGGTAATTGATCGAAAAAGAACCGCTGCGTCGCGCCGCCATTATCCACTCCTTCGGCGCACAGCACGAACGGTCCACGCGTGAAGGCAATTCGATTTGTGTTCGCTTCGACTGCCGGGTGACATTCCGTGACGCGGACAGGCATCGGCAGATTCAAGACAACCCGGTCGCCGGCCCGCCACTGGCGTTCGACCGAAACAAAGCCCTTTTTGACGGGTGCGTCGATGCGATCTCCGTTGACGAACATCGTGATCGGCGCGGCGGCAATGGAGTCGGCGTAGCGATAAAGTTCGCCAGGAACAAATCGACCTTGCGTCCACGTGGGAATGCGGAGCCACATGCGAAACTTCGTCGGCTTCGCGGGACTGATGGCCACACTGATCTCGCCATCGTTCGGGTAAGCGGTCTTCTGTTCGACTTTGACAGCCACTCCGTTCAACTCGACCTCGGTCCGGCTTTCAGCGAAGAACGTGATGTAGAGATCGGTGTCATCATGGGCATAAGTCATGCCTGGAACCTGCGGCACGAGCCGAGCCATGTTTGACGGGCAACACGCGGTGCCAAACCACGGAGCCCGGCCAGCGGTTCCGTGATTGAACGGATATTTTCCGTCCGCTTCGAGCGGATTGACATAGAAGAAACGATTGCCGTCGAGATTGACTGCTGCGAGCACGTTGTTCAGCAACGCGACTTCCGCAACGTCCAGGTACTTCGCGTCTTTGTGCAACAGGAACATGCGGTAGTTGAACAATACGTTGCCGACCGCGGCACATGTTTCGTTGAACGCGTCCGCATTGGGAAGCTCATACTGTGGGCCAAAGCCTTCGATGCCATGAACGGCGCCGAGGCCGCCCGTGATGTGCATTCGCGTGTTGGTGATGTTTTCCCAGATGCGATCGAGCGCCCTTCCGTATGCCGGCTCGCCGGTCAGGGTGCCGACATCGGCCATTGCCGAGTAAAGGTACGTCGCCCTCACAGCGTGACCGACCGCTTCTTTTTGCTCGGTCACTGGGGCGTGCTGTTGGGCATATGTCGGTGACATGACCCCATCACCATCGGGCACATAAGTCACGCCGCGGATCTCGAGGAACTTGCGGGCCATGTCCAGATAAAGCGGCTTGCCCGTGACGCGATACAACTTAACCAGCGCCAGCTCCATTTCCTGATGACCGGGCGCCTGCCGGATCGGTTTACCGTTGTTGTAATCAGGGTCGCCCTCGAAGATGACCTTGTTGATATGCACGGCGCTTTTCTCGGCGACATCCAACAGATTTCTCTTGCCCGTCGCGCGGTAGTACGCGATTGCCGCCTCATACAAATGGCCAACGTTGTAGAGCTCATGACTATGAACGATGTAACTGTACGGCTCATCGCCCATCATTTGCTTTGCCGAACCTGCGCCGGTCGTATGCGACGGATAGAGATAACCATTCTCGTGCTGGGCCGCGGCAATCACGTCGGCCAGATCATCGAGCGTCCTCTCAAGCTCCGAATCATGTCGCAGTTGCAGCAGGTACGCGGCGCCTTCCATTACCTTGTAGAGATCGGAATCAATGAAGCGATGCGCCCGATGCCCTTCGACTTTCTTCCCAGCCAGAAAATCTCGCGCTGCCTTCAAATGTTCGACGCCGGGCTGAGTACGTTCAAAGGCAAACGGAACCAGTGTCTTCCGCTGTGTCTCCAACCGCGGCCGCCAGAAGTCACTGGTCATTTCGACCCTGTTAAAGGGCACGGGTTTCAAGGGATAGTCCGCAGCCGAAGCGAGACTCATGGTTACAAGGATAAAAGCCATCATGTGTGAAGCGCGACACATCGGTTTTCCAATGTTATTCAATGCCCGTAGTACTAAATCTTCCGGCGGTCCACTGTTCGTCATTCTTCAATCTCAAGTTGAGCGACGGATAAGTCGAGGTTAATCGCGTTGCCTCCCATCAGCCGAAAATGTGCCCGCGAACTTTCGCCATTTCTGTTTCGCGATACGCTTTCGCTTTGCGGGTCGATTCTAACCTCGCCAGCGGTGATCAGCACTGGTTCAGTCATTTTCGACGCACTCCTCTCGAAAATTCCATGGACTGGCAGGTGCTGGATATAACATATGCTACTCGTTTTTCGATGGAATGCTGACCTACCACACGGCAATACGCGCGCATGATTTCATATCGTTCGTCCCTGATATTTGCGGCGGTGGTCTTGCTGCTTGGTATCAATTTCGCCGTCGGAGAAACCCCGCCGTATTCGGATCATTGTCTGCGTTTGCAGCAGGAGATTCAGGGAAAGAAACACGGATTCCTGGCCGGAAACCTCTCCTACTATGTTGGCGGGTTCCATGCCAGTTGGGAGCTGAAGGAACACGAAACACTCGGGCTGACTCATCCGTTCCATCACGATCTTCGTAGCCGCGGCGTGGGACTGGTTCACAGTCGCGGCAAGGGTCATGACAACACCGGTCGGGGCAACGACTTCGCCGGCTGGGAGTTTTACAAAGACACGCGAGTTCTCTACGGCAGCGTTGTTATTGACCAGAAGACTCATCGTCACCCGGTTCCAATGAGAATGCATTGGCGGCCGGATCGGATGATCTGCGAGTACGAAGTGGACGGCGTCACTTTGCGGGAAGAAAAGTTCATTGCCGCAAACGACGCCGCCTGCTCACTGATCACCGCATCCCGCCCGGTCACGTTGCGGTTCAATGGCCAGAGTTTCTTTGGACGCCACAGTCTGACGAGTACGGCGAAAATCGAATACGACGCGGACCACAACACTATCCACATCGTCGAAGGGGGCACGACGCGGTGCCAGCCTGAAACGGACCGTTCCGAGCAAGTCGGCCCGATCATGTATCAAGGCATGAGTACCGTTCTCACCGCTTCTCGAAGTTTCGCAAGCAGCCATCGGTTCACAAAGGGTGAACACAACGAAACGAAGTACGAGTTCGACGTGCCGTGTGACGGCACGGGTGTCGCGATCGTGTGGGCGATGCATGATGAGTATCCTCACGCGTTAAACGCTGCGATGTCCATGCTAGGACACGATGTCGCAGGGCACGAGGAACCGACGGCGTTAGTCGCAGGCTCGTCGAATGCTGCTGCCAACGGCTTAAAGCCCGATGCTAGCGCCTTCGGGTCACAACGATCGCCCCGTTCATACGCCAACGCGCGCGGAGCGATGATCGCGAAGACCCGTGAGATGAATCGTCAACTCAGTGAAGAGATCCCCTACTTTCGCTGCTCGGATCGGAAGTTCGAGGACATCTACTATTACCTGTGGTCGCTCTACCTGATGTACTACATCGACGTGCAAATGGGATGGGAAATGGAAAACCACACCCAGACCGCCGTCAATAACTTCCTCGGCATGCACCGCTACGACGCGACGTTCCAGATCAAAGTGGGAGCGTGGACGAACAACAAGCCGCACTACGCTTACGGAAACGTGCTGACCTGGAAGCACCTCTTCCGAAATGGTCACTATCGCAAATCACCCCGCGGCTCGATCGAACTCTCTGACAACAAGGGGACGACCTGGCACTCCGGTGTCTATGGTGCGGAACTTTCGGAGCACGTACTCGGAGCGTGGCAGATCTACCAGCATACGGGCGATGTCCAATTCCTGCGCGACTGTTACGAAGGCTACTTCCGAGAAGTTTTTCGCGAGCGAATTGACCCGTTTTTCTCCAATCACTTCGAGGCGGCGGAAGCCTTGGTGGCGATGGCCCGCCTCACCGGCAACGTGGAGGACGTCGAACATTGGAATCGACTTGTGCCTCGTGGCCGCGACCAGATTCGAGCGTGGTTTGATCAGCGATGGCAGGCCAATGGTCACGAAGATTTCTTCGGGGGACCGGAGAATGGCATGCTGATGACGACGGGCTTCTGGCACATGCGTTCGAAGCATTTCCCGCGCGATTACGCTTCGAGGATGACCCGGTCATGGGCACTTGATAAGGACAAAGGCTTCTACGGCAAATTCTTTCCACTCGCGATGTCGCGCGTTTCAATGGAAAAATTTGCTTCGAATGTCGACCACTCGTTTGGCTACACACCCGACACGGCCTACTTCACTCTCGACGGGATGTTCCGCCAGCGTCTTGGCGATCCGGCATGGCGGCTGACACTCGATCATCTCGAGAACTTCAACTTCAATGACGACTGGAACATTCCGGTTGCTCCAGAATCCTACACGCGTAGCGGCAAGCTGTTCGGTGACCAGTATTCGAACTTCAACGCGGGAAAGTTGCTGCTCTACCTCGAAGGGATCGCCGGATTGGAATATTCGATTCCCGGCAACACTCTCGTCGTGCGGGACGCCATGCCGACGAACTGGAGTTGGATGGAGGTCCGCCTCCCGATCCAGATGCCGGGTGAAAAAAAGACTCGGTGGCCGGTGATTCGGTATGAGCGATCAGAGAGCAAGAACGAGCGGGGAAGCGGGAACGAGATCACAAAGTTGATCCGCGTCACGGATTGCCCGCTGGGGATCACGATCGAACCCTGGACGGAAGAGAAACGCGTGATCCGTTCCGAGGACCAACCAGCTGGCGGCAACACGATCAATAACCGGCAATCGGCGGCATTTGTAAAGCTCTATCTGGATCCCAATTCGCCCACCGAAAAAAACGATCATACGAATGAACGAGTCAATCGGTAAGCTGCGGCCCTAGCACCGCCTGACCAGCGAGAGCTCACGTCTCACTGGATGTAAACCGATGACCGGGCTTCTGCATGAGCGTCAAACCGGTGGCGTCTGCCGAACGTTACCGCGGCGATAGACACCTAAGATTCGGCGAACCTACGCGGGGACTCCACCCAGGGCCGCGAAGAAGATTTGCAGTCCAACGCCAACCACGAAGAGCACGATGCCGATGATGCCGCAAATCATTCCCGCCGTCGCTTGTCCGGCGTATTGATGACCGACGTTGTGCTGAGCGATCAATTGCTTCGCTTTATTGGCGCGATACACGGCAAACGGTCCAAGCACAATTCCACAGCAGAAGATACCGACGATTCCCCAGATCAAAGACGCCCCTGCTTGCTTCTTGATCTCGGCGAGCACCGCATCGCTGGGTCCCGCGGCGTCGGTTGGCTGATACGGGTTTTGTGAAGGAGGATCCTGGCTCATGAGGCGCTTTCATCTTGGCGGACGATACCGTTGAACAACGAACGAGGTAAGATCTTAATGGATTTCGACCGCCTTGTGGAAACTGGAATGCGGTATCAACATCATGCGCCCCCGTACTGGTTGAACCGTGGAAGCATGGCGGAGGAAACACCACGGAGACACCGAGTGACTTGCCGTCCGCGACGTTGCTGTTTGATCGTTATCCTGCTGCTCGTGTCGCTTGCGCCGACGGCCGTCGCGCAGCCCCCGAACATCGTATTGATCATTGCCGATGACCAAGCGTGGACCGACTTCGGGTTCATGGGCAATCAGCGCGTTCACACGCCGAATCTTGACGCTCTGGCGCGGCGGTCGGCGGTATTCGTCAATGGCTATGTTCCCTCGAGCGTTTGCCGACCGTCGCTCGCAACGCTGATGACCGGACTCTATCCCCACCAGCATGGCATTCACTTCAATCATGGCCCGCCCGGCAACGCCGGCTACAACCGCATGGCCACGGTCGAGGACTACCACCGGACTCGCCGGCGCGAGTTTGAATTGATCGGCAGCGCGCAAACGTTGCCGTCAATCCTTCGTCGCGAACGGGGGTATCGATCGTTGCAAACCGGCAAGTTTTGGGAAGGCCATTATCGAAACGGCGGTTTCACCGACGGCATGACAACCTTCGAGCCACCACCTCGCGACCAGACTTTCGGCGGCGTTCGACGGCTCGCGGGAGGTCAACATGTGGCCCACGGCAATGGCGATGCCGGTCTGCAGATCGGTAGAAACACCATGCAACCGATTTTTGAGTTCATCGATGCGTGCCGGAGATCTACGGTGCCGTGGTTGGTATGGTATGCGCCCTACCTGCCGCACCAGCCTCATGATTCGCCCGAAAAGTTCTATCGTCTCGCCCGCAGCCGCGGCGATGTCGCCGAGCACGAGCTTCCCTATTTCGCTGCCATCGCCCAGTTCGATGAAACGGTCGGCACGCTAGTCGCACACGTTGAACGGAACCAATTGGCGAACAATACGGTCTTTGTTTTTCTCTCGGACAACGGCTGGCGGCCCAGCCGGAAACGTGATCGCAATCGCCCGGCGGAGTTTGCACAAACCGAGCGAAGCAAGCGAGCGCCCTTCGACGATGGAGTTCGCACTCCGATTCTGATTCGCTGGGACGGCGTCATCGAACCGGCGCGGTACAAGGGGCTCGTCTCCACCATCGATATCTTCCCGACACTGCTCGATGCCGCGGGTTTGTCATCGAGCCCAATCGAAGAAACGCGCGAGACTGCGCGGCCTGGACTGAGTCTCATGCCAATTGCGAAACGCGAACAGGCGGCTAAATCGGATCGCGCCGTCTTCGGCGAAATCTATCCCGGCGATGCGACGAGTCTCGGACACCCAGAGCGCGACATCGCCTATCGCTGGGTGCGACAAGGCGGTTGGAAGTTGATCGTCCCGCATGCTCGCCCTGAAGGTGCGAAGCCGTGGGGGTCGTACCTCGATTCGGTGGCGCTGTTCAACATGGAATCCGATCCGCTTGAGAGCGAAAACCTGGCGGGTGTTCCAGAGCACGAATCTCGCGTTGAACAACTGAGCGACCTGCTTGATCGCTGGTGGACTCCTTGATGGCAATCATTGAGCCAAATCAATGCTGCCAGATCGTCGCGATCTCACCGGCCAACGTATTGACCTCCCCTTCCCCGTCGGGATGCAACCGGGAACTGAGGAAGACAAAAATCATTTCCGTTTCCGGATCGATCCATAACACGGTTCCAGTGAATCCTCCGTGCCCGTACGCGCTCGGCGAGCGCATCGCACCGCCATTGCGTGAATAGGGCGAGGAGTGATCCCACCCCAGCGTTCGATTGCCGCGAAAAACATCGTGCGGCTGGGTCATCACGGCAATCGTTTCTCGCGACAAGACGTTGCCCTGCTCCGAATCGTCGCGAAGCATCATTTGTCCGTATCGAACCAAGTCTCCGGCTGTTGAAAAAAGCCCGGCGTGCCCGGCGACCCCCTCCATCAAGAACGCTCGAGGATCGTGTACCTGACCTCGAATCCATGTCCCGTCGCGCCGCTCGGTTGGGGCAATTCGCGGTATCAGTTCGGCCGCAGGATTGAACGTTGTGTCGGTCATCTTGAGCGGCTGGAAAATATGCTCGGCCGAAAATTGATCGAGCCTTTGACCGCTGACCCGGTGAACCAGCTCGCCCAGCACGATATAGCCAACGTCGGAATAAATGAACTTCGTACCGGGGTCGGACTTCAAGGAAAGATTGCAGATGCGCTGCCACGCTGTCGCTCGTCCTGCTGAGTAATCCGACAGCGCGTTGTCCGCGATCAATCCTCCGGTGTGCAGCAACAGTTGCCCAACCGTGATCGTTTCTCTGCCAGCGCCGGTAAACTCGACCAGGTGTTTCGACACCGGATCGTCGAGCTGAATCTCTCCACGCTGCAACAACAGCATCACTGACGTGGCGGTCGCGACCGGCTTGGTGATCGACGCGAGATCAAAAACCGTGTCGGTCGTCATCGGTTCACGAGTCGGATCGACCTGGCGATCGCCCATCGCGGCGAGATATCGAATTTTTTCGCGGTCGGCGATGCAAACCACCGCACCGGGCAGCTTCCCATGGGCGATGGCGGCTTCGACCAACTGGCGAGTCTGGTCATCTCGCGGCGACGTATCGTACGGGGTCTCGGCGGCAGCGTGATCACTGGCGACAGCGATCACAACGATCAACGAACCGACGAAAATGATGGCTCGACTCAGCTTGCTTGTAACCAAGTCCAATGAAGAGGCTCCCTGAACATCGATCCGGTCAAACCACACGACCCAACGACACAAACATAACGCATGCTGGAGTTGTGGAAAGTGTCGCTCATTTGTCTCAAACGCGATTTGCTACGTGGCGTTGGAAGGATGGAACTCTCGGATGAGACAAACGAGCCACGATCAAGGAAGGTTGTAGATGGCATAGCGGAGGGATCATCGCCTCGCGTTTGGCCGTCCCAACATGGGAAAAGGCGCATCATGTGCCACAGCCCACGCGAGATCTTCACCGCGCAGCCGCACAGCATGGGTACCCCAATCAATTGCCGGCAACACAAATTGCCAATTGGACAGCCAGAAGCAAGGCAGCTTGAGTCGATCATTGATGCTGACACCGGGCAATGGCACCGGGGATCCACCCAAAAAAATGACGCTGACCGGCCGGGCGTTCAATCCGCAACGTGATAACGATGCGGCGGATTCATCACGGTATGACGAGCAAGAACGATTTCCCGCAAAGCACATCGTGTGATCGCAGCACTGCGATCATGCGAATTCTCCTCGTCCGTGAGACGCTGTCGAAGTCGCGGCCCGCTCGTCCCGAGGGATCTCGGCGCCGCTGTATCCGTCGAATTCTCTCAGCCGATATCGGGTCGATCAACCAACTCTTTCTCGAATTCCACAAGGTCTTGCGGTCGACTTTGCACTGGGTCAGCTGCTTCCTGCAATCCGATCAACAGCGCACCAATGAAGGTGATTACGGTCACAATAAATCCTATGATGAATATTACGAGAGTGCTCACCGCTGTGCCCCTCCGCTCGCGAACAAAAGGCACCCGAACGACAGAATGGAGGGCACCCAGATCCCGACGAACAAACCTTCCTCACGTTGTCCACTGAACCACAGGTACACAGACAACGCGAAAGACAGGAATGCCGCTGCGAGTATGAACCTTTTGCCCAATGCAAGTTTCTTCATGACAGACCTTCAATCAACAGTGTGATTCGATTTCAGTTTTTGCCTAACCGCGACATTCGGAATTCCGCAACAATGATTTCCCGCAAGTATCACTCGTCGTTTCGAAAACCAGTGAATCGGTCCTCACGCCAGGCACGGCAGACATCGTTTTCGAGTTGCCAACCACAAACAGACGCGTTTGCGTCGCTTTAACGCGGAAACGTTCGGCTCACCGCTCGAGGAGTTACGCCGGTTTTTGGCAACCTGATCAAAGGGTTCAGCTCGTACGGACGGTCGCCTAATACAGATGGTCGCTGCCCGACCGCGCGACAGGAAGATCATCAACCAATCTCGAGCCGTGCTGCGCCACCCCCAGCAGTCCGATGGAGGAGCAAAGCCCATGCCGAACGCGAGTTGCAATGCGTGAGAACGTTCCATATTCGGACGAACTGCAGGCGATCACCGGCTCGTTGGCTGCCTGCCGGGAACAGATCGCGGTTTCACCCATTCGAATCGAACGCCCGGCGATTTCGGTCCCAATCACAACGTCTCAAACACAAACCAAAGGTAACATCAGCGTGAATATTCAACTGAATCGTGTCCCCTGCCCTCGGTGTCGCAGATTGGTCGACGACCGTGCACCCGCCTGCCCGAGTTGCGGCGAAATGATTTATGTCGAGCATCCGGGAGATATTCGCGGAGTGAAGCATCCGCCGCTCGAACTGCCACCGGCGAAACGAGGTACTTACGGTCCCAGAGCATAAAAGCACCTTGCGAGACGTGTTGGACGGATGCAGCCCTGCGCTCGGCATGCACTTTGCACTGTTTGAGGCCGCAACTTCTAAAACCATTCCCACCCCGCGAGTTATCGATGAGCAACACCCTGAGTGACAAACGACAATCCACCTACGATCAATTTTACGATCTGGTGAATATGCAACCAAAAGAGCTTGAAGAGTGGCTCGAGACCGAGAAATCGAAGTCGGTGGGTGATGCAGACTCCGGTGAGTCCACCGGCCACAAATCGGGTCGCAAGATTGTTGAGATCACGCGGACGAAGAAATCAGAACTAGACGAAGATCAGTACGATCATATGAAAAAGGTTTGCGGCTATATCAAGCGACATCTCGCCCAGCAACCTGGCGATGACATCGCCGAAACAAATTGGTGCTACAGTCTAAAGAATTGGGGCCACGATCCGACCAGGAAATGATCAAAAGGCTTGCAGGGTTTTTAAAACCGGCATGTCGCAGCGAGAGCTACATCCATGTATCGATTCCTGCTTTTGGTTTTCATCGCTGTCCCGATCGTCAATTTCGGCGCTCCGCTGTTTCCCGGTGGCGAACAGCAGTTCGCCGATTACGGAACGAGCCGCGTCGATGCTGCGGCTTACGCCTTCAGCATTTGGGCGGTCATTTTTATCGGGATGGTGGGATTGACAATCGATTTCGCCAGTGGAAACGAAGTCGACTCGCCGCAGTTGCGACGCGCCACCTTCGGCCTGATTCTCGCCGGCCTCGCGTCGATCGGGTTTGTCCCGATCAGCATCCACTCGAGTGATCTTGCTGTCTGGCTGAACATTCTTGCCCACCTATTGGCGCTGACGGCGGCTGTCTATTTTCTCCGTCGTCATGTTCAGCTTCATCCGTCCGCTCGCGCGGGAAGGTGGCTTTTCTTCGCGCCGTCGCTCTACCTCGGCTGGATCAGTGCCGCCACGGTGATCAGCACTGCCGCCATGCTGCGAGAGGCGGATGTAAGTTTTTCCGGGGAAATTGCCACCGGCGCAGCATGCGGATCGCTGGTACTCGTAACAGCGATCGCGATGTGGCTTGCCTGGCGGAACGATCCGTTTTACGGCGGCACGATCGTTTGGGCGCTGGTCGCAGTTGCGGTCCAGCAGTCCTCGTTCCCAATGGTCCGCAACACAGCCTGGTGTGCCGCAGCGCTACTGGCCACCTGGATCGCGGTGACGACATTCCGACCGCCTCGCTTTTATGCAGTCACCTCAGCGGCGCCGATCGAACAGCCCAATTAGCGTTCACGTCGAACCTCTCATTCGTTATTCGCGTGCCGCCTCTTGAGCGATCTCGAACATCTCGAGGTGCGGCCAGCGAAATCCCGGAATCTTGTAGGACTTCCGTTGATACTCTTTCTGCTCGGCGATGAAAGCGGCGAGGTTATCTTCGTCCGCCAGCGGGTCGTTGATACGACGCTGAAACTCCTTCATCGCGGCTCGTAATCGCTGCCTGATTTGTTCATGCTCGGGGCTGTCCGCCAGATTTTTCCACTCGTGCGGATCCTCTCGCAGATCATACAACTCATACTCGGGCGGGTAGAGAAAACCTTGCACGTGCTGGTCTTCGGGTAATTGGCTGTTCACATACCTTGACGCCGCGAGCCGATTCAGCGATCGATCGGGATTGAAAACCAGCTTGTATCGATCATCGCGAATACCGAACTGGACGTACAGCAAGTTCGGTGACGATCCCGTTGTGAACGTATGGATGTACTTTCGCGGCGGGACCTTGCCGGCGTTAACGTCTTGAAACGCGAGACCCGGCAACGCTTCGGGAACCGGGATTCCCGCCGCCGTCAAAACGGTGGGCAGGATATCGATCGTCGATACCATCCGGCTTTCGACCTTGCCTTGAGGAAAAATTTTGGAGTGATTCACGATCATTGGAATCCGCGTTCCATTTTCGTAGATCGACCCCTTGCCGCGAGGGAAGTCCGCACCGTGGTCACTGATATAAACGACAAGTGTGTTCTCGCGAGCTTTCATTGCGTCGAGTTCACGCAGAACCATGCCGATGGCCTCATCGAGTCGGTTAATGCAATTGAGATAGTCTCGCAGCTCCGTGCGCAAATGCGCCGAGTCCGATCCAATCCAGGGGTAAGGATCAATCTCGTGGTCGACCATGACCGACGGGAAGCCGTGTTTCGTCTTGCCCACGAACTTTCGATGCGCGTCGGCGTAGTTGATGATCAAAAGGAACGGCTTGTCGGTTTCGGCAGCCTTCTCCATCACGACGCGTGCCTGCTCGGCATACTTTTCGATGCTCGTTGTCTTGGCGAAGTTGGCGCTCGGCAGCGCGCGATGATCGACGTATTCCTCCACGAGCCGTAAAGGATTCACGTGGGTCTTGCCAAGAAATCCGGTGTAGTAACCGGCCTGCTGAAAGTAAGCCGGCATGGTTTTGAAATCGCGAAACATCGAGAACCGATGGGTGGCCAGTCCCACATGGCCGTTCTGCCGTGTGTACAGACCGGTCAGAAACGCTGCGCGCGATGGGCTGCAGACCGAATAGGGGACGTAGGCGCGCGTGTAGCGAACACCTCCTGCGGCCAGTGCATCGAGATGAGGCGTATGGACGCGATGTTCGCCGTAACATCCGAGATGATCGCTGTTGTCCTCGGAAACAATGAACAAGATATTCGGCCGGTCACCCGTGGGCGACTCTGGCTTTCTGGCGAAAACGGCTTCTTCGCTCTCAGTCGAAAATGGCGATGCCGGCAAACCAATTGAGTTGGTCAGATTGACGGGCGGAGTCGGAAACGGGAGCCACGCATACCGGACGCGCTTCGGCTCGGCGACATGTGGACTTGATACTCTGATGGCGTTCTTGCTGACAATCTCTGCGCGAGCCGGATGAAACGTGCCGTCATCGCCGCCGATTTCAAAGTGTCGCGGTGGATCGGGGTCGGATGACTTGAGTCCGTCCCCAACGTGGCGAAAAGAAACGATAATCGAATCGTCTTCACTCGCCGCGGTGTCAAACAACGGTCCGCAATGAACCGAGTGCGATTCACGATGGTAGGTCGAACCAAGAGCCAATCGCGCCAATCGTTCTCCGACCGGTTTCTTCAATGGCGGATGAACGTTTCCGGCATTCCCTGTATCGATCGTGATCGCCATGCCAACATTGTTGACTTGGTCCACCACGCGGCGCTGGACATCACGAAACGCAGGCCAGTATGGCCGATCCAGCGCTGGCAATTGCACGTAAAGAAATGGAAAGTCACCCTGCTGCCAACGCCCTCGCCATTGTTCGATCAGCAGCGGTAGGAGGCGGCCATGAAGGCGAGCCCGTTGTGGCGTTTCCGCGTTCGATTCGCCCTGGTACCAGATCGCCCCGCGAATCGCATAAGGGATGAGCGGCTCGATGCCAGCCGACCACATGAATCCCGGTTTGAAGGAGTGATTCGGGCCGAGATCGTCACCGGCAATCGCTTCACCTGTCTGGATGCCGCGCAACAGATTCTGTTCGCCGCGCGTTCGACAGAACTCACCGAGCCGATCGTTGTCCAGCCAGTTGCCGGCGACCAGTCCCCTGCACTGTGGATCCTTCGCCAAAGCCTCGCGCGGAATCCACGCTTCGGTCGGAGTGCCCCCGACGGCGGGACAGATCAATCCGATCGGGACGTCGAGTTCATTTTGCAGGTGCCGACCGAAATACCATGCCACCGCCGAAAAGTCGCGCGCGGAATTCGCCGATGCAGGTTTCCACTCGCCCCGGCAAAACCGCTCCGTCGTCAATCGCACCAGATGATCCGACGTGTAACTGCCAGAGCTTCCACCGGCGCCGGGCAACAGATGCAACAACCTGAAATTAGGATGATCGGCCTCGCGCAGTTCCTCCTCACCGTGCGTCGATTGGCGCAGCGGCCACTCCATGTTGGATTGCCCGGCACAGATCCAAACTTCGCCGATCAAGACATCGCGACACTCCCGCCTCTCGCCTTCGGACTCGATCGTGATCATCGTCGCGGTCGAAGTGGCTTGCCGTGGCCCGAATCGCAGCTCCCATTTTCCGTCGTTTCCAGCGATGGTTCTCCGCGTCTCATCGCCAAGTGTCACCAAAATATCCGCGTCTGCCTTTGCGTGTCCCCAAATTGGGATTTCGGCATCGGCTTGCAACACCATGTGGTCACCGAAGACCCGTGGAAGCTGGAGTTGCGAGTTTTTCGTCGTTTCCGCCGGTGTCTCGCGAGACGTTTCTTTCGTGGTCCCAATCAAATCGCCCAGCGGGATACGCTGGAATGCCATGTCGGCCTGGCTGCTTTCGTACAGGATGCCAACGGTGTGCTGGTCGATCATCGACATGCACGAATAACCACGGCCGTCGCCTTCGTCGAGAAGCAAACGATGTTCCTTCGGCCAGGTCATCCCGCGATCAGGCGACGCCTTGATCATGATGC
>JAHELS010000071.1 GCA_024644085.1 Rhodopirellula sp.
GAGGCGAGGGGAGTCGAACCCCTGTCTGAGAAAATTTGATCGTTGATATTCAGCGAGTTACAAGTCCATAGAGACAAAACACACGCTTGCCACACGGCATTTTTCGATTTTTCAAAGTCGGCTTGATTGATCCGATCAAGTGCGATAGCGGCCGTCACTTCCGTTCGTAATTTCCGTCGGGCGCGCTCTCACCCCTCTGGGAATTTCGCGATCAAACGGCAAGAGAAATGGGAAATTCGAAATTTAGAAATTCCACAACACTCTGACACCTCTGGAATATTTGCAGTAATCGAGTTTCCGGACATTAAGGGGGTGATCAGGTTGATAGTGGATTCCACACCCTCTCCTCTGCCTTCTTGCTATCCATGCGGATGACGAGGAAATCGAGAAACAGCTCGGTGGACATCGCGCCGATCACGACGGGGCCGCTGGATTTCGGCGATTCCGGAGCGGAGCTCAAATGCGTCCGCTAGATACTCTCCTGCTGCCAGCAAAATCATGGCGAAAAGCAAGAGCCAATCTGAGAAACAAAGAAGATGGCGGAAAGTAGCAGCAAGAATCTCGTTATCACTTCATCAAAAGAGAAACGGAACTGTTTGGAGAATTATCTTCAAACCGAATCGCAACGCGGCCGGGCTGGGACGGTTCTATTTCAACCAATCCTCCGCCGCTCACCTTCGGTTTCTCCGCGAGTTTTCGCCCTTCCAACCAAGGTTCCAAGGTAACGGCGAACGGACTGTTTTCGACGGTGACCGTCTTGGTCGCATCTCGCCGCTCAATCCGAACCTTCGTCCAAAGCGTTTTCTTGCTATCGGTTGCCTTGATCGGAATCTCCAACTCCATCCACTCCCAGGACGTCGGCATGGCGTCGCGAACACGGAACGACTTCTCCGGAACCGAATAGGAAATTCCGGCCAGCCCCTCGAGGAACAATAGAATCTTCCCGGCGTTAAAATTGGAATACTGATCGCCGAACAGTTTCAGGTCACGCTGGTAGGCCTCCGGTGCCACCGGAATTCCCCATTCCTCGTGGTAGTTGTATTTCGAGAGTTGATCGATGGTCAGTTCCGAGGCAGCGCTCGTCAGCCCCTGGCGAAACATCCCATCCAAAGCGAAATAGGCCGTGTCCGGGGTATAGCCAAAGGAGTGATCCACCGGCGTTGCAAATTTCTCCATCGAATACCCAGACATCGCCCGGGGAAAAATATCGCCGAGAAATCCTTTCTCCCGATCGAGGGCCCAGGCGTTGACCATTTTCTCAGCGTATTCCCGGGGGAAGTGCTTCGAACGCATCGCCCAGAAGGCATTGGTCATCAGCATGCCCTGCTTGCCCCCGGCGAAGTAGTTGGCATGGCCGTTCGCCTCCCAACGCTGATCGAACATCAGGCGAATGTGCTCAGGGTCCCGCCGTACGAGTGTTTGCCAATGCTCGACGTCATCCGCGTGTCCGGTGAGTAGCGCCATTTGCTCCAGCGCATCGGCGACTTCGAATTCGTTCATTGCGAAGCCCGCAATTAGATTCCAGAACACTTTTCGAAAATAGCCCTCGTAGCAGTCCCGGAGAAACTCCAAGTCTCCCGTGTGTTGGTAAATCTGCCAGGCACCGAGGACATGCTCAGACAGCTCGGCTCCGTAGGCGCCTGAATGCCAGGTCGTGCCCTTGTTGTCTGATAACTGGATCAGGCCGTTGGGAAGTTCCCTGTAGCGGCCGTTTTCGACGAGATGCTTCCAGGTCAGCACATTGCCGTAGGCGAATCGCGGCTTGTCAGCCATCCACGCCCCCACCTTGATCTGAAAGCAGGCATCGTAGCGATGCATGCCGAGAAAATTGTTCACCGCTGTCTGGGTGTGATTCTCCATTTCCCAGCCTCTCTGAACGTCGATGTAGTACATCAAATGAAGCGCCCACAGGTAGTAGTAGATCTCTTCAAGCTTCGGATCGCTGCAGCGAAACTGCGGAATTTCCCGATTCAGTTGACGATTCATTTCAGCCGTTTTCTCCGCCAGCATTTCCGAATCGTTGGCGATGATCTCGCGGGCCGAACGAACTGCGGTATCAGCTTCGTCGTGCATCGCCCAGGAGACGGTGACGCCTTCCGAATCGCAGGGAACTTCAAACCGGTAGAGTCTCATTCCGTTCTCTGCTTCGGGAAATTGCACGCTCTTCGAAAAGTCGCGCGAGGCAGACAAGACGGTGGTCATTCCCTCGTAGACAATCGGTCCGATTCGTTCCGTTGCGTCGGGGTCTGGGCGGGATTTCACCGTGCCACCTTCGGCGATGACAATCGCGTTCTGCTCAGAGGAAAAACCTATGCGAGCCGATGACTCGACACTGTTCCGAACAAAAAAGCTGTGTCCCTCAAACCGCAGGGTTACGGGTCGCGACGCGGTGATGATCGATGCGGCGGCATCGTTGGCGCCGACGAATTTTTCCTCGCGAATCGTGACGTCGCCGATCTCATATTCGCAGACCATCTTGTCAGGCCGCCAGAACATCCGCACAGGCTTCGGATGACGGTAAGTTTCGCCACCGACGATCACGCTGCCGTAAAGCACGCGGGTGTCCTTGTAGAATTCCCAACCGCTGAAATCATTTCCCGCCCCGGTGTGCTCGCCCCCCTCAAGTTCGCTCTCCAAAAGGCCCACGCCACGGCTGCGCAAATCGTGATGAAACGGGTGGGTCAAGCCGATGGTCTCGTCCTCGATCAGTTTCCAGCTCGCGTGAAAGCCGCCGACATAGTAACTGACGTTGCCCGCCAGGAATCCGTGCTTTTTTCCCTGAACCTCTTGCTGAAGCCGGGCGCAATGATCCGTCTCTTCAGCGGCTTTTGCGGAGAATGCGCAGCTGAACAAAAGCGCCGCAATGGCAATCCCTGTTCGATCTCTGATCGTGCTGCGATTTTTCATTCCTCAAGCTGCACTCGCACTTCGATGATTCCCACCGCGGTGTCTTCCTTTGGGGTCATGTGAATGCGGATGGCATCGCAGGTCAGCGGCGCAGCCGGGTGAACAACGTTGTATTGATTCCCGCGCGTGTCGTATTTGTCGGTGGTGTAAAGTTCGAAGGGCTTCCACTCGCCAGCTTGCTCGACCTCGATCGACCACTGATTGGGAAATCTGACATCGCCCTGCCAGCGATCCATCCAGAAAACCCCGACGCTGCGAATGCTCTTCGATTCCGCAAAACGCCCGACAACCCACTGCGGTTTTCCAGGCTGCCCGCGGCTGGTCCAACGCAGCGCCTTGTTTCCGCTCGACCATTTGTCGACCTCGCCGTCACCGATCGCGGTCACGGTATCTTCTTCGGCTGTGTGTGACGCCGTGATCTCGGTGAAAACACTTTCTTTGGGAAGGGCAAGGGGGTCGTAGATCGCCATTTCCGATTTGGTGGGAAACCAAACCGTCATGGAACCGGTGTCACGATTGTTCCAGGCGTAGTAAGGCGTCAGCACCAGGGGGACTCCTGCTTCGCTGCCACCGTCTTCTGCAACAGCGTCGGCAGAAATCGTCGCCTGGAGAAACGAGCCGTGTTCGATGGCTCTCTTCGAAAGTTCTGCCACTGCCGTTTCGGGGTTACCTTCGAAAAAGTAACGCTGGGTCACGCCGCCATTGTCGATCCCCTCGGCACACATCACGAAGGGTCCGCGAGTCAGAGCGATACGATCCACGTTCGCCTCCACCGACGGATGGCTGCGATTTGCGCGAAGCGGCATCGGCAAGTCCAACTCCACCTTGTCGCCAGTTTGCCACTCGCGCTCGATGACAACGAATCCTTTTTCCAACGGTGTCGCCTCGATCGCCTTACCATTCACCTTCAGGGCCACCTGTACCTCCTGCGGATCGACGAAATCATAGAGGTCTCCCGGCACGAACTGTTTGCCCTGCGCCCACGTAGGAATGCGCAGGTGCAGTCGAAATTTGCCAGGCTGCGCCGGGTCGAGATCGATCGAAATTTTGCCATCATTCGGGTAGTCGGTCGCCTGCGCAATTTTTACCTGCGTCCCGCCGACTTCGACTTCCGTGCTGCTCTCGGCATAAAAGGTCACGTAGAGATTTTCGTCGTCGTGCGCATAGGTCATGCCCGGCACCTGCGGAATCAGCCGCGCCATGTTCGACGGACAACACGCCGTGCCGAACCAGGGAGCACGCCCCGCCGTGCCGTGGTTGAAGGGAAACTTCCCATCCGCTTCGAGCGGATTGACATAGAAAAACTTGTTCCCCTCCAGGTTCACCGCCGCCAGCACATTGTTGAGCAGCGCGACTTCGGCGACATCCATATACCTGGCATCCTTGTGCAGCAGGAACATGCGATGATTGAAAAATACATTACCGACGGCGGCGCAGGTTTCGTTGAAAGCGTGGGCGTTGGGCAGCTCATACTGCGGGCCGAAGCCTTCGATTCCGTGAACCGCTCCAAGCCCGCCGGTGATGTGCATCCGGGTATTGGTAATGTCACCCCAGATACGGTCGAGTGCTTCCGCATATCCCTTTTCGTCGGTTAGCGCGGCCATATCCGCCATAGCGGAATAGAGATAGGTCGCCCGAACCGCGTGACCGACCGCTTCGCTCTGCTCGGTCACCCGTTTGTGCTGTTGAGCGTAAGTGGGCGACATGACGCCTTCGCCATCGGGCACGTAAGTCACTCCGCGGATCTCAAGAAACTTCCGCGCCATGTCGAGGTAGAGTTGCTTGCCGGTGACTCGGTAAAGCTTCACCAATGCCAACTCGGGTTCCTGGTGACCCGGAGCCTGGCGGATGGGTTTTCCGTCATTGTATTTCGGATCGCCCTCGAAAAAGACCCGGTTGATGTGCTGCGCGTTCTTCTCCGCAATTTTGAGCAGGGCGTCCTTGCCGGTTGTCTCGTAGTAGGCGACTGCGGCTTCGTAAAGATGGCCCATGTTGTAGAGCTCGTGACTGTGGACGACGAAAGAATAGGGGCGGTCGCCCATCATGTTTTTTTCCGTGCCAACGCCCGTGGTGTGTGACGGGTAAAGGTAGCCGTTTTCTTCCTGCGCCTCGCCGATGACCGCGATGATCTTGTCCATTCTCGCTTCCAACTCGGGATTGCGCTCGAGTTGCAGCAGGTAAGCAGCTCCTTCCATGACCTTGTAGAGATCGGAATCGATGAAGCGATGCGCGCGGTGATCCTCCACCTTTTTTCCATCGATAAAATCCGCCGCCGCCTGCAGGTGAGCGACTCCGGGTTCGGTGCGCTCGAAGGCCCACGGGACGAGCACTTCGCGCTGGGTCACCATACGTGGCAGCCAGAACTCCGAACTCATTTCCACGTCGTTGTAGGAAACCGGCTTGAGCGGATAATCGGCTGCGGAGCCGGTGTGCGGGAGGAAGTCCGCGGCGATTGCGAAGCAGAGAGTGAAACTGGCTATTTTCATGGATAGAGAACGCTTGGCTTGATGCCCTTGTTCAGAACCAGCGCTCCGAGGTACGGTTGCCGTCCAGCTGCTTGGAGTTCAGCCGATGCTTCTCCAAATTCTTTTTGGCGGTTTTCATCTCAGCCTTCAACTTCTTACTTTCGTCCGCACTAAGGCCACCATCCGCCAGCTCCCGCTCGATGCTCGCGATCCGCTCCTGCTCACGCTCGATCCACTCATCAAGCTCCTCCTGGCGAGTGGCGTAAACTTCTTTCATGGTCCACGCTCCGACTTTTTCCAGGTAGAGGTCCAGTCGCTCAATCATATCGGTGGTCTTCTCGGGCATGGTTTTTGATAGTTCACGGGATTCGCCCATATCTTCACTGACATTGAAAAGTTTGACTTCACCGGTGTTGAGATGACGCATGAGTTTGAAGTCGCCATCCCGGTAGGAAGTGATCGGAACGGTGTAGTAGGCTGGGAAGTGGAAAACCAGACCGGTGTCGCGTTTGGCGAGTTTACCGTCATTTCCCTTCTCGAACACGGAGCGCAGGCTGATGCCGTCGAGGTCGTCCGGAAGCGGGACGGAACTGCCGGAAAGGTCATGCATGGTTGTCAGGAAGTCCCACTGCGCGACCGGTTGATCGCATTGTGAGTTGGCCGGGATCCCGGGGCCGGCAACAATCATCGGAACGCGCAGACCGCCCTCCCACATTTTGGCTTTGCCGCCCTGAAGCGGGGAATTTTTCAAACCGCCACCGTTGTCGGAGGAAAAGATCACATAGGTGTTCTCTTCCAGCCCAAGTGCCTTGAGCTCATCGAGCACTGTGCCGATGGACGTGTCCATGTTTTCCATCATCGCCGCGTAGTTCGCAATTTCCCTGAGGGAAAGGAGCTTCTTATCCACCGTATCGGCCTTGGCGTCGTGTTTTGAGATGTCGGGTATGCCTCCTTCGATGCCGCTTTGTTCTGCGAGGAGCTTCAGGTATTTTTCCCGCGTGCTCTTCAGGGACGTGTTGTGCACGTGAAGGGCGTAGTGAGAGATCATCATGAAGAACGGTTTCTTATCCCTGGCGCGTTCCTGAAGAAAGCCGGTCGACGTCTTTGCCAAGCTGAACATGCGCTTAGGATCATCGAGTGGGATCGGCGTCTTCTCCGCCGGTTCCCACCAATCGCCATGGGCGTTTCCATTCGGATGCTTGTGGATGAAATCGGTGACGTCGTATCCGTGATCCTTGAACCACCCCATCGGCGTGCAGCCTTTGCCGAAGAAGGCGGTCACGTAACCCTTGTCCGCCTCCTTGAGCATCTCGGCGATGGAGAGGTTCTTGCCCATGTCGATCTCCTTCTTGTTCATGACCACGTCGTGAATGGAGATGCAGCCGACGCGGGCCGTCGTCATGCCGAACTGAATGCTGGCGCGGGAAGACGTGCAGACGGGTGACGGGCAATAGGCGTTGGAAAAACGCATGCCGCGGGCGGCCAGTTTTTCCAGGTTCGGAGTCTGGTGAAGTTCGTGCGCGAGTTCGGGTCTGTCCTTCATCATCGGAACGCTGGTCTGGGTGTAGCCCAGGTCATCGGCGTAGATGATGATGAAGTTCGGCGTCGCCCCGGCATAAAGCACGGTTGAGGCCAGCAGGAACAGGATGAGTGGGAGCAGCTTCATGGTTCAGTTGGTAAAATGGTTCACGGATTCTGTTGGAGAACCGCTTCTTCAGTGAGGTCCACCCATTTGGCCTCGACGTTTTCCTCGGCTTCGTTCTTGGGGGCGCCGTCCAACCAGGAGTGGTTGAGGGCGTGCAGCCGGGTCTTCTCCTTGTTGAGCTCGTTCTTCTTCAGTTTTTCGTTCAGGTCCTTCAGCAGGGCCGCCTTTTTTGCTGCCAAGTCGGACGGTTTTTCTTCCTCGAGTTCGGCCAGTTTCTTACGGAAACCTTCTTTGGACTGGCTACCGAATCGGTCCATCGTCTTGTAGAGCGCCTCGCGAACCTGCTCGGCGGTGCCGCCGTCGACCTCTTCGACATACTTCCGGCGGATGGCGTCCATCTCGGCGACCTTGTCGGGCATATCGAGGTAGAGATTGTTTTCTTCCCGGTAGTCCTCCCTGAGGTTGAACAGCTTGATCTCACCCGAGTTGAGATGGTGCATGAGCTTGTAGTCCCCGATGATGATCGAACTGATCGGCGGGTGGTAGTGACAGGGGTAATGGTGGATGATGCCGGGGGCCGCGCGTTTCACCTTGCCCTGGTTGCCTTTCACGAACACCTCACGCAGGCTGCCGCCGTCGACGCCCTCGGGAAGCGGGGCCTTGCTACCACTCAGGTCGTGGAAAGTGGGAGGAAGATCCCATTGCACGATGGGCACGTCGCACTGGGAGCCGGCTTTGATGCCGGGACCGGCGATGACGGTCGGGACGCGGATGCCCCCTTCGTAGATGGAGCGCTTGCCTTCCTGGAGCGGGCCGTTGAAGCGGCGGCTCACGCCGTCGATCTTCTCTTTGCGAGAGTGCCCGCCGCCATTGTCCGAGGTGAAGATGAAGTAGGTGTTGTCGAGCTCGCCCCTGGCCTCGAGCGCGTCGATCAGGGCGCCGACATTCATGTCCATCTCTTCGACCATCGCGGCGTAGACGATCTCGCGTTGCACGGGGGACTTTTCTTCGTCGATCTTATCGGTGTCCCGCCCCTGCTCGATCCAGCGTTTCTTGTTCCGCTCGAAGGCCTCCTTCGTCGCCAGGTGCGGAATGTGCGGCGCATAGTGGTTGACCATCATGAAGAAGGGGTGCTTGCCGGCGTGTTCGTTGACGAAGGCAACGGAATCCCTTCGCAACGAGTGGAGGCGCTTCGGATTGTCGGGCGGAAAAGGCGTCTTCTTCTTCACATCCCAGTAAGAGCCGTGACCGTTGCCGTTGCCGCCGGGTTCGCCGGGCAACTCGTCGGTCACGTCGTAGCCCGCATCTTCGAAACGACCCAGGGCGCTGGCGCCTTTGCCGAACATCGCGGTGACGTAGTTCCTGCCGGACTCCTTGAACATTTCGCCCATCGTCGTTTCATCATCGTAGCCGTCGGGGCGCTGGTAGTGGGAGAGCACGTCAAAGACGTTGCGATACTGCATCCGCGCCGAACTCTTTCCCATCTGAATACTGATCCGCGATCCGGTGCAGGTCGGGGTCGGAGCGTAGGCAGCCGTGAACCGTGCGCCGAGTTCCGCGAGCCGTTCCAGTCCGGGTGTTTGGATGAAGTCGTGCTTCGTGCTGGGATCGTCGTCCATCATCTGCACCGATGTGTCCGCGTAGCCGAGGTCGTCGGCGTAGATGAGGATGAAGTTCGGCGCGTCGCCATCAGCAGCCGATAACCGGGTCGCCAGGGCGAGAAACAGGAGGAGGATGAGGGTGAGGTTTTTCATGGTCTGGATTAATTCTTGTCCGCCGTGCCGCGTTCTTCGTGCAGTTTGATCAGTCGCTTGGAGCGTTCGAGTTGTCGGTCCTGGAAATTCACGTGGTTTCGGGAAACGTCGACGCGGAAGGCTTTCTGTTTGTTGTCCGGATCGGCGGAGAGGTCGGCCTCGAGCTTGGCGAGACGTTCTCGGCCGTTTTCGATCCACCCGCCTTCGAGCAGTTCCACGTAATTGCGGCGGGTCAGGGTCACGGTCTCGGCATTGACGGCATCCAAATACTCGGCGCGAAGTCGGTCGAGTTTCTCAACCAGCTCAGGTGAATTCTGAGCGAAATCATTCTCTTCACCGGGATCCTCGCTGATGTCGAACAACTCCGTCTCCAGGGTATCGAGGTTCTTGCGAAGTTTGAAATTTCCCAAGCGGATCACCGATTCGGGTTCGCCGGTATGCCAGGGAAAATGGAACACCAGCGCTTCGGTATTGCGCTCTACCGTGCCTTCGTTGCCGTTCTCGAACACATCGCGCAGGCTTCCTCCGTCGAGTTCCGCGGGAAGCGGTTCCGTGCCGCCGGCGAGATCATAGAAGGTCTGCAGAAAATCCCATTGCACGACCGGGACATCGCAATAACTGCCGGCCTTGATGCCGGGGCCGCGAACGAAGGAAGGCATGCGAATCCCGCCTTCGTGGAGATTGCCTTTCCCTCCTTTCAGCGGGGCGTTCCCACGAAAGCCACCGCCGTTGTCGGAAGTCAGGATGACGTAGGTGTTGTCGGCGATACCGAGTTCGTCGATGGCATCGAGCAGGGATCCAAAGGCCCGATCCACGTCGTCGAGCATGGCCGCGTAGTTGATGATCCAGCCGTGGTTGTACATCGCGATGGAGATTTCCTCTTCGGCCGTGTCATCCTTCTTCTGATACTTCCGGCCCTGGGGCAGCCCCTTGTATTTCTCGCGAGTCTCCTTCAGCGAGTCGTGCCAGATGTGATTGGCGTAATGGGAAAGTTGCAGGTAGAAGGGCTTGTCCGCAGCGACCTGATCCTTCATGAATCCGATGCTTTTGTCGGTGAGGGAAAAGATGCGTTTGGGGTCGTCGTCCGGAAGATGCGTCTTGCCATCGTCGGCGAAGTCCCCGGGTCCGTTTCCGTTCGGACCATCGGTGACGTCGTAGCCGGCCGCGTCGGGCTTGATGCTCTCGTTGTGCCACTTGCCGAAATGGGCAGTAACGTAATCGGGATCAGCCTTCTTGAGCGCCTGCGGAATCGTGATCTTGCCCAGGTAATTTTTCTTCGCTTCGACGGCGGAAAGAACCGTGTAACGCAGGCGGCTCGGCGTCATCCCGTGCAGCAGACTGTTGCGCGAGGGCGCACAGAGCGCGGAGGGCGAGTAGCAGGCGGAAAGCACCATGCCGTCTCTCGCCAGGCGCTCGATATTCGGCGTTTGAAAAAAGTCACTGCGCGTGTCCGGGCGACCTTGGATCATTTCCACCGAAGTCTCCGCCCATCCAAGATCATCCACGTAAATCAGCACAAAGTTCGGAGCCTTGGCGGCGGAGAAAGAAGCCGCGGACAGACTCAAGATCAATGCAACCAGACAATGTTTCACGAAAATCATTTCGAGTTTCAGGCGTGTTCACAGACTAAGTTCCTGCTTCCGAAAAATTGGCCAACTTTTCTCGATTATTTCGGATGCGAATTCTGTGCGTGAAGGGGCAGCGCTTCATGATCCTGGCTTAATGGGATCGCAGTCGAAGACTCGGGCCGACCGGCAAACGATGTTGATCAAATGACGGATGCAGATCTTCGAAGGCCGGAATCGACTCAGGTCGGGATAGATCTCCGTCCCGAATCATCAGGCTGCGGATGATGGAAACGTCAGAATGGGTAATGGGAGATAGACCGTCGAAGGCGGCGGGATCGTGAAACGAATCCCCATCGCCCGCAGTCGTCGACATCAACAAGCCGTAACGTTCGCCCTTCTCGAGAGAAATCGGTTCATCCAAAGGCAGGAATCGGAATTCATCCTCCAACTCGCCTGAATTGCCTTCGGAGAATTCACACCGCGCAATTTCTGTGGCCGATTTGAGACTCCACTGAACCAGGCGGACGGTGTGGGCTCCATCGAGTCGACGCCGGTTTGGATTTTCCGCCAAACCTGGCTGATCGCGATCGTGCTCGGTTGGAATCGCGCGCGCGGGGCGGGCCGGCTCATCCCGATCGTGATCGTCCCAGAGCCCGAGATGAGTCACCAGGCTGGCCCTTTGAACGGTGAACTCGAAACCGATTTCTCCGGTCAGGTCGTTGCGCAAATTATGCCAGCCAGGTTCTACTACCAGTCCGCCATCGCCGGTTGATCCAAGCTCGCGAGCATACCCACGATTGTGAATTTTCAGAAGCACCGCCGCCAGATCCTTGGCTCTTGCAGAATTCGCTTCCGCGATTCCGTCACCGGTTTCATAGAGATCAGAATCCAGATCGTGGTAGACCTTCGGAGTCGAAGCTCCTCGCTGCCCGGGGTCCGCGGACGGCAAAGCCAAGCCGCCATCAATCAACAGTTTTTCGCTGCCGACGCGAAGCGCGAGCGCGTCATTGGAATAAGGAGGTCCGAGGTGGCAGAAAAACACCCGGGCTCTCTGGTCCTCGCCCTCAGCCTCGCCCGTCCAATACGCCAACGAATCATGACTGTCCTGGGCTTCGTTCGAAGCGAGAGAATGCCCTACGACGTTGGCCAGTGTTGCGTAGAGATCGGTGAGTGAAGAGACGCTGCGATTGATCCTGCCGCCATCGAGAACGCCTTTCCAATAGACGATCATGGGAACTCGAATTCCGCCTTCCCAGATTTTTGCCTTCTTACCGCGCAGTCCCCCACTTTCCGGATTGGGTCCCATGTTGTCTCCGATGTTGGGGCCATTGTCGCTCGTGAAAATGACGAGCGTATTGTCGATCAGTTTATGTCCTTTCCATCGCGGATCATCCGTATCCCGGAGTGTCTCGAGTAGCGCGCCAAAAGCGACGTCGTTCTCCAAAATCATGTCCTCGCGCTCTCCCGCCACAGATCCATCCGTGTAACGGCTCTGCCCCTTGATCTCTTCGCCCGCGATTTCATCCGGAACGGCGTAGTCGCCTTTGGGGTTGCGCTGAAAGTGATTGGCGTTCGGAACGTAATAGAGAAAGAAGGGACTCTGTGTTTTCGATTGGCGGGCAATGAAGTCCTGAACCTCTCGCAGGTAATCCGGCCCAAGCTTAGTGAGATCCCAATCCGGCATCGCCAAAACGCGACCTTCACGGTTCTTCATCCCGATTCGCTTCATCCTGGACCGATCGGTGAAGGTCCAACGATCGTTTCGAAAATAGATTCGCGGTTCGAGATCGAGAGGGTCCTCGGTATTTCCCGTCACCCCAAAATACTCATCGAAGCCATGATGAGTCGGCCCGTCGAGAAAGGGCTTGGTGAAATCCACATCACTGAAGTCATACTCGTCAGCGGCCTCACCAAAGCCGTCGTCAAAAGTCATCCCAACGTGGTATTTCCCGACTCCCGCAGTCGTGTAGCCATTCTGCTGCAACATTCCCGGCAACGTTGGCATGGCTTTTTGAATCATGGGTGTGTTGGGTCCATGCGGCAACCAGCCCTGCTTTTTCAAATAAGCCCGGTGTGCAAATCTTCCCGTAAGCAGAGAATACCGCGTCGAACTGCACATCGAGGCCGGCGCATGGGCATCGGTGAACACGACCGCTTGTTTCGCAAAGTTCTCAAGATTCGGAGTTCGCAAAGTCTGCGCGATCGGTTCCGCATTCGGTCCGAGTGATTTTCCCAGGTAGGCACTGGTATCGCCCAAGCCCATATCATCCGCCATCATGATGACAATGTTCGGTTTGGCGGGACGGGGCTCTTGCGCCTCGCAGAACATGCCGAGCGCGAGAAAAGCGAGAAAGGAAGTCGGGATTCGGGTCATGCAATAAAAGGTCCAGGACGGGTTCTCCCTTGTGGGCCGCGGTGAAAGGGCGCTTGCTCGGACGGTAGAGAACTTTCTCGATCGGATTGCGCAGCGCATCATTTAACCCTCGCAAATCATGAGTCGAAAGCCGACGAATTCTGAGGCGTAAGGGAAATGGTCACTTGGCTTTGTGGGATGGCTCGGCGGCAGTTTTCGTAAACTCGCTTTGAGATACTCTTTGGGACTCACCCAGGATCCACCGCGCAGCTCACCGGTGCTGGTTTGCTCCCACACGTTGCCAAAAACATCGTGCAGCCCCCAGGGATTCGGGGCGAAGCGGCCCACAGGCGCGAGTCCCGGGAATCCGTCGTTCGATTCGGGCGCGGGGTCGGCGTATGCGTACAAATCATCGCCGGTTTCAAAAAGTGCGCGGTCGGCGGAATTGGCGTGTTTGGCAGGATTGGTTTCTTCCGAAAAGTAGCGTTCGCCCTCGGTGCCAGCGCGCGCGGCATACTCCCATTGCGCCGGGGAAGGCAGCGCGTATTCCCAGCCTTGTGGCAGGCGACCCGCTTTCTGCTCGGTATCGGTCAGGCTCGCCAGGAGTTCGTTCAAATCGCGTTGCCTCAGGGAATGCGCGGGATAATTTCGATGGATGAGATTGGGTTTGGTGGGGAATTTGGATTTCCGGGCCTCGTATTTTCCAATCCAGAATCCGGGCTGTTCACCCTTTTCAGGGCACCAGCAAAAAACGGTTCCATGGGGAGAGACCCACTCGTCCCCGGCTGCGTTGCCACGAACCAATCTCTCCGACAGCGACACCGCGTGCGAGGCTGGTTTCGAAATGGCTCCCGGTTCACAGGTCGAAAGTTGCCAGCGGCTGGCCTCGCTCAACCAGGTTTCCAGATCCGAGCTTTTCGACTCGGCGAGCCTCTTTGCCATCGCCCCTGGATGATCGCTCCAAGTGTTCGGTTCTACCGCGAAATTCAGCGACACGCCGTCGGGCAATTTGTTGAAGGCATTGAGTCCGGCGGGACCGCGACGCTCATCGTAGCCTGGTGGGATGCCTTGCCCGCTGTCGACAAGGATGATCGTGCTTTTCGCGGCGGAGTTTTCTCCCACCTGTTCGAGGAGCTCGCCGAGGATGATCGCTTTCCGGTTTCCGTCCACCGTGAGCAAGAGGGCCTGCATCTCGTCTTGGTTGTTCTTCGCGGTCATGCTGTGGCCGCCAAAATAGATCAGAGCGGTGCCATTAATCGGCGTCGTGTCGATAAAGGTTTGTATTGAGATCCGGAGTTCATCGCGAGTGCGGTTCAAGGCGGTCGTGACGCGAAAGTTTCGCTCCCTCAGCAATTTCGCGACGCTCTCCGCGTCCTGCGCCACGGTTGGAATTGCGTCTTTGCCGGGATATTGGCTGTTGCCAATGACCAGCGCGACACGGTGATTCGCGTGAGCAAATCCGGCAAGCAGACTGAGCAGGAGAGCTCCGAGAAGGGTGCAGATCTTCATACGAGAATCTCCGTCAGTGGACCTTCCTGATCGATGTCCTGCAGGGTTAAATCCGGGAGTCCAAACCGATCGCGGCGATCACCGACGGCATGGAGCAAGGTGGTGTAAAAGTTCGCCACGGTGCGGTGGCCTTTCTGACCATGCCACGGATAGCGCAGGTAGCGGTTGGCGGTCTTCAGGCGTCCGCCCAGGTCACCTATCACGATGATTGGCCACTCGTAAGCCTTGGCGTGGTGCTGATCGGCGGCGTCGGAGAGATAAACAATCAGCGTGTTGTCCATCATCGTGCCTTCGCCCTCGGGGATTGATTCCAGCTTGCGCACAAAACCCGCCAGTTTTTCGCAATGCCGCCGGCGGGTTCGGATGTGAAGCTCGGCGGCGGGCGTTTCCTGGATCGTTTTCTGGTGTCCCACTTCATGAGCGGGAATCGGTCCGGCCTCGAGATCCAACTCGGATCCATC
This sequence comes from Rhodopirellula sp., assembly GCA_024644085.1. Taxonomy (GTDB): domain Bacteria; phylum Planctomycetota; class Planctomycetia; order Pirellulales; family Pirellulaceae; genus Rubripirellula. The sequence continues at coordinate 14,663 of JAHELS010000071.1, forward strand.
GAAAGAAACCCCCACCTTATTTCTGCCTGCGCCGGAGGAAACAGTGATCACATTGGTCAGGCCCGCGATAAAGGCACCGGCGGCGACCTCGAACTGCGCTTCCATCCGCTCGAAGGCAAAGGCGTCAGCACCGAATCGCTCCGTGATCTCCGGCGCGGACATGCTGATACGCTCCTGCAATTTCACCAGCGACCCCTGGCGACCGCTCATCGATTCGAAGGCGTGGAGGTAGTGGTCGAGCTTCTCTTTCTCAGCGCCGTCGAGCCGTTGCTGCATCCTTTTCACATCGTCCGCGAGGAAATCGAGCAACTGGGTGTTGGCGTCGAATTTCTTGCGTTCCGCCGCGCCGCCGCTGATGGAAAAGAGCGATTTGTGAGCGCCCAGAGGACTGCATTGAGTCGGCAGAGGGACGCCCTTGCTGCGAGCGGAGACATTGTAAATGATCGATGTCTCCGGATCGGTCACAACGCCGAGACCGCTGTGGAAAAAGATACCCGGCAAGGCCTTCGCCATGACGGCGTCGATCGTTTCGGCAAAGGCATCTTTGGGACTTGGAAAGCAGCCCAGCGCGCCCATCCCACATCCATGGTTCCCTAGGGCAACGCGACCCGACAGGCCTTGGATAAAAGCCATGCGATCCGCGAATGGCTCCAACGGTGCCACTGAGGGTGCAAGTCGGTGACCGGCCAGGGGGCGATCCTCGAGCGTGTCCGGTTCGGCGGGCCGCTCAATGCCTTCAGGCTGGATCTGATCGGGATACATGCCGTTGCCCTGAACGAAAAAGAGGATTCGCGCAGGCTTTGCCGCCGATGCTTCGGTTGCCGCTTCGAGTTGCCGAAGAAACGGAGCAAAAAACACGCCTCCGGCGCCAAGGGTAGCGCCGCGAAAGAAAGTTCGGCGTGGCATCATTTTCGAGTTCATTTTTTTAACCTGGTTAGTTTGGAATAGTTTTTCTCACCTCGTGCTCTCACCCACAAATCGAAGCAGAAAGGAATCGGAAGAAAGGAGCGACACCACCAATGCCTCGAAGCTGCCATCGTTGTTGCGATAGGCAGCGTGGGCCTGTTGCAGGGTTGCGGCATCGCCGAGGGTTTCGTTTCGGCCCATGAAAAAGCGGAAGGCGTGACGGACAAACACTTGCTCGACATGCTCGGAACTTCCCAAACGCTCCATCAATTCGATCGGCGACGCGACCTCTCCAGTTTCAATCTTTCCATCGACGAACGTGATCGCCCCTGAAGGATCCACAGGCCGACCCAGCTCGGTGCGCTGACGGAGACCGTAGTGTGTGAACTGCTCAAAGGGGAGCCCGAGCGGATCCATTTTCTTGTGACAACGCCAGCAATCCGACTTCTCCGTCGCCGCCACGACACGTTCGCGGAACTGCTGATGCTCGTTCTCAGGAACCTTCGCCTCGACACAAATCGGCACATCCGGAATCGTTCCGCCGAGCAGGTGAGTGCGAATCCACTTACCTCGCTGGATGGGATGATTGTCGAAATTCCCACTCCAGGCCGCGAGCCACGCCGGATGGGTCAACACCCCCGCCCGCTGGCCAGCTGGCATACGGATAGGCTGTTCGTCGGTCCAAATCCAGTCGCGGGGAAGCCCGTAGATCGTGGCATATTCGGGATCGGATTTGACCGGGTTGTTGCCGTTACCCGGCTGTCTGAAACTGGGCTGAAACGCGATCCAGGCATTCGCCTTCTTATCTTCCAAATACTCAAAATCGACGAAGTAGTGATCGGTCGTCAGCAATTCCCGCAGGACCTGGCGATCTTTTTCGAGGATGTGCTGAATCAGGTATTCCAGATCCTGAACCAACAGTTTGGGAAGATAGTAGCCGCGCTCCGGCTTATCTTTAAAGACTTCGATCGCGTACGTATAGTGAAAGTACTCGCGGAAGAAATCCATCACCCGGGAGTTCCCAATTCGCTTCGGCGGCTCCTCAAACCGGCGTCTCACCTGCTCGGCGACGGCTTCGTTGGTGCTGAGTTCGCCTTCTGCAGCTGCTGAGATCAAATGGTCGTCGGGAACATCCCCAAGCGCGTAAGAAATGGCGAGCGCGGTTTCCTTGGGCGACAGCCGAACCCGTCCATGTTCATCAGATGGACCCTCGCCGAGTTCCTCGCGGAACAGGGCTTCGGGGCGCATGTAGATCGCCATCAGGAGGCGTTCGGCTCCGGCCTGGCGTCCGTTCTTCTCGACGACATCGCGATAGAAACGGGTGAATCGCGCATACTCCGGCTCCACCGGCTCACGACGCAGGACTTGTAGAAACGTTTTCCGAATCGCGAAACGAACCTCCTCGTCCGTTGGTGCTTCCGGTTCTTGGGTCAACGACTCAAGAGCAAACTTGGAACGGATCGGAACAATCTTTTCTGCGTTCGCCAGCAGCATTTCTGTGGATGGTTCATCAATAAAATACCGGGCCGCATAGTCCCGGAACTCCTCCCCATCGGCCAGTACGAGTGGGTCTGTCAGGGCATGAGTTCGCTTCAGTCGAGCATCCCCGATGTCGAGATTCCCGTAGATACCCTGCCGCAACCGCCAGATCCGTGGGGGTCCCGGAATCACCGGGCCGGGGGCAGGCTTGTGAAAAAGAGCAGCATGATCGACATAATTCCCGTAGGCCGGCAGTTTCAGCTTGGCTTCGACCGGAAAGCCAGGTTGCTGCGTCTCCAGCAACTTACTGTGTATCCAGCTCAGCAGGACCTCGCGCTCGGCAGAGTCGGGTTGATCGGACTTGGCCGGGGGCATGTCGTGGAATTTGACTCGCTCGAGGATGATGCGCCATTTTTCGAAGTCCGGCCCGCCGGCGATTTGGGGATCGATCTGTTCCAGCGACAGCCTGCCTTTTGCAGTCAGATCATCGTGGCACTCCAAGCAATAGTGATCCAGAAACGGAATGACATCCTTTTCAAAGGTCAGATCCTCCGCCGCGCATGGCAGAATCGAAATCCCGATCAGGATGCTGACGGACAGGTTGTATCCTATGGAACGGGTAATGGGTTTCATGAGCAAATCTGCATCAATTCCGGCTTTCGCGATCAACCGGGTATTTTGCTGTGAACGTTTCAGGGAATAAACCATTGCCGCGTGGAATCTCGCTTTCCGGCAGTTTCAAATGACGTTCGACAGGCCCGCGATCAAACGGGCTGTGTGAATCGAAAACGTGTTGTGTGGCTTGCCACATGAATTCACACCCGGGTTGGGACTTGCGAGCGGCATCGAGTGCTTCGGGTGAAACGGGATTACCCTGGAGTTTCACTTTGCGGAGGTTGGCGAGACCGTGGAGCGGACGAAGATCGGAAACCGGGTTGCAATAGAGCGCCAAATGCTCGGCGTGGGACCAATTCGCGATGGGGCTGAGGTCGGAAATTTGATTTCGGAACAGCGGGACGAATTTCAGGTTTGTCAGGTTCTCTAACGGGCTCAGGTCAGTGATTTGATTCGAACCGAGATGCAATTTCTCCAACGCCACAAGCCCTGCCAAAGGAGTCAGGTTGGAGATTTCGTTGTAGTCCAAATTCAGACTCTTGACCTTCGTGAGCTTTGCCAGCGGCGTGATGTCGGTCAGGCCCTTCCCGGCGAGCGAAAGATGAGTGACACGTTCGAAATCAGCCGCTGTCAGTTCGCCCTCAGGCTTTCGAATCCGCTCGCGGATCGCCGCTTCAATCCGTTGCGCCGATTCTTCGGCCGTGCAGACGACGTGCTTGACGGACTGCCTCTTTTTCTCTTGTGCAGCCAATCCAATAGGAAGAATCAAGAACGTGATAGCAAGCAGGCTGTTTCGAATCATGGTGGCAGGCTCGTTAGGACAAAGTGAATGCAGGGATTCTCAAGGAAGGCTCACCTCCAGTGCCGCAGTAAGGTCATCACTCTCGGCAATCCGCTCGCCGTCCACCCAGACATAGAGCTTGCCTTGATCTCCGGCCTGCTCGCTGTCCCAGTCCCGTTTCCAGAGAATCTCGACGTCGTGATGATGGTAGCGCAGGTCTCCGAGGTAGAAGAAATCCCACGCATCCTCGGGGACCAGGGGATGAACCGTAAACCGCTTCTCATGACTGGGTAGAAACCCGATGAGATCCTCGATCAGCATGTCGGGAAAGGTGGAGTGGAAGTAGTCCTGCACATCTCCAAAGCTTTTACCCATGGCCGGACGGCTCTGGTCCACATCGCCGCCACCGGGCATTCGGTATCCGCCGGTGCGCGGGAGATACCACTCGCCGATGGAGCGGCGGCGGCCGTGAAGCTCGACATACTGCGTCATGTGCTCGTAGAGCAGCTGGCGATCGTCGTCACTGATTTCGTCTCGCTTTGCCTTGTAGTTTCTCAGGTAGTTGGCGTAGGCCTTGTAGACGACCGAGTTCTGGAAAGGCCAACCGCGACCGTTCCAGCCGTAGGACATCTCGTTGAAAAAGTCGTGGCGGTACTCGGCGGTCGACATGCCGAAGGGTTGCTTGAATCCCTTCTCGTCATCGAACTGCTTCCAGGCGATGTCGAACTGCTCGTCCCCGGTCGGCAGCAGATTGAAATACCAGGGCGTGTAGCCAACCGTCTCGCGAATGATGCTGAGCTGATCGACGACACCTCCGGTGTGCAGGTTGTCTCCGGCGAGGCGCGTGAAGAAGAAGGGATCATCGATGGCACCTCGCTTCTCGTAGAACAGGTGCTTGTCGCCCTTGGTCGGCGTATGCCACATCGCCTTGATGATCTGCTCCTGGAGCTCTGCTGCTCGCTTGGTGTATTTCTTCGCCTTCCCGTCATCACCTTGCAGCGCGTAGAGATTGCCGAGCGAGGCATAGTTCCCGTACATGTAGCAGTTCAACGACGGGCGAACGGTAAAACAGTTGGGATAGCTTCTCGGGCTCTTCGATCTCCGCTCTCCGTCCCGATCGATGAACCAGTCATGATTGCCGCCGAATGGCTGAGCCGTCGCCGTGTAATTGCGAAGGTCGAACGGCTGAGGATAGATGAGCGGATCATTCTTCATCCCCTCGTCGAAAGCCGCCTGCCAGCCCTTGCCGTCGGTGAAGTAGCGACGCCAGCGCTCCTGTCCCTGGTAGGGTTCCTCCTGGTTGATCTGTGCAGTGTATCCTGAAAAGGCACCGCGTGACGCGATCAGACCCAGCGTCGTCGAGATCGTGAACTCGTTGGCGTCATACATGTCGAGGCACTTGTAGAGACCATCGGTTTTTGCCCCGGGCGCTTTGACTTGGAAAATGAGGTCCCAGATTTCCTGGTGGCGCTCCATCGAAGGCAGAAGCCGCTCTCGCCACAGGGGGGCGGGATGAATCTTGAGCATCGCCTCTGAGCCATCAACCATCCAGCTGGTGTAGTGATGGCTTTGTGGTCGCGGCAGGGTGGCGAGCCAGGTGTTGTTCTGGGCCTGCATCTTGCGCGAGGGCGGTCCCGCGAGCCAGTATTCGGCGTAGGACTGAAGATACTTCGGGTCCCGCATCCAGCGGAGATCATAAAACTGATGACCGGCCGGGGCGGGAATGGCCCCGCTGTTGGAGGCCCATCCGGGGAATCCGGGGAACTCGGTGAAAACAAAATACGTCCGGCCGTCTTCTTCCCACTCCTTGAGATGCTTGGTGATCATCCACCAGCGGTAGTTGAAGACCTCGGTATAATCCTCGCTTGAGCAGAGAAACTTGGGGACGTTCTGCTGCAGGAACTCCTCGTTGTTGTGCTTCTCGAGCCAGCCGTCAAACTCGGAACGATTGCCGTTGAGATGGGAGTAGCCATTGAATTCGTCGACGTCCGCCGTCAGGGTCTGCGCGGCCTCCTGTTTGATCCGATTCAGCTCTTTATCAGGATCAGTGAAGGCCGTGACCGAGTCCGGGGCCTCGGCGTTGAAGCGACAGGCGAGCACCGCCCCGGAAAGCTCCTCATGCAGCTCGATCTCGATGCGAAGCTTTGCGGTGGTGACGGGCTCGACGAAGGTGACCTGGTTGAACTGATCCCGCTCGACCCCGGCGCGCTCCTCCTTCAGGGCGACTTCTTTCCACGCGTTCCCCGTCCACGAGAGGACCTCCCAGGTTTTGGGAAGGACCTCCTGGCGCTCGTTGCGAAACGTGGCCGCTGCCTGGGCTTCGTCGAACCAGTAGACTCCCGCGTTCTCGAAAGTCTGCGGCTTCGTATATTCAAACTGAACCCACTCCCTCGTTCCTCGATTCGGATGAAAGCTGAGACGAGGCACCCGGTAGTCGGAAGAGGAACTCGGCTCGATGCCATCGATCAGGGCAGTGGCATTGGCTCCGGGGAGCGAGGAAACCACGCGAGGGCCGTCTCTCGTTTCGGGAAAGGGACGGACGTTGGCCCGGTCGGCGAAGCGGCCCCACTCGGCAGACAATTCGGCGACGATCTCCGGATGCTCTTCGGCGAGGTTCTCGGTCTCGCTGCGGTCGTTGGCGAGGTCGTAGAGTTCCCAGGCAATCGGCTCGCTGCGATCATTGTCGGTGACCACCTTCCACTGTCCGCGGCGAACGGCGGCATGCGTCTCGTGTTGCCAGAAGATGGGGCGATCCTCCATTTCCTGCTCCGGTTCCTGGAGATACGGCAGCATGCTGACTCCTTCGAGGGGCAGGCGCTCCTTGCCTCCGAAGTCCGAGGGATACTCGGCTCCGGCGACGTCGAGCAGAGTGGGCATGATGTCGACAAAGTGGAAATAGGGCTGACTGGAGACTTCTCCCCTGGCTTCGAATCCCTTTGGCCAGTGCACGATCAAGGGGGAAGCGATGCCACCCTCGTGCGCGAATTTCTTGAACTTGCGAAAGGGAGAATTCGAATAGGAAGCCCAGCCCTGCCCCTGCGACGTTGCCCAGCCGCTGAACTTCTTCCATTGCTCGTAATTCGACTTCATGTAGCCCACGCCGCCGAGCTTGTCCTTGCGCGACCAGCCGCCCTCCTCCTGTTCGCCTCTTCGGGTGAACTCGCCATCGCGCCATTCCCCCTCAGCGTAGTCGTATTTGCCGCCCGCGAAGTGGGTCCCGAAGACTCCCATTTCACCGGAGCACCCATTGTCCGAGACAAAGAGAATCAGGGTGTTTTCGTAAACACCCTCCTCCTTCAGCTTGTCGACCACGCGGCCGATGTTCCGGTCCATGTCGTCAATTTGCGCGTTGTAAATCGCACGACGAAACCGGGCTTCTTTCCTGACCTCTTCGGACAGATCCTTCCACTTCGGCAGTGGATTGCGATCCGTGCCTGTCTGCATGCCGGGCATGATGCGCACATTGTTGAAGTAGTGAACCTCCGGCAGGCGCTGCCCCTTCGGAACGACTCCCTCGGCCTTCTGACGTGCCAACTTCTTCTGGCGCATCTCATCCCAGCCCTCGCCGAACTCGGCCACCCACTCCGGGGCGTCCAGCTTGGCCTCGTACTTGGCGATCGTTTCATCCTGCGCCTCGAGAGGAAAGTGCGGCGCGTTGTAGGTCAGATAGAGGAAGAAAGGCTTGTCGCCATCCTCCAGCGCATCATCGATGTAGCCCAGCGCCACGTCGGTGAAATACTCGGTCGTGTAGAAGTCCTTGTCCGGCTTGTGGGGGTTCTTCAGCGTCGTGTTGTCATTGTCACCGGGAATCAACAACTTGCCGTCCTCGTAGATATCGCACCCACTGAGCACCTTCCAATAGCTGTCGATGTGAGTTCGGACGACCGTGGACCGGTCGAAGCCGCGATGCTCGGGGAGCGAATTCGCGGGTGGATCTTTGTGCGCTGCGGCATGCCATTTGCCACTCGTGAAGGTCGTGTAGCCGGCTTCCTTCAGTGCTTCGCCAAGGGTGACGCCGTTCTCGTTGAGCGAGCCCTCGTATCCCGCGCCCCAGTCGCCGTAGACCATGAAGCCGACGCCCGCCTGGTGCTGGTAAAGACCGGTGAGCAGGCTCGCGCGCGACGGGCAGCAGCGCGCCGCGTTGTACATCTGTGTGAAGCGAAGGCCGTTCTCCGCGAGGTCGTCGAGGCGCGGAGTTTCGATCTCACTGCCGTAGCAGCCGAGATCGGAATAGCCCAGATCATCGGCGAGAATAACGATGATGTTCGGCTTTGAACTCGACTCGCCTTCTGCCCAGGATGTCAAAGCAAGGAGGCATACCAGGAAGATAACGACCCAACCTGGTTGAGTCCGGGAGCCAACAGGGTTGGTTGGTGAACAAAAATGGGGGTGACGTGTCATAGGGCGACTAATCAGCTTCCACCAGCACGCGGACTTGATCGAGATGACCGGGGTTTTCCTGCAATTCGATAAAGAGGGTGCGCCGGTCCGCCGTCAGGATCAGGCTGTCGAATCCCGGACGCAGATCACCCTCGGGCCGGGGCTCGATCATTCGAGCGCTTCCATAGCTCACGTTGGGAAGCCCGAAAATTGCCTCCGACTCGATCAGCACCCGATCGCTCGTGATCACTCCGACGATGGGTTTGGCAAAGGTAATCTGTCCGCGAACACTCCGCCGGCGATTGGGATTTTTCCCTTCCGGATAAACGTCCAGCTGGAGCAGGTAACTGGTCAATCGTTGCCCGGAACGCAGGATCGGCTTTTCGCGATATTCCGATTTGGCAAACTCACCGGGGTCGACCAGGTCCACACGGACCTCCCGATCGGAAACGAATCCCCGGCGTTCCGGAAACACTACAATGTGCTCATTGTCTTCATAGTTCCCCGGATGGAAGTCGGGCCCGGGAGAAACGAAACGCATTGATCCCGTGGTTTGCAGGACGCCGGAATTCACCGGCCAGGCGTTTTCAAATCGGGACGTTTCATAGGCCACCGAGTCGATCGTGTTCGAATCCTCGCTGGCGCGAATCGCCTGGCCCTCACTTACCAGGCGGGGGGCCGCCGCGGCCGGGTTGCTCACCTCCACTTCGCCGTCAAAAACACAGACATCGGTTTGGCCGGTTTCACTCACCGAGACGCCAAACGAGGTGCCGAGATCGACGACGTGGGCGGCGGCGGTATCGACGACAAAACCCACCGCCGACTCCGGAATCGTCGCGGTCACCACCCCGCGATGCAAGACCACTCGCATTTCGTTCATCACGTCGAGCTGGGCCGGGCCCTCGATGGTAACGCGTGCGCCATTTGAAAAGTCCAGCCTGAGCAATCCGCGCTCGAGCACCAGGGGCCCACTTTCCACCGACTCACCGGCGACATAGGCCGTTCCATCACTGCGGTAGGCGCCGACCACTTGAGTGATCGCGGCAGTCGGCTGTGACGGTGGCACGAGGAGCGCAATCACCCCGGCGATCAACGCAAGGCTCGCCGCGACAGCCAGCCCCAGCGCGAGCTTCCGCCGGGTCTTGCCCGGAAAAGGCGTGACGGAAGGAACTTTCACCTCTTCTTCGGCCGAAAACCGGCGTCGCAGCGAGGCGTGAACATTCACGGCGTTCAGGTAGTGATCGCGAGCTTCTGCATCCTCAAGCAAGCGTTCCTCAAGCGCGCGCGCCTCCGCCTCGGTCGCGGTTTCGTTCAGGGATTTGTCAATCCAGTCCTGCAGTTCGTCGTCGATCATGACCTCACCTCCTCGAGGCCAAGCCTGCGTTCGATGCATCTCTGCAACTGACCGCGAACGCGGTTGAGCCGTTTGTAAATCTTGTTGGCGGTCTCCCCGGCCTGCTCGGCAAAAGAACGGATCGTCGAACCTTCGCGATAGCATCCCTTTATGATTTCGTGATCGTCAGCTGGCAGCTTTTCCACGCAGAAATCAAGCGCCCGCCTTTGGGCATCAAGATTATCCGCCCGTTCCTCGGCTTGATCCGCCAGCATCGCGACGAGCTTTTCGCTGAAAACGTGGCGGTCCCGCTTGCTTTTCGAAAGATGGTTGAGGGCTTCGTTTTTCGCGATTTGAAACGCCCACGCCCGAAAGTTAGTGCCCGGCTCGAACTTGTCGAAACAGCGCCACATTGTCATGCTCGCTCGCTGCACAATATCCTCGGCGTCCGCCGTGTGCTTTACCATCGCCAGGACGAAGGAAAATACGGCGGCTTCGTGCCTCACATAGAGCGAAACGAATTCCTCATGTCGGGATGGATCTTCTGAAGTCGGAAAGGCCATAGAGCAATCTTCTCACCTACTAAGTTTGTCTCGGAGGAATATTGGCCAGTTTTTTCGTTTTTTTTGCGCAATTTCTCAAATCACGATCGCGTTCGTCTGATCAAGAGTAGCTGGCGTGAGTCGGCTGCGGCCTGGGCGTGGGCGTGGGCGACACCAGCACATGCTAGAATTGCTGCGGCCAGAGCCAGTGCTCCAATGGATGATCGGCCGAGCGCCCGAGCAGGTCGATACCCTCAGCAAACTCCTCGACCGGTGGGAGGAGGAAGTGGGCAAAACGGGTCTCGCCTTCGAGGATGTTCCGCGGCCGAAAACAACCGTCTTTCCCAGCCGGTCGCCGCCTTCCACCTTGTGGCCGCGTTCCATCAGCGTCTGGAGCAAGCCCTTTGAGAGTAATTCCAACGTCATCGTTTCGATGAGTCATGACTTAGGGCAAGAGAGACTGGAAATCAGGTACCACCCACCACACGTTTACCACACGCCTTTTTGACCCAAAATGCGCCCTTGATCGAAATCACCAGCGCATCGCGCCCTGTAAAAAAAGGGGTTCTGCCCACACCAACTATTGAGGCAGGGGGATTTACACCCCTATCTTTTCATCTCGTAAATCGCTTATAATCAGGCATTTAATGGAGGCGAGGGGAGTCGAACCCCTGTCCTAATGGCCGTCCAAATGAGCCTCTACATGCTTATCCAGTCTTTTGATTTAGGAGACGGGGCTTCGATTGGCAGAATCCGTCGTCTCCGATTGCCACTGTAACCTCTCGCGTCAACGGCCGGACACCCGCCGCGACGCCAGCCTGCAAAAGTAGTCGTGGCGTCACCTCAGCAGGCGTCGGGTGAGCCACGGGCCGCTCAATTAGGCAGCCAATGCAAGTTCAGGTTCGTTATTTGCTTTTGTTTTTTGATCGGCTTTTTACGAGGCCAACCGATCAACCTCGGCATGCAGCCAATCCTTCAAACCACCAGTCGAAACCAGTGCGCCCCCGGATGGGTGATGTGCAGGAAAGTAACGCAGATTGCCCGTTTTTCAACCCGGTGGAAATAGCTGTTGCGGATCACCGGGCAGACCCGGGCCAATCATTCTTCCGGCGGCTTTTCGCTGAATACGCGAATCTCAAACACGGTATCGGGATCAATAACCTTGCCGGCCCAGCCGCTGGCCTGGCTTTCTCCGCTGCCTTCGGCCAGTTCCGCCTCGTGGCCGAATCCCCAGCCGCCGTAAGTAAATTTCACTTCGAGGTCGAGGGCAGCCTTGGCGTCAAAAACACCGAGGTGCCGGGCTTCATAAAATATCTCATTGGTCCCGTTGAAGCCAGACTCGGTTCCATCGCCGTTCTCAAAAAGCTGCTGCCGGGTCACGGAAACA
>JAHELS010000293.1 GCA_024644085.1 Rhodopirellula sp.
TGGGCGACATCCTCGGTTTTTTCGCCGGCGACCAATACGTCGGTCGATTCGCTGAGATCGCTTTGGCAAGTTCCACCGAGCCGGGTCGCCAACGTTTCTGCCTGGTCGCGGGTCAGGTTTCGAAGCCGACCGGAGAACACAATGCATTGACCCGAGAGGGGCCGAATGAATTCGGCGCGAATCATCAGACGCTGCAGATCGACCTCCGGTTGCGAGTCGTTGTATGCCTCCGGTGGCGAAGCAACCTGGTTGGGAAACAGAAACGGAGAACGTGACGCGGGCGCAACTCGGGTCGATTGACGCCGCCGGCTGCTACGACCGCTGACGCCGCGTTGACCCCATGGACCTGCTTTTCCGCGGCTCAGTTTGAGTTGTTTTTCCAGGTCCTCGAGCGAGGCGGCGTCTCGATCAATGCCAGCCGCGAGCAGAATTTTTGCGCAGGCGATCGAGTCCTCGAGGGCGTCATGGTGGTGAAAGCGAACCCCCAGCCAGTCGGAGAGAGGCTTCAATCCAAACCGGCGATGGTGGGGCCAGGTCCGTCGGGCGATCGCACGGGTACAGGTGAAGTGAAGCTCGGGAACGGTCTGTTGATGCGAGCTCAGCGACGCCAGGAGAACGCCGATGTCGAAGCTGGCGTTATGGGCGACCAGGCAGTCCTGACCGAGTTTTTCCGCGATTTCAGGCCACACGTCACCGAACAGAGGTTCACTGCGGACCCGATCGGGTGTGATCCCGTGGATCTGGATGTTCGAGCGGCTGAAGTAAAGAGGCCGGGGCCGGATCATCCACATCGCTTCGTCGACAATCCGTCCGTCGCGGACAACCACAGCCCCCAACTGGCACGCGCTGTCGGGCCGTCGGCTGGCCGTTTCAAAGTCGATCGCAGTGAAATTTGCCGCAAAATCCATGACTTTCCCTCCCGCCAATTCGATGGCGTGGGTGACGTCCTTTTCAGTTGTTCCGGTCGTTTCGGATATCTATCCTATGGAGTTGCCTGAAGGAGGGCAATTTTCCTTTCTATCCAGGAATTCCATCCCGCCAGGCCCAGGTCTACCTGGTCCACTGGGTCGCATTCATCTGAGGATCGCTTTTCTCGCCGCTGGAATTCCCTTCCTTCCCCAGTTCTCCATCCATCGCACAGATTATGCCTGCATTAACAAGACGTGTGTCGCGAAAGAGTTCTTCTCACCGTAGCTCGGGCGCACACAAGCGGCGACGTCGCATTCTCGAGACGCTCGAGCCGCGTTGTTTGTTGGCGACGCTCGCCGGCGAGGTCTTCGTTGACGCCAATGGCGACAGCCAGCGAGGACCCACCGAGGATCCGGCGCCGTTTGTTCGTGTCTATCTCGACGCGAACGATAACCTGAAGCGCGAGTCGACTGAGAACTTCGTTGTCACCGATGCGGCCGGCCAGTACATGTTCACCGACATCGCCGCCGGCGATCACATCGTTCGCGTCGAAGCGCCCGACGGCCAGAATCAAACCAGCCCGACCGCGTTCCTGGGAACGGGATACACGTCGGTTGGCGGACCCGGACCCAATCCAACTCAATTGTTCGAGATGAGTCTCGACGGAACCGTTCGCCCTATCGGTTCACCGACAACGCAGCGGATTCACGACTTGGTGCAGACCAATGATGGAACCATTCTCGGCGTCAGCTTTGAAACCGACAGCATTTATTCGATCGATCCGATAACGGGCCAGGAATCGCTGCTCGCCACATCGTTGGTCGACCTGGTTGCCGGTTTAGCGTACGACCCCGCCACCGATACTGTGTACACGGTCGCGCAAGAGCCCGGCGGCACCGCATTGATCTTGCGGACGATCGACCAGGTGACCGGTCAAATCGATCCCACGGAAGTGGCGGCGAGCGGAGTGCGCGCGATCAATTTCGGCAGCACGTTTTATGATTTTGATACCACCACCGAAACCGCGGTCGCCGTTCCCCGTCAGACGTTGAGCCCGTTCGCAAGCACGTTGGACGTCGACAGCAACGGCAACATTCATGGCTTGCAGGGCCTGTCGCTCAATCGTTATTCCTTCCCCGCGGCCGGTTCGACTGCGACGACCCTTTCGACATTGTCTCAAACGATCGAAGCGATCAGCTTTGACGCAAACGACAACTTGTTCGGCGTCAGCTCGAGTCCCTCGACCTTTCACACCATCAATCCTGCGACTGGCGCCGTTTCCACTGGGACCACGATCACCTTCGAAGGCGATTTGATTTCCGGAGTGCAGGGGTTCGATATCGCGCCCGACGGCACCCATTTCTTGGTTGACGCGACTCATCTGTACACGTTCGACCCGGTGACCGGCATCGCGACTCAGGCACCCAACCGCGGATTGCCCACCACGCCGATCTTCACATCACTCAGCGTCGGTGGCGACGGCGAACTGATTGCGACCCTGTTCAGCACCGATACGCCGCTGGCACAAATTGATCCGGTGACGGGATTGGCAACGCGGCTTGGCAACGGACCACTCGGGGCGCCTTACGCAGCGGTGGTGGCCCAGAGCGCATCGAAGCGGTTGACCGGTTTGACTGGTGTCAGCGACCTCGCCTTTGACACCGTCAACGATCGGATCGTCGGGTTTGATAACGACAGCGACCAGTTCTTCGAATTCTCAACCAGCGGAGTCGTGAAGCTGTTGGCACCGGCCGAGCGGCCGCTGAACAGTTGGTCGCTCGCCTTTGATGGCACCAATTTCGTGATGTTCGACCAGGACGACACGAACAAGACCCAGACCCTCGTGGTCGACCCGGACACGGGAACGATCGTCGACGGGTTTGTGGCATCGCAGCCAATTCCCACCGAAGGGCTGTTCCATGCGAAGCGCGGCAACATTGCGTACCGTGTCAGCGTGGCCGACACAGACAACATCACCGGCCTGAATTTCGGTTTGACCGATATCGCGGCCATCTTCAAGGACCATCCGACGGTCATCAATGAATTGCTGTTGGACCTGATAGGGGGCGGAAACCGTGATACCGATCAACTGATCGAGATTCGTGGTGAACCGGGCGGGCAACTCCGGCCCAATACTTACTTCGTGATCGTTGACGAAGAGAATTTCACACGCGGCGAGATCACAGGCATTTTCAATCTGAGCGACCTTGCGCTCGGTGCCAATGGCATGTTGGTGCTGCGGCAAATGAACAGTCCCCACGCGGTTGACCCCGACAGCGCTGTGCTGACGTCGACCGAAATCGGATTCGGCAATCTGGGGAGTGACATCTACAGCGACATCTTCGCGGCCACGGAACGTGTCGATTCGACGCTCGTCGCTGCCAACGGATATTTCCTGATCGAATCGGATACGCCGCCGATGTTGAACGACGACATCGATGCCGACGACGACGGTTTGATCGACGCAAACGGCATTGCGTCGAACTGGACCGTCCTCGACTCGATCTCGATGCATCCCTTTGTCGGATCGGGTGACCAGGCCTACGGACGCATTCTGGTGGCCGAAGAAGAATTGAACAATGATCCGACAAGCCGCACGGTCGCTCCGGGGACGCCGATCGTTGTGGGCAATGGCGCCGGATACGTGGCGCGTGTTGGCGATTCGATCGGCAGCGATCCCGATGATTGGATGTTTGGCGTCGTCGAATACTATGTCGCAGCGATGGGCACGCCCGAGGCGTTCCGGGTCAGCGAATTCGTTTCGCATCTGCCCAATCCGTTTGTCTTTCTCGACCGCGAGCTGGACCATTTCGGCGAGAGCAATTTTGTCGGCGGTGTGCGCGGACGTGCATTGCTGTTCCCAGCCTTTGGTGCGCCCGAGATCGCCGTGCCGCTTGTCGGCGCGACCATCTTTGCCGACACCAACGGGAATGGGACTCGCGATCTGATTACCTATTCGGTTGACCCGGATGACGGAATCGATCCTGACAATCTTGTCGACGACATGGGCAACCCGATCCCGCAGGTGCTGACTCACGCCTATCCCGGAGTGACGCTCTCGACCGGGAGCAGTACTTTCGCTGACCAGCCGGCCAATTTCGAGATTCGCTCGGTTCCCGAATCCACGAATCCCTTCATTCCCATTCCTAACCGAATCTTCTCGAGCGCTGGCATCGGATTCTTCAACGCTGGGGGGAAACTGCGTGCCGATTTCTACGAGCCGGTCCGCGAGGCGTCGATCCAGGCGATCGGTACCGGCAGCACGATTTCGACGGTTTACGGTCGAATCGAAGCGTACAACGACCAGGGTGTCCAGATTGATTTCGACCTGAGTGGACCGCTGCTTGGCAATGCCCGCGAAACGATCACGGTGACTTCGCCGAGCGATGACATCGCCTATATCCTTGCCTACTCCGACACCACCACCTTCCCCAGTGCCAGTCCGTTCGGACGACTTGATCAGTTGTCGTACACCCAGATCGAGCCGGGCGCGATGACCGATTTGAACGGGTTGTACGAAATCAAGAACCTGTTCGCCGACCAGTACGACATCATCGTCGAGGGCAACGATCTGTTGGATACAAACGTCGCATCGGTCGAGGTGACGCGTTACGAAAACTTCGTTGTCAATCCATCGGTCCGACCCAATTCCGATCCGCAGGTCGACGCGGAAATCGAAATGATGGTCAATGAGAACAGTCCTCCGGGAACATTGATCGGTCTGATCACTGCGATTGAACTCGACGGCCAGAACGTGACCTTCAATTTGGTCGGCGGTGCTGAAAGCGGGTTGCTTGTTAACGAAACGACCGGTGCGGTAACGGTCGGGCCCGGGGCGGTTCTGGATTTCGAACAAACGCAGGTGATCAATCTGACGGTCGAAGTCAGCGATTCGTTCGCCACCGTTTCTACCAATGTCAATGTCCTCTTGAAGGATCTGAATGAAGCGCCGATTGTCAATGTCGCGGAGTTGTCCCTCGCCGAACGGACCGCCAGCGGCGCCGCGGTGGGCCGCGTCGTCGCATCGGACCCGGACGTAGGCCAGACTCTTAGCTATGCCATCGTTCCGCCGTCATCGATCTTTTCGATCCATCCGACGACCGGTGTAATCACTCTGGACGATGCGTCGGCAATCGATTTCGAGACGGTCAACAGGATTGTTCTTCCGATCGTTGTCACCGACAGCGCGATGCCGTCGCTGTCAACCTCGATCGAGCAGCCGATTCGTATCCTGGACCGAAACGATCCACCGGTCATCACGACCACATCACTCGACGTCGCCGAGAACTCGACCGGGGTCGTTGGCCGAATCAAAGTCGCCGATCCCGATGCCGGCCAGACTCACGTGTTCGAGTTGTTGAGTCCGGGTGGCTCGGGCGCCGACCTTTTCCTCGTCCGGCGCAACGGTGACATCGTCGTGCGAGAGGGAGCTGTGATCGATTACGAGACGGTGAAAAGCCACACGCTCAACGTGATCGTGATCGACAGTGGTAGCCCGCCTTTGACTGACGACGCGACGGTGACCTTGAATATCACCAACGTCAATGAATCTCCGACGATCTCGCCGACGTTGGTAGAGCTTCCGGAGAATTCCGACGCCGAAACGTTCGTCGCGACGCTGGCCGTGTCGGATCCGGAAAACAGCGGCGCTGATTATGCACTGGAACTGATCGATGACGGCGATGCTGAAAACTTCAGCTTCGATCCGATGACAAAAACCGTTACTGTCGCACCCGGCGCGGTGCTCGATTTCGAAGGCAAGCCGATCCAGACGCTGTTTTTCCGAATTACCGATCCGACCGGCGGGGATGATCCGGCGATCGTATCGTTGCAGATTGCATTGCAGGACCGGAACGATCCGCCCGTTGTGCTGTCCGGCCAGGTGGTCATCTCCGAGCTGGCCACCGAAGGCACCTTTATCGGGCGCATCGAGGTCCAGGTCCGCGAGCCCGATATCGGTGATGCGGTAACCGTCCACATCGTTGGCCCGGCCGGCGAAGATCGCTTTGTGCTCGATCCGATCACCCGGATCTTGCGTATCGCCGAAAATGCCGAGTTCGACGCCGATGGCGAGCAGGATCCGATCTTCATCGAAGTGGAAGTTCGCGATTCGACGTACCCGGCGGCGGGCAGCAGCAGCGTCGGAAGAATTGATGTTGTCGTCAATAACGTCAACGAGCGGCCGGTGTTCCAGGATGTCGCGCCGACGCCGCCGCCGGTGGTCAGCGGCCAGCCGTTCGAGCTGGTCGTTCCGTCGGCTGTCGATCCTGAGGGGGGAAGTTTCTCGCTCGCGGTATTCGACCCCATCACCGGTACTCTGCCGTCGTGGCTGCGTTTCAATCAAGCGACGCGGACTTTGAGGGGACTGCCAACTCCTGGTGAAGCAGCCGTCGGCGCTTACAACCTGACGCTACGCGCCTTCGAGCTGGGACCGGTCAATCTGTTCAGCGATCTGTCGTTCCAGATTCGGGTTGAATTGGGAACCACGCCGCTGAGCAATCAACTGATTCGCAGCGATGTGGACGGCAACGGAATTGTTTCGCCATTGGACGTGCTTCGGATCATCAACTACGTCGATCGCCACGGCAACAACTCCAGCGTGATCGGGTTCCCGTTCACCGGGTTTGTTGACGTCTCGTTCGACGGTCTGGTGTCGGTCTTCGACGCGCTATTGGCGATCAACGATCTAGAGGAAGAAAGGTCGGGAATGGGCGAAGCGGTCGCCCCGGTCGATAGCGGGAGCGACAAATTTGGTGATGCAACCGATGAGGCGCTGGTCGATCTG
>JAHELS010000072.1 GCA_024644085.1 Rhodopirellula sp.
CGTTCAATTCGGCTTTGCTCAGTTCAATTGCACGGGGTTGGTGGCTTCCTTGATCGTTTTGCGCATCTGTTCTGCGGGTGCGTCCTGTCCGGTAAAGAGTTTGAATTGGTAGGCCGCCTGGCGCACGAACATGTCGACCCCGGTGATGATTCTGCATTGCGCCTTGCGGGCATCCTTGACCAGAATGGTGTTTTCCGGGTTGTAAACGGTGTCAAAGACGGCCACGAATTGGTTCAACTTGCGGGCGTCAAACGGGGACCGATCGACATCGGGGTGCATGCCGACGGGGGTTCCATTGACGAGCAGGTTGATACGTTCGTCGTGCCGCTGGTCCCATTCAACGGCGCGACAGCCGATCTCGGCGGCGAGCAATTGTGCTCGGTCATACGTTCGCGATGCCATCAGGACTTCGGCGTGACGTTGCTTCAATCCCCAGGCGATCGCGCGGGAAACCCCGCCGGCTCCGAGTACCATCGCCTTCATCCCCTGCATCGGACGTTCTTTTTCCTTGTCGATCTTGAATAGTTCCTCGATGCAGTCCATCGCGGCGCGATAATCGGTGTTGTATCCGAGAACGTCCTCATCCTGGAATACGAGCGTATTGACAGCGCCAATCCCAGTAGCGCTCGATTCTGCCTGGGTACAGAAATCCAAGGCGGATTCCTTGTGTGGAATGGTCACGCTCAAGCCGCTGATACCGAGTTCGCGGCAGTGCTCGATGAAATTTGGCAAGTCACCCTGGGTCACACGGAAGGGCAGGTAACGAGCATTCAGTTCGGCTTTTTCGAATGCCCGGTTATGAATCAGCGGGCTGTGGCTGTGTGCAACCGGATCCGCGACGACGCCGAACAACGCGGTGCCGTCGTCGATCTCGTCGTATCGATACAGGTTCCTCATGTCTTTCCAGTGGAGCAGACCGGGTGCCATCTTCCGGTCGGAGCTGAAGGACGCATACGTAAATGGCGAACCGAGACGATTGGCCAACAATCGGGTGACCATTCCCATTTCACCCATGCAGATACCGATCGTCGGGACGCTCGCGCTGCGAACCAGCTTCATCATGCGGATGTTGTCAGCGAAGGAGTTTGCCATCGTCGCGATCTTGATGATGTCGGCGTCCTCCTCGGCCATCGCAGCGTGCAACTCTTCGAGATTCTCGGGGGTTTCGGAGAAGTCATGGAAACTGATGATCCGCTTTGTGTTTCCGTAGCGGGGAATCTGCGCGGCAACGTCAGCTTCGATATCGACATAATCGACGCCCGTTGCGATCGCGCTGCGAAGCAGCATCAGCCGCTCCTGTTCGGTCTTCATCCAGCGGCCACCGTCCTCGCGGCGCCGCGCAGTCACCACCACCGGACCGGGGCGATCATCGAGTAATCGGTTCAAGCTGACCGCGCGACCGATGTAATCAAGCCGCAGCTCGACCAACTCGGCTCCGTTCTCAACCAGGTACTGGTGTTCGGCGATCATTCGCTTGTGACGGGAACGTCCGAGGGTCACGCAAATCATGGTCGCGAATCGTTCCAAATGAGTACGGACACATCTTGATGCGTGAGCGACGGGATCGGTCGCCCCCCGAGTTGCACAACGCCCCCGAGCGCAGCAGATGCCTATAATACGAAAGCCTATAATAA
Source organism: Rhodopirellula sp. (assembly GCA_024644085.1). Taxonomy (GTDB): domain Bacteria; phylum Planctomycetota; class Planctomycetia; order Pirellulales; family Pirellulaceae; genus Rubripirellula. The sequence continues at coordinate 1,635 of JAHELS010000072.1, forward strand.
ACGCGCTAAGACAAGCGAGCGGGGGTCGAATCCCAACTTTCCGGACTACCCACCGCCCCCGACCATCTGTCCCTGCCATTGACCATCCGCCTCACACCTCAAACGCCCTCCAATCATGACCGCAAGCAAGACCCGATGGATGTGGACGGCCGTGACCGGGGTCTGCATGTTCGCAATGCTCCACGCCGGGCAGCTGCAAGCCGATACGGACCAGTCGTCCGATTGGCGCTTACCGCGCGGCGACCCCCAATCCACCGGAAGGTCGCTGCGCACTCTGCCGCCCGAATTGTCCGTCCGATGGGAATTCAAAGCCGACGAGGCGATCGAATCGACACCCGTGCTCGGCGACGGCCGGTTGTTTGTGGCCGATGTCATGGGACAAGTTTATGCCTTGAACCGCAACACCGGCGAGGAACTGTGGCGGCATGATTACGATACAGGCTTCCTGGCCTCGCCGGCCATCGAGGGCGACCTGGTCGTGCTCGGTGACATCGACGGCAACGTCTACGCGCTCGAAGTGGAAACGGGCAAGGAGCGGTGGAAGACGACTACCGATGGGGAGATCAGTGGCTCGGTCGCGTTTCACGCCGGCAACGTACTGGTGACCAGCCAGGATGGAAAACTTTATTGCCTTTCCATCAAGGACGGATCGAGCGTTTGGGTCTACCAGACCGACGACCAGATTCAATGCAGCCCCACGGTCGCGGGCGGGCGCACGTTCCTGGGCGGTTGCGACGGCCAATTACACGTGGTTGATCTCGCGACCGGCAAAGCGGCTGGCAATCCGATGCCGCTGGGCGGACCAACCGGCAGCACACCGGCGGTGATCGGATCGAAAGCTTTCTTGCCGATCATGGATGGCGCCGTGATCGCGTTTGATTGGGAGAAAAACAAAGAGTTGTGGCGACACGAAGACGAAGAACGGTCCCAGGAGTACCGCAACAGCGCGGCGGTCGATGACAATTGGGTCGTCGTCAGCAGCCAGTTCAAACATGTTGACGCGATTTCGATCGCCGACGGCAAACGCAAGTGGCGTCACACGCTGCGACGTCGCGCCGATGCCTCGCCCGTGATTGCGGGCGAGGACGTCTGGATCGCCGCCACCGATGGAAGACTCATCCGATTGTCCCTCGCCGACGGCACTGAGAAGTGGAGCTACGAAATCCGCGGTGCGTTTCTGGCCGCGCCGGCGATCGCCGGTGACGAATTGTTCATCGCCGACGACGAAGGAGTGGTGCGGTGTTTTTCGGCAAAACGTGCTCAAGATGCCCGTTTTCAATGATCGCACTTAACATCCCCTGACAATCGATTCACACTGGTAACTGCCACATCCACTCCATTTGTCACGAGTTCGACTTCCGGGCGAGCGCCCCGGTTACAGGAAACCTTCCATGTCATCCGCCGCGAGCGACAAGAAAAAAACGGAAGTAGGCAGCTACTTCATCTCGAACTATCCGCCCTACAGCCAGTGGAATCCAGGCGAGCTGCCAGCTGTCCGCGAAGCCCTCGACGGGCCGCCCCAGGACGACACGCCTCTCGGACTGTACCTGCACATTCCCTTTTGCCGAAAGCGTTGCAAGTTCTGCTACTTCAAAGTCTTTACCGATGTCAAAGCGGCCGAGGTCCAACGTTACGTTGACGCGCTGTGCAACGAAATCTCGATGGTCAGCGAGTTGGCGGTCATGGGTGATCGGCCCTTTCGCTTTGTCTACTTTGGCGGCGGAACGCCAAGTTTCCTGTCGCCCAAACAGTTAACAAAACTCGCCGACCGGCTTCGCCAGCACATCACCTGGGACGGCGCCGAAGAAGTCACCTTCGAATGCGAACCGGGCACTCTCAGCGAGACGAAGGTGAAAACGTTACGCGATGTCCTCGGTGTCACGCGCGTCAGTCTGGGGATCGAGAATTTCTCGGATACCATCCTCGAGGAAAACGGCCGGGCCCATTTGTCCAAACAGGTCTTCAACGCATGGGAATGGATTTCGGCTGCCGATTTTCCCAATGTCAACATCGACTTGATTTCCGGGATGGTCGGCGAAACCTGGGACAACTGGAAAGTGAATGTGCGCAAGACGCTCGAACTTTCCCCCGAGAGTGTCACGATTTACCAGATGGAACTCCCTTTCAACACCGTCTACAGCAAGGACATCCTCGGGAACCACGTGGAAAGCCCCGTGGCCGATTGGGATACCAAGCGGGCATGGGTCGAATATGCGTTCAGCGAATTCAAAAAGGCGGGCTACAGCGTCAGCAGCGCTTACACGGTTGTGAAAGATCCCACGAAAGTGAACTTCAGCTATCGCGACAACCTTTGGAAGGGTGCGGATTTGTTGGCCACTGGGATCGCCAGCTTCGGTCACGCCAGCGGTGTTCATTACCAGAACCTTCCCGAGTTGGAACAGTACCTCGGCGCCATCGAGGCGGGCCGATTACCGCTCGGACGCGGATTCGTACCGACCGATCACCAGCGATTGGTTCGCGAAATGATCCTGCTGCTCAAGCGCGGTTATCTCGATGTGGGCTATTTTCGCGACAAGTTCGGCGTCGACATTCTCGAACTCTTCGGTGACCAATGGCAAGGTTACGTCAGCGACGGATACGCCAAGATCGATGGCGATTCAATCAAGTTAACGACCGACGGCCTGCTGCGTGTCGACGCGATGTTGCCCGCTTTCTTTGAGCCGGAGTTTCAAGGGGTGCGGTACACGTGAGCGAGGCGACCGGCAAACGGCAGCCCGACGCGGAGAGTTCACCAGACGACGAATTCACCTTTGCGATGGGAGAATTTACGGCCGGGTTCCCCCGCGATCGCCATTACGCGTCGAACCATATGTGGGCGAAGCAGATCACCCCCGCCCGATGGCGCTTCGGATTGACCGCGTACGCTGTGCGGCTGCTACAGGATGTTTATTTTCTCGATTGGCTCGTGGAGCCGCCGTCGGAAATCGCCTCGCGGGCACACATCGGTTCGATTGAAAGTAAGAAAGCGGAAAGCGATCTTTACGCGCCACTCGAAGGAACGCTGGTTGCGATCAACGATGCAACGTTATCGGATCCTTCTTTGATCAACGCGGATGGCTACGAAGAGGGCTGGATGATCGAGATCGAGTCGGTCCAGGCAGCGGTGCTGCTCGATCCGGATGGTTATGCCCGGCATCTCGTTGAGGCGTGGGAGGTCGCCCAGCGGACGATCAAGGGCCAGGCAAATCACTGAGGCTCGCGCTCGCACATTGCAGGACCGGCAATGAAATCACTTCAACAGATGCAGCTTGCCTGGCAAACGATGGCCGAGAACCGCATCGTTGCGGCGCAGGACGAAGGCCACTTCGAGGACCTGCCGGGTTATGGACGGCCGCTGGAGGAAATCATCGATATTTCTGATCCATTGGGTTGGGCGCGGCGGGCCGTTCGGGATTGTGTTGAAATGAAGCGTCCGCTGAATTCCGTCAACCGGTCGGTTGCCGACCAATGACTTGGTCGTTCGGTCCTGTTTCCACCCACCGCGTGCGAGCTGGTGAATGATCGCTGATATCTACGCCCCCTCGTTGGCACTGCTGACCGATCTCTACCAACTGACGATGGGCTACGGGTATTGGCGAAACCGCATGCACGATCATCGTGCGGTGTTCCACCTCTTTTTTCGCAGTTGTCCGTTCGGCGGCGAGTACGCAATCGCGGCCGGCTTGGAATTGGCCGTCGATTGGATCACGAGGTTCCGCGTCGAGAGGGAAGACATCGAGTATTTACGAACGCTCGTGGGTAACGATGGCGAGCCATTGTTTCCGCCGGAATTTCTCGATGCTATCGATGGCATGCAGCTAAGTGTTGACATTGACGCGATGCCCGAAGGGACCGCGGTCTTCGCCCATCAGCCGCTGATTCGGGTCACCGGTCCGTTGTGGCAATGTCAATGGATCGAAACGGCTCTGTTGAACATCGTGAACTTTCAAACGTTGATCGCGACCAAAGCGGCCCGCGTCTGTGAAGCGGCCGACGGTGATCGCGTCCTGGAGTTCGGGCTGCGACGGGCGCAGGGGATCGACGGTGGCATCTCCGCGGCGAGGGCAGCCTACATCGGCGGTTGTACGGGAACCAGCAACGTGTTGGCGGGCAGGTTGCTGGGCATTCCGGTTCGCGGAACTCACGCGCACAGCTGGGTGATGTCCTTCGATGATGAATTGGCGGCGTTCCAGGCCTACGCGGATGCGATGCCGAACAACTGCGTTTTTCTCGTTGATACTTACGACACGATCAACGGGGTTCGAAATGCAATCCGCGTTGGTCAGCAACTTCGTGATCTGGGGCACCAGCGTGTCGGGATTCGGCTCGACTCGGGCGACCTGGCGGAGCTGAGCATTGAAGCACGTCGCATGCTGGACGAAGCCGGATTTCACGACGCGGTGATTGTCGCCAGCAATGATCTGGACGAGCACGAGATCATCAAGCTGAAACGCAGAGGCGCAACGATCGCGGTCTGGGGTGTTGGCACCAACCTGGTGACCGCGCGAGACCAACCGGCGCTTGGCGGAGTTTACAAATTGGGCGCGATCCAGCAGCCGAACGGCAAATGGCAACCCCGAATCAAGCTCTCGGAGCTTCCCATCAAGACATCCACGCCCGGTATCCATCAGGTGCGTCGTTTCACAAGCGGTGAGACAATGGTCGGAGACATTTTGTTCAGCGAGTTGATTGGGCCTCCCGATTCGAGCCGAGGCGAGACCTTTGTCGGCGACCCGTTGAACATCGCAACGCATGACGCCAGCGAGGATTTGTTGAAACCCATCGTGCGTGATGGCGAGCTCGCAACGAAGTTGCCCGAGCTGGGCGACATCCGCGAATTCGCCACGCAGCAGCGCGGCATGTTGCCGGCCGATACGCGCGCGATCGAATCACCCGTCGCGTATCCCGTTGCGCTCGAGCCGCGACTGGCCGATCAGAAGCGGCAAATGATCGCAAAAGTGCAAGCGATGTAGGCGACGATCACTGTTGCACGATTTCCGAATCCTACTGGGCGCGTTCAGCTTTGATCCACTCATCGACGCGCAGTTCGAGTAGTGGCAGCGGGATCGCGCCCGCCTCGAGAACCTTGTCATGAAAGCCGCGGAGATCGAAACCGCCCCCGAGCTGTTCTTCGGCCTTTCTGCGGAAGCGGCTGATGGCCAACTCGCCGGTCTTGTAGGCCAACGCCTGGCCCGGCCATCCGATGTAGCGGTCGATCTCTGCGACGACGTTATGTTGGCTCAACGCCGTGTTGTCAGTCATGTACTCGATCGCCTGCTCGCGGGACCAACCCATCCAATGGATTCCGGTGTCCACGACCAACCGGCTTGCCCGCCAGGCTTCCATGCTCAGCCGGCCGAAGTCCTGGTAGGGGTCCTTATAAAATCCAATTTCCTTTCCCAGCCGTTCGCTGTAGAGCGCCCAGCCTTCGATGAATGCCGTGATGTTGCTCTCACGGCTGATCGGGTGAAGGTCGGTCAACTCGGCTTGGATCGCAAGTTGAAGGTGGTGACCCGGGACTGCTTCGTGCAGGGAAAGTGATTCAAGTTGATAAAGTGGACGCGCGGACAAGTTATAAGTGTTGATGTAATAGAAGCCACCGCGCGAACCATCGGTACTCGGCGGCCAGTAGTAGGCCGCGGTTGTCTGCGGCGCGACGTACGCGGGGATCTCGCGCAGGCCGTAGGGAATTCGCGGCAGGTGTCCGAACAACTCGGGCAGTCGTCCGTCTGCCAGCTTCAGAATCAAGGCCACCTCTTTCATCAATTCATCGGGTGTTTCGGGATAGAATTCCGGATCGGTCCGCAGGTGTTTCAAGAACGCGGGCAGGTCTCCATCGAACTGGACCGCCTCGCGTATCGCCTCCATCTCGGCGCGGATTCTGGCGTTTTCCCGCACGCCCGTTTCGTGAAGTTCCTCGGGCGTGATATCGATCGTCGTGAATCGGTGCACACGGTCGCGATAAAATTCGCGTCCCCCCGGCATCGCCGCCGCTGCAATCGGGCCGCGACAAGCCGGCAAGTATTCGCGTTGGAGAAAATCGGCGAACCTCGCGTAGGCGGGAACAACACTGTCGCGAATCGCGCCGCGAATCTCGTCGGCAATCGCGTCCCACGCCTGTTCACCCAAGGCGCTTCGCGATTCCTCGGAGACGTTTGCAATCAGCAGGGAATCATCCGGATTCTCGACAACATGCGAACGAGCCTGGGAAACCGAATCCCGCATGATGATGGCCGGTTGGGTCAAACCGGCTTTGATTCCTCCGCGCAACAACTCAATTTGCTGGTCGGCGTAGCGGCCAAAATCGTTCAGCCGCGCGACGTAATTCTTGAAATCGGACTTGGACTTCGGGTTCATGACTCGTGGCAATTCCGGAAAGCTGATGTGAAAGCCTTCGCGGTTGTTGATCGGCATCAAGTGAGTCTGGAATCGAAAATCGGCCAATTGTCCTTCGAGCCGGTGTCTCAGCAATTCGTGATCAATCCTGGCCAACGGAGTCAACGAGTCAGACGAGATCGCATTCAACTCTCCGAGAAAGTCCTGCCGCTTTTCGGCCCGACGCTTGATCGCTTCGAGACTGTCGTCGGCGAGGCGATCCTGGCCGCGGGGATCACCGACGTTCGTCGCCAACATGGGCGACTCGGTGAGTTCGAAATCCCATACCCGGTCAAGAAGATCGCGAAGTGCCCGGACTTGCGCGGCTTGGTCTGCCGCGTGCGACTGTTCGCCCTGAACGCTGATCAGAACCAGTGACAAGAAGAGAAAACGGATTGGTCGTGCGAGCATGGTAAATCTCAATTCTGCGATCGGTCGTCGTGAGCTTGGGGTTCTAAAGGTAACATGATCTCTTTGTGGGCGAGTAAATCGGACGTCGCTTGTCACGAGATCTCAGATGCATGCGCTGTTGTTAATCGATATCCAGAATGATTTTCTGCCCGGTGGCGCGTTGGCAGTCCCCGAGGGTGATCGCGTGATCGAGATCGCAAACGTCGCCATCGAGTCGGCCGAGTATGTTGTGGCGACCCAGGACTGGCACCCGCCGGATCACGGTAGCTTCGCCAGCCAGCACGAGGGGATTGAGATCGGTGACGTTTTCGAGCTCAATGGATTGCGGCAAGTCGCCTGGCCCGATCATTGTGTTCAAGGGTCGCCGGGGGCCGAATTTGCCGCCTCGCTGCGGATTGCCGGCATCGATCATGTCACCCGCAAAGGGACGGACCCCTTGATCGACAGCTACAGCGGTTTCTTTGACAACGGTCACCGGCAATCGACCGGATTGCACGATCACTTGATGTCGACCGGAGTCGACGAGTTGACCGTGATGGGTTTAGCGACCGACTACTGCGTCAAGTTCACCGTGTTCGATGCAATTCAATTAGGATATTCAACGCGCGTTGTGTTGGCGGGTTGCCGGGGCGTGAATCTTCACGACGGCGACGTGGACGCCGCGATCGAAGAGATGCGCGCCGGTGGGGCCGTGATTCTCGAAGATTTTTCTCCTTTGACATAGCAAGACGTTCATGTTTCGATTCACTGCTTCCCTCCTTGTCTGCTGTTTCGTATCGACCACGGTGGCGCAGTCCAACTCGGCTGAAACCGCGGACCTGCTCGAGCCCTATCAAGCCAAGTCACGCGAGAAGTGGGAGAAAGAGATCGCGAAGCTCGAGGCTCGCGATGCTGAGCAAGCCGATCCTGACGACGCCATCCTGTTCATTGGAAGCAGCAGCATTCGGCGATGGGAAGACATCGCGGTCGACATGTCGCCCTACCGAACCATCCAGCGCGGTTTCGGCGGGTCGAAGTACAGCGACGTTGCGGTCTTTGCCGATCGGCTGTTGCACCCGCACCACTACCGCGCGCTGGTTGTGTTTGTTGGAAATGATGTATCGGGGAAACCAGAGGACCACTCGCCCGATCAGGTCGAGCAATTGGTCCGCTACCTTATTGGTGTCTCACGAGCGCACCGGCCCAATGCACCCGTATTGCTGATTGAGGTCACACCGACGGAAAAACGCTTCGATGCTTGGCCGCGAATTCGTGAGGTCAATGCGCGGATTCGTGAAGTTGCATTGACGACACCCCACACTTACTTCGTGTCGACTGCGGCGTTTTATCTCGATCCCGAAGGGAATCCGCGACCTGAGCTGTTCGTGGAAGATCGTTTGCATCTCAACGCCGACGGATACGACCTTTGGTCGACGTTGATTCGGCGGCGACTCGACGAAGTTTTTCGGATCACTGATGCGTTCGACGCCGCGGTGCTGCAGTCGGAAACGGCCGAGGCGATTGCCGTGGAACCGGCGTCGAATTGATGCTTTGTCGAGTTTCACGATCGAATAGTGCGTTCCACGACGTTCACGGTCCTTTTTGACGCACGAATCGAGGCGTGATTCGCGTTTTCGCGGTTGTGAAAAGGCAAAATGAATTCGTAGACTCCGCCGTCGTCTCTGTCGGGCGACGAGGCGAATTCGTCGGGAGGGAACCCACACTTTTGGTAGGCAACGAAGCCACCGCTGATCCTCATCCGCACACGATCCGACAATGGTCGCGATTGTGTGCGATCTCCGCTGCGCCGATTCCGGCTTCACAGTGCGCCGCGAACTTTGCATTCAGAGTCGTCGTTGCGTTGATCGCAATCTTTGCCGCCACGGGCACTTCATCAGCCCAGGTAGTGAATCCGGATCCGATTCGCATCAGCGGCAATTCGATCTACCGCTGGCAGATCGGTGAATCCGACGCGTCACTTCTGCAGGGCGATTGTGTCTTGCAGTACAACGGTGAAAGTGTCGCGGCCGATTCAGTGCTGTTGGTGGTGGATGGACCGATCGGACGGGTTCGCTCACGAGTTGTCATTGCGGGAATGAAGCCGGGAGAGGGGAGCGGGACTGAGCCTCGATCGTTCACGGCCATCACGCTGACCGACCCCAAGATTCTTGCTCCCCAGTTTCGGGGAAAGCCGAAGCAACTACCCGACTTGCTCCGCTATCTGCCCGGCGACGAATCGGTGCAATCCGAGTGGGAGTCTCTTGTCCAGCCGGTCCAGTTTGCTCAGCCCGAACTCACGCCGCCACAAAATGGTCCACCACCGATCACGTTATCCGATGGTGCAACGACCGGCGGGTTTCAATTCTTTACCGGCGGTGGGACGCGATCGGTCGAGATACTCGCGCGCGGCGCGTCGATGCCGCCACAAATCGAAACGATCAATCGCCCGGAAGCCGGCGAAACACTGATTCTTGCTCGGGGTGGTGTCACCGTGCTGATTCGCGACGTCACGGCGCAATTACCGAGCGGCGAGTTCATGGAACTCGGCACGATTTCACTTTCGGCCGATCGCGTGGTCGGTTGGTTGCCGCTGGTGACCGACCTGTTCAATGGAACCGCGAATCTTTCGCAATCCGAAGGCGAACTCTATCTCGAAGGCGACATCGTTTTCCGGCAGGGCGAAAGAATCATTTACGCCGAGTCGATGTACTACAACATCAATTCCGAACGGGGCATGGTTCTCAATGCCGAGGCGATCACGACCATTCCTGATTATCGAGGCGTGGTCCGGCTCAAGGCAGATGTCTTGCAACAGGTTGCAAAGGGCAACTTCATCGCTTTTGACGCGGCGGTGACGAGCAGCCGAATGGGTGTTCCCCGATACTGGTTGCAAAGCGAACGTCTTCAATTGACCGACCGCGAACGTTTGGTCGCCGACCCCGTGACCGGTGCGCCGACGATTGATCGCGAGCCGTTTGTCGACAGCAGCGACAACTTTGTCTACTTCGGCGGCGTTCCGCTTTTGTACTGGCCAACCTTTTCAACCAGCCTCGAGCGGCCGGCGTACTACGTGTCGGGAATCAAGGTCAACAATGACCGAAATTTCGGCACCCAGATCATGCTTGACTTTGATCTGTTTCAATTGTTTGGGATGGAGAACGCTCCACCGGGTGTCGATTGGTCTCTGTCGACCGACTACCTCAGCGATCGTGGTCCCGCACTCGGCACGACGCTCGAATACAGCGTCCCGGGGTTGTTCGGCCTGCCGGGACCGGTCAATGGTTTTTTTGATACGTGGGTCATCGATGATCGCGGCAAGGACACACTTGGACTCGATCGCCGCAATCTGACTCCCGAAACACGCACTCGCGGAAGGTCATTGCTGCGACATCGGCATTATCTTCCAAACGATTACGAATTCATCGCGGAAGTGGGCTGGATCAGCGATCGAAACTTTCTCGAACAGTACCTTGAAAACGAGTGGGACCAGGAGGTCGATCACCGCACCGCATTGCGGTTGCGCAAGTATCACTTCAGCCACCTGTTCGATTTGTCGGCCGAGGCACGTGTCAACGACTTCTTTACCGAGACCGAGCAACTGCCTCAGCTCGATCATTACCTGCTTGGCGGATCGTTGTTGGGAGACCGATTGACATGGTCGGCTCATAACAAGGTCGGTTACCAACGCTTGCAGGTTGCCGATGCACCCAAGGATCCCGCGGAGGCGGCGGAGTATTCGCCGCTGCCCGGGGAGACCGAACGGGAAGGTGTGGTGGCGTCAACACGTCAGGAACTCGCAATGCCGGTGCAACTCGGGCCGCTGCGAGTCGTGCCAAATGTATCCGGCGAAGCTTCGCATTACGGCGAGGCGACCGATGGCGATTCATTGACGCGATTGACCGGCCAGGCCGGCATTCGCGCCAGCATGTCTGCATGGCGGGTTGATCCATCGATCCAGAGCAGCCTGTTGAATGTCCGTGGCCTGGCACACAAAGTCGAATGGACTGCGGAGTACTTTTACGCGGACAGCGATACAAACCTGGACGAACTGCCTCTTTACGATCCGCTTGATGACAACGCCCAGGAACAATTTCGGCGGCGATTCATTCAAGACACCTTCGGCGGTGCGCTGCCGGCACGATTTGATCCGCGCACTTATGCGCTCCGACACGGGTACCAGCGGTTGGTCACCAGCCCGAGCGATGTGATCGCTGACGATCTGCAGCAAGTCCGCGTCGGCATGAACCAGCGCTGGCAAACGAAACGTGGGCTGCCTGGACGAGAACGCATTGTTGATTTGCTGCAGGTCGATCTCGACTTGTTGATGTTTCCCGATGCCGTCCGTGACAACTTTGGTGAAACGGTCGGGCCGGCAACCTATGACGTTCGCTACCACGTCGGTGATCGCGTCACGTTACTCAGCGACGGTTATTTCGATTTCTTTGACGATGGTTTGCGATCGATCAGCGCGGGGCTTCGCAGCAGCCGGCCGGGAGTCGGCGACGTCTACCTGGGACTGCTGTCGCTCGAAGGTCCGGTCAGCAGCACGGTTCTGCGCAGCACGATCGATTATCGGCTGAACGAAAAGTGGATCGCGTCGGCTGGAACGATTTACGATTTCGGACGAACCGGCAACGTCGGACAGAGCCTGGCGTTGACAAGAATCGGTGAGTCGCTGCTGTTGCGCCTCGGGGTCAACGTAGACGAGGGCCGCGACAATGTGGGTATCGGGTTCGCAATTGAGCCGAGGTTCTGGCCACGACCGAGACTGGGACGCATCGGTGGAGAACTGATTCCACCGCCCGGTGTGGAAGGATTGGAATAGCTTGGGGCGATGACAAACCATCCGGAGTCGTGCTGATGCCACGCGATTTACCATGGCAGCGAAAATTTGCGGTCGCTATCTCAGGCCTGATCTGGTCGTTTCGCCACGAGACCAGTTTTTGGGTTCATCTGCCGATCGCGTTGGCAGTCATTTCAATCGCGGCGTGGCTGAACGTCGATCCCTGGCGATGGACCGTCTTGGTCATGGCAATCGGGATGGTGGTGTCGGCCGAGCTGTTCAACACGTCGATTGAACAGCTTGTCAAAGTGATTCACCCGGAACATGACCAACGCATAGGGCAAGCCCTGAATGCAGCCGCAGGTGCGGTATTAATCGTTTCGCTCGCCGCGGTTGTGGTCGGCCTGATCGTATTAGGATCGCCTCTGTGGGATGTGATCGCGGCGAAGTCCTGAGCCCTCCGCCGCAGCTCGACCACGTCTTTAGATCGATCATGTGGTTTGATCGATGACCCAGTCGCGGTAACCATCCGAAGCTTCATCAATCGTCAACATGATGATTTCCGGCTCATCGTAGGGATGATGTTTCGCAAGGTCTTGTTTCACCGCGGGCCAGGCCGCCCTCGACGTCTTGATCATCAAGCGAAATTCCTCCGCACGTTGAACCTTACCCGCCCATCGATAATGGCTGATGATGGGCCCGTCGATTTGGACGCAGGCGGCCAAGGATTGGTCGACCAGCAGTCTGGCGAGTTTTTCACCATCATCGGACGTTTCGACCGTCGTCATCACCAACGCAATCTCGTCTTGTTCGCTCATTGACGGTTTCCCCCTTCGAGTTAACACGGCATGTCGACTCGACACACGTCATCCAGATTACTCTATTGATGGTGGCCGGTTCAGTTTCTTGTAAACGCGGGAGCACCAGCATTGCCTCAGCCTTTCACATTGCGGCGCATGGTGCTCGCCGGCGTGAGACATTCGTGGCGAGTCTCGGCGTCGGTGGCACTCGGAGTTGCCACGGCGACGGCAGTGATCGTCGGTGCGCTGCTGGTCGGGGATTCGATGCGGGGGTCGCTGCGCAGTTTGACTGTGGAGCGGTTGGGTAAGACCGAGACAGCGATTGTTCCCGGTGGATTCTTCGATCCCGATGGAATCGCCCGACCGGGGATCGGACCGGTCCCATTGATTCTGTTCGAGAGGGGCGTGGTCGAAACACGCGGCGAAGATGGTGCGATAAGACGCGCCGGATCGGTCCAGATCATCGGGTGCGATGAAACATTCTGGGGATTGGACGCAACGGGAATCCGGCCAGCGCAATTGCCGGGCGATGACTCCATCGTACTGAACCACGCGATCGCGTCGGAGCTTGGCGTGGCCGTGGGCGACCAGGTCACGATCCGCTTGCCGGTCGACCAGGCGGTACCGGCAGACAGCCCTCTCGGTCGGCGCGAAATCCAAAGTGAAGGATTGCCTCGGATGAGGGTGGTGGAGATCATCCCCGATTCCGGGCTCGGGCGATTTTCCCTCTCACCGAGTCAGGCGGCACCGCAAAACGTGTTCCTCAGCCGACATTTGGTCGCGGATGTTTTGCAGCGCGAGGGCCAGGCGAACATGTTGTTGTTCGACCAGCAAGTCGAACTCGAGGAATTGCGCATCGACCTGGAGGATCTCGGCTTGTCGCTGAAGCGTATTCGGCGCGAGTTCTCCCGTGACGGCAGCGATCCCGAGACGATTTACGACTATTACTCATTGACCAGCGATCGATTGCTGCTGCCCGAGGTTGCGGTCGATCGAATTATTGAGGGCATTGAAGAAACGCAAGTGACGCCGGCCCTGACTTATCTGGCCAACGCGATCGAGCGTGTCGATGAAGGGGGCGATGTCATCGCTACGGTGCCCTACAGCACGATCACTGCAATCGATTCGAGTTCCGGGTTGCCGCTTGATTTCGCGCGGCCCGAATCCGGCGTCGATGGTGACCGGGTGCCGTTGGTGTTGAACGATTGGGCGGCCAACCGACTCGGTGCCGACGTGGGTACGCCGCTGCGGGTCGCCTACTACGAACCGGAAGTTGAAAACGGCCGTGAAATCGAGCGGTACTTCGACGCCGTGGTGACGTCGATCGTGCCGATCACGCGACCGGCAACACCGTACGACCGTCGCCGCGTGGCCACCTTCGACAAGCCGCCCACCCTCTACAACGATCCCGATTTGACGCCGACCGTTCCGGGCGTGACCGACCAGAATTCGATCAGTGACTGGGACTTGCCCTTCCAACTCCAGCGCGAGATCACCAAAGAAGATGATCTTTATTGGAATGAATACCGTTTGACACCAAAGGCCTACTTGCCGTTGGCCGATGGCCGGCGACTTTTCGGCAGCCGGTTTGGCCAGACGACCGGTCTTCGCATCTCGAGAGAGGCTGCCGACGATATCGATGCACTCCGCGCGCGGCTGACCGAGATACTGGCGTCCGACTTGCCGCGACTCGGTTGGACGGTGTTGCCGATTCGCCAACAGCAGTTATCGGCATCGCGTGGAACGACACCTTTCGATGGATTGTTCTTGGCGCTCAGTTTCTTCGTAATTCTCGCGGCGGTGATGTTGATTGCGATGCTGTTTCGGCTGGGATTGGTTCAGCGCATGAGGCAATACGGCACGCTGCTTGCCGTCGGTTGGAGCCCGCGGCGTGTTGCGATGTTGGCCGTTGGCGAGGGGTTGTTGGTCGCTGTGATTGGAGTCGCAATCGGTGTTCTTGGCGGAGTCGTTTACGCGTGGGGCGTTTTGTGGGCTCTTCGTTCATGGTGGGTCGGTGCGGTGACCGTTCCGTTTCTTCAATTCCATTGGACGCTGCAAAGTTTGTTGTTCGGCGCGATTGCGGGATGGTTAGTCGCAGCGCTCACACTCGCGGTGACGGCGCGATCGTTGTTGAGGATCGACGCCCAGTCGTTGCTCGCCCAACGCGACACCGATACCGCCGCGGGGAAGGTTGGGTCCGCGACCCGATGGAAAGGAAAGGGAAGGTTGCCGATACTTGCTGCGACGGTCGGAATCATCGCCGTGTTGGCGGCGGCGTTCGGGGCCAGCGCCGGTGGCCAGGCAGCAGCAGGTGGATTTGTCGGCGGCGGCATGTTGCTTCTCGTTGCCGCATTGATCTCAATTTACGCGCGTTTGCGACGACCTCGTCGGATCACGACCGGTGCTTCGGTAAAGGGGTATTCGCTCGGTGCGCTGGCGGCTCGAAACGCGTCGCGACATCCTTTGCGCAGCACGATGACGATCGGACTGATGTCGACGGCCGCATTCTTGATCATTGCGATCTCTGCGTTCCGGCTGCAACCGACCGACGAGGGGACCGGCGGATTCACTTTGGTTGGCCAGTCCGCGCAGCCGATTTATCGTGACTTGCGCGACTCGATCGTGCAGTCAGAATTGTTTGGACCCGACGCCGACAGACTGCGGCGAGCGGTGATCGCACCGATGCGGCTGCGGCTCGGCCAGGACGCAAGTTGCAACAACTTGTATCGGGCAACGCAACCTACGGTGCTGGGAGTTTCCGATTCTTTCGGTCGTTTGTTTGATGATTCGAAGCTCGCGGGATTCGATTGGGCAGCCAGCGAATCGACGGCCGATGGACAAACTCCCTGGGATGCACTTTCAATCGCCGCCGCGGGAACGGAAGAAGATCCCATTCCAGTCATCATTGACCAGAACACAGCGATGTGGAGTCTGCAGATGACCAAGGGGATTGGCGAAACGCGGGCCTTTGAATACGAACCGGGGCGGCCGGTCACGTTCAAGGTCGTGGGATTGCTCAGCAACTCGATACTGCAGGGACGGCTATTGATTGGCGAATCGAATTTCGAGCGAGTATTCCCGGAGGTAAGCGGCTACCAGTTTTTTCTGGTCGCCGATGAGCGTGACGATTTGGCGGCACTCGCATCGGTGTTGGAGAATCGCTTGGGTGACATAGGAATGGACGTCTCGGATGCTCGCGCCGTGCTCGCAGGTTTGCTCGCTGTACAAAACACGTATCTGCGGACATTCCAAAGTCTCGGCGCGCTCGGTTTGTTGCTCGGTACCATCGGTTTGGCAATCGCACAGCTGCGCAGCGTGCTCGAACGACGCCAGGAATTGGCAGTGATGCGGGCGATCGGTTTCTCGCGACGTCGGCTGGCTGCTACGGTGATGAGCGAAACGGCGACCTTGCTGTTGATGGGAATCGGATGTGGCACAGTGTGCGCTATACTTGCTGTCCTGCCGCACGCGGTGCTCAGCGGATTGCAACCGCCGATTGTCGAGCCCCTGTTGATCGTCGCCGGCATCATCCTGTTCGGAATGCTCGCTGGATTGGTCGCGGTGCGAAGGGTCACGCGAATGCCGTTGCTCGAGTCGCTGCGATCGGAGTAAAGACGGGACGTGAGGCGAATTGAGGATCAATTGACCGAGCCGGCCGATCAACTGGCACTGGACGAAGCCATGTTGCTTGCCGCGGACGAGGGAGAGTGCGCACCGGCGATGCGGATTTGGGAATTCGCACGTCACGTCGTGGTGGCAGGCCGTTCGACTCGCGTTCATGAGGAACTCGACATACCGTATTGCCAAGCCGAGGGGATTCCCGTTCTTCGTCGTTGCAGCGGCGGTGCATCCGTTGTCGGCGGACCCGGCTGTTTGATGTACAGCGTGGTATTGAACGTCGATCGTGAACCGTCACTGAGGAAAATCGACGTTGCCCATCAACACGTGATGGGTCTTGTCTTGCGAGCGGTTCGGGCGCAGGCGCCCGAGGCTAACCTCAATGGCACCTGTGACTTGACGCTAGGAGATCGCAAGTGTTCGGGAAATGCATTGCGAATTGCGCGGCACCACCTGCTGTACCACGGCACGATTCTGTACGACTTTGACCTTCCGCTGATCGGGAAATGCCTGCGTGCGCCGCCGCGTCAGCCCGAATATCGTGGGGGACGTGACCACGCGTCATTTCTCACGAACCTGGCGATCGACACGCGTCGATTCGCGGAGGATATCTGCGAGCTATTCGGTGCCGCTGAGCGGGACACGGGGCAATCGCTGGCCGCCCGGATTCGCTCGCTGCGTCAGCAAAGGTATGATTGCGAAAACTGGAATTTTCGACATTGAATTGTGATGGGGAACAACGTTGGGTAACGCAACGACTGAATACGCATCTCTGGAGTCTCGGCTGGCACCGTATGGGCAACAGCAAGCATTGAGATTCTGGGATGAACTGAATCCCGAACAACGGAACCATCTGCGCGACCAGATTGAGTCGATTGACCTCGATCAGCTCGAGTCGCTGATCTCGGGACAGGACGAAGAACAGGATTTTGAATCGCTGGCGGCATCGGCGAGTCCACCACCCGCGGTGCGCGCCGACGGCAGCGGAACCAGCTGGACGATCGAAGATGCCCGCGAGCGCGGCGAACAGGCTCTCCGCGACGGCGAAGTTGCCGCGGTCATTGTGGCCGGCGGCCAGGGGACGCGTTTGGGATTCGACCAGCCCAAGGGAATGTTTCCGATCGGACCGGTGTCTGGACGAACGCTTTTTCATTTCTTCGCAGATTTGCTGATTGCCACCGGCGAACGTTACGGGGCTGAAGTTCCCTTGTACGTAATGACAAGTGACGCCACCGATACGCAGACGCGCGAGTTCTTTGCCGAGAACCAAAACCTCGGACTTTCAGCTGAAAAGATTCGCATCTTTCGCCAGGGGACAATGCCGGCGGTTGATTCCCAAACCGGCAAACTGCTTTTATCAGAAAAGGATTCACTCGCGCTGAGTCCCGACGGACACGGGGGTACTGTCGCAGCGCTTGTGAAAAGCGGCAGTCTTGATGATGCGAAACGCTGCGGCGTGAAATACCTGGCCTACATCCAGGTTGATAACCCGCTGGCCGATCTGTGTGATCCGGTGCTGATTGGACATCACGTTTTGTCCGAAAGCGAAATGACCACCCAGGTAGTTCGCAAACGGTACCCGATGGAAAAGGTTGGCAACGTTGTGCTCGTCGACGCAAAGGTGCGAATCATTGAATACAGCGATCTCCCACAGCCGGCAGCTGAGGCGACAACCGCTGATGGCGAATTGAAATTGTGGGCGGGAAACATTGCCGTCCATGTGATCGATGTGGCCTTCCTTGATCGGATGAGCCAGACGCCCGAGTCGCTGCCGTTTCACCGCGCGCACAAGAAAGTTCCTTACATCGATGAGTCGGGTGCTGGAGTGGAACCGAAGCAGCCCAATGCCACGAAGTTCGAGCGATTCATTTTCGACCTCTTGCCGTCGGCGCGGAATGCGTTTGTCGTCGAGGCGCGGGCGAGCGAATCCTTTGCGCCGGTCAAGAACGCGGAAGGGGCCGAGACCGACACAGCTTCCCTCGCGCGGGCGGCCATCTCCGACCTGCATCGCCGATGGTTGGAGCGTGCGGGCGCGGTGGTCGACGAGGGGGTTCAGGTCGAGATTAACCCCCGTTTTTCGTTATCACCGGCAGACTTGGATCGAAAGATCTTTGCAAATTTGCAGATCGAATCCGACCGCTATTTCGACCGTTGAGTAGAATACAGGCTCGACCCTGCGGCCGCCCTCCAATCCACCCACCTCGGTACACGGTTGACCTTTTAGCGGTTCACCAATTAGTGGGGCTCGCGAAACTCGCCCGCCTATCCCGGGTTCAAACAGGCTGTGTTTGAACATCTCCGTCCCTTGGATAATTCAAATCTATGTCATCTCAAAGTTCTACTGGCGTACCCACGCGTCGCGGCGGCATGTTGGGCGGATTGCTCGCCCTGTTGCTGGTGGTCATCGTCATGGGTGGTACCGGCTACTACTTCTTTTTCGCCGGCAACGACGGGATTCGCCCCGGTCAATTGATCACCCAGGTTGCCTCGCGCGGTCCCTTCGATCACATCGTGCTCGAGCAGGGCGAGATTGAGAGCAGCAGCAACACCGAAATTGTCTGCGAAGTCAAAGCTCGTGGCAGCAGCATGGGGGGCGTCGCAATCCTCTGGGTCATCGACGAAGGAACGAAGGTCAAGAAGGGCGACAAGCTCGTCGAACTCGATTCATCCGAGTTGGAGCTTCGGCTGAAGGAACAGAAGATCCAGGTGATCACCGCCGAAGCCAGGGTGACGACGGCCAAGGCGCTGGTCGAGCAAGCGAAGATCTCGCGGCAGGAATACCTCGAGGGCGTATTCAAGACGCAAGAAAAGGCGCTGCTGAGCACAAAGGCCATTGCGGAACAGAACCTGCGCAAGGCGAAGTTGGCGATTCAAAGCAGCGAACGGCTGGTCGCCAAAGGCCTGGTCAAGTCATTGCAACTGGAAGCCGACCGCTTTGCGGTTGCCAACGCGCAGAACCAACTCGACGGGGCTGATGGCGAGTTGCAGGTGCTGCGGAATCTGACCAAACAAAAGATGTTGGTCCAATTCGACAGCGACATTGAAGCGGCCACCGCGTCGCTGTCTGCTGTGGAAAGCGAATTGAGGGAGGAACAGTTGGAGCTGGCGGAGATCACCGAGCAAATCGAAAAATGTGTGATGTACGCACCGTCGGAAGGTGTGGTCGTGCATGCCAATCGCTACAGCAGTCGGGGCGGGAGCGCTGAATTTGTGGTCGAAGCGGGGGCGACCGTGCGTGAGCGTCAAGCGATCATTCAGCTGCCCGATCCCTCTTTGATGCAGGTCAAGTGCAAAGTCAACGAGTCACGGATCACGCTGATCGAAGCGGGCATGCCCGCCAAGATCTCGGTCGACGCAATTCCAGGCATGAGGCTGACCGGCCGCGTCATCAAAGTAAATCGATACGCCGAACCGAGCAGCTTTTTCAGTTCATCGATCAAGGAATACGCGACCATCATCGAAGTCATTGATCCGCCCGACAACATCCGCACCGGGATGACGGCCGAGGTCCAGATCTTTGTCGAGCAGCTCGAAGACGCACTGCAGATTCCGATTCAAGGTTTGTACGAGCATGGCAGCGAGATGTTCACGCTCGTGCAGCGTGGGCCGCAAGAGTTCGACACCGTGAAGGTCGAAATCGGTGCCACCAACGACACCATGGCGAGCATCTCCACAGGGCTCAGCGAGCAGGACCGTGTGGTTTTAAATCTTCGCGATCATTTGACGTTGATGGATTTGCCGGCTGTCATCGGGGAAGACAACAGCGCGATGCGCAAACTCGGTGCCGAGCGGCCTGTTGCCACTGCCGCCGGTCCAAGTGACGGGGTAGCTCCCGAGGCGGACGCTCCGGGAGGCGAACGTCGTGGCGAACGTCGAGGCGGACGACCCGGCGGACCGGACGAAGCTGGCGGACGACCCGGTGGCGGCGGCCCTGGTGGCGGCGGGGGCGACGTCAATACGATGGTGACGCGGATGTTTGAACGGCTCGACACCGACGGCAACGGAACCATTTCGGCCGACGAGATCTCCGCGATGGATTCGGAGCGCTCCGGCATGGTCAGTGCTGCCGACGCCGACGGCGATGGCAACGTCACCCGCGCCGAAATGTTGCAGGGCATCCGGCAACGAATGAGCGAAGGTGGTGGACCGCGATGAGCATGACGGATGCTTACGGTACGACTGGGAATGCTGCGGTAACGGCGGAAACCGGTCCACGTCGGCTGGCAACTTCGATCCGCGACTTGACCAAGGATTACGTACTCAAGAGCGAGACGGTACGGGCTCTCCGCGGCGTTTCATTTGACGTTCCCGAGGGCGATTACGTTGCCATCATGGGACCTTCGGGGAGCGGTAAAAGTACGCTTCTGAATCTACTTGGATGCCTCGACAAGCCGACCAGCGGCAGTTTGCTGCTGGGGGACGACGACATCGCCAAAATGAGCGACGACGAATTGGCCGAGATCCGCAGCCGCCGGATCGGGTTCGTTTTTCAGTCGTACAATCTGATCCAACAGTTAAGTGTGGTCGAAAACATCCAGGTCCCGCTTTACTACCAGGGACGCCTCGGGTCGAACGAACGCAAGCGTGCCGTTGATCTGGCCGAACGAGTTGGATTGGGCGATCGACTCGACCACCGACCAGCTCAGCTTTCCGGAGGCCAGCAGCAACGTGTTGCGATTGCCCGTTCGCTCGTCAATGACCCCTTCTTTGTGTTGGCCGATGAACCGACCGGAAACCTCGACTCGGCAACCACCGATGAAATTCTGGCGATCTTCGACGCGCTCAATGGCGAGGGACGAACGATCATTCTTGTCACGCACGAAGACGACGTAGCCGAACGGGCGAAGCGGATCGTGCGTTTGAAGGACGGCATGTTGCACACGGACGAACCTATCAGCGAAGACCGACGCATTGCCGCACGTGAGGCACAGCGCGTCGCAGTGGCCGAAATGCTCGCCCGCGAATAACTCGACTAGTTGTTACCACAATGCTTTGGCTAAGAACCTGGAAACTCGGTACCAAGAGCCTGGCGTTGCACCCGCTTCGCACCGGGCTGACGATGCTCGGCATCATGATCGGGGTCTGGGCCGTGATTGTGTTGACGGCGATCAGCCAGGGTGCCAGCGACCAAGTGCAAAAGCAGATCGAGTCGCTCGGCTCGACCACCATCATCGTCCGCAGCCAAAAGCCGCCGGACGATAAACTCGCGGGAATGGCCGCGACCCAGTACGGTTTGCTGCGCAGCGACCTCGAGCAGATTCTGGCCAACGTGCCGACGATCGAAACCGCGATCCCGATTCGCGAGATCCGACGGCAATTCACTTATCGTGACCGCATGATCGATGGCCGCCTGGTTGGCTGCACCCCGGCCTACGCGGAGGTCAACCATCTGAAGATTCGGGAAAATGGCGGCCGCTTTCTGACCGATGCCGATGAACTCAAGGCCGATACCGTGTGCGTGGTCTCCGCAGGTGTGGCCGAACGTCTGTTTCCCTACGAAGAACCGTTGGGAAAACGCGTGACCGTGCCCGAGAATAGTGACAAGTACAAGATCGTCGGCGTGCTGGAACATCGTAATCCGTCCGCTGCCATCGGCGGTTCACTCGACTCGCAGGACTTCTCGTCTGATGTCTACATCCCGATGCGGACGCTCCGCAGACGCGTCGGCGACACGATCGTGACCCGGCGGAGCGGCCAGTTCCAAATGGAAATCATGGAATTGAACCAGATTACGCTGCAGGCCAAGCACCAGGACCAGGTTCGCACGTCGGCGAAACTGATTGAAGCCTTGCTTGCCCCCAAGCATGCGGCGTTGAACGACACCGCGGTCGTCGTTCCACTCGAGTTGCTCGAGCAGGCCCGCAACATGAAGATGATGTTCCTGGGTATCGGGATCCTGATCGCTTGCATTTCGCTGGTCGTCGGCGGTATCGGGATCATGAATATCATGCTGGCAAGTGTGACCGAACGGACCCGGGAGATCGGGATTCGTCGCGCGCTGGGCGCCAAGCAGGGTGATATCACTCGCCAGTTTTTGGTCGAGACGATCGTGCTCAGTTTCGCCGGCGCGATCCTGGGAATCGTGGTCGGTTTGCTCAGCTTGCCGGGCTACCGAACCATGATTTTTCTCGTGAAGACAGGCATGCCTGAAAAGTTCGCGGCGCTGCCCGAGGCGATTCGTGAAGCGGAACCCGCGATCGTGTATTGGACGATCCCCCTGGCCGTGGCGATTGCCGTCGGTGTCGGTTTGATCAGCGGGTTGTATCCGGCGATTCGCGCCGCGAAGATGAACCCGATCGAGGCGCTTCGCCACGAGTAGCCGCGGCGTCTGTTGCAGCGGCGGACTGTTCACTGGGGGGATTCACCATGATGACGCTGCGCCGTTGGCTGGCTTGTTGGTTTCTGTGCGGTTTGACGTCGGCGTATTGTGTTGCCGACCCGCCTGCCGGGCCATTGAAGGTCGTTACCTACAACATTCGGTTCGCCAATCCGGGCGACGGCCTCGATATCTGGGCGAATCGAATCGACGCGGTAGCAGAATTCATTGCCCAAAACGATGTGATCGGATTGCAGGAGGTCACATTTCCTCAGCTGCGTGACCTGCAGGACCGACTCAAGGATTTCGACCACTTCGGTGTGGGCCGCGACGATGGCAAACAGGGCGGAGAACACGCGGTCATCTTTTACCGCCGAAGCCGCTTGAGCGCCGTGGAAAAGGGGACGATCTGGTTGAGTGAAACCCCGGACCGGGTCGGCAGCAAAGGCTGGGATGCCGCACTGCCACGCACGTGCACCTGGATGAAACTACGCGACACTGCGAGTCGGGGGATGTTTTGGATCGCGAACACGCATTTCGATCACCGAGGTGCACAGGCCCGGATTCAAAGCGGCAAGCTGGTTCACCAACTTGCCGCCGAGTCGGGGGCGGGTCTGCCAAAAATCGTGTTGGGAGATTTTAACTGTCTGCTGGCCTCGCAACCTTACGACGAAATTATTGGCGAAGGGTCGTTGGCTGATGCCCGGTATGTCAGCCAGTCACCGCCGGACGGGCCAATGACCACCTGGAACGGATTTCGCGAGTTGGTCCCTGACCGAATCATCGATCATATCTTTGTCGGGGGTCCGATCGAAGTGATGTCGCTTGAAGTATTGAATCCCAAGACGGCCTCGGATCGGTTCGCCAGCGACCACTTGCCAGTGAGAGCGCGGATTGTGTTGAAGGATTCGAGTCCGCGTGATGGCGTGCGAGGGCAATGAGCGGTCTCTCGATCCGGGACAAATCGCGATGGATGGTGGTTGTCGCGGCGTTGCTGTGGAGCACCAGTGGTTTCTTTGCCAAGGCTCCATGGTTCGACGATTGGCCGATCGAATCTCGCGGCGTCATGCTTACCTTTTGGCGTGCTGTCTTTGCTGCCTTGACCGTTTTGCCGTTTGTGAGGCGTCCGACCTTTCGCATTGCAATGGTCCCGATGTCACTTTCGTTCGTCGCCATGACATACTCGTTTCTGGTGGCGATGGTCGAAGGATCGGAAACGACGACGATTTGGTTGCAGTACGTCGGGCCCGCGTGGGTGGCGATCGCAGGCTTGCTGGGACTGGGTGACCGACCGCGGCGAAGTGATTGGGTCATGGTTTGGCTCTCGATCACTGGAATTGCTGTGATCGTGTTGATGGAATCGCGAGTATCCAGCGTGTCCTTGTCGACCGGGCCGGTCGGTTTAGCGCTGTTCTCAGGTCTGATGTATGCAGCGGTGATGTTGTCGATTCGCCATTTGCGTGGTGTTGACGTGGCTTGGATCGGGCTCGTCAACCACGTCGTCAGCATCGTCTGTTTGTGGCCGTTGGTGATCGGCCATGCGCCGCTTCCGCATGGATTCCAGTGGGTTGCCCTGTTCGCACTCGGGGCGGTCCAGTTGGCAATTCCCTACATGATCTTTGCCTGGGCGGTCCGGCGGGTGGAGAGCAATGAGGCATCGTTAATCACGCTGATTGAACCGATCGCCGTACCGGTGTGGACGTTCCTGGCGTGGCGGAACCACGAGAATTATGAGTTTCCCCGGTGGTGGACATTGTTGGGGGCCATGTTGATCGCGACGGGATTCGTGTGGCGTTACGGGCGGGCCCGACACGCCACACGCGGAGAGCGGAAAATCCTCGACGAATGACGGAAGCGACGAATGACGGGAATCGACGAATCACTGAAATCCGCGTCCTCTACGATCGACCGCTTTTTTGCTATTCTCTGATCCGATTCGCATCCGAGCTCAGC
>JAHELS010000294.1 GCA_024644085.1 Rhodopirellula sp.
GAAAAGCCCCGCCGCACCGCCGCTCCATCGATACGAAACGGGCCTGTGGGGGCCGTCGGAGGCATCGGAGTGGATGCATCAGCAGGGCCGCGAATGGTTCGATGTTTGTCCGGTGTTAAATTAAAAGCCCCGTTTTGGTCGGCTGAGTCGTTCGTGCGGCTCAGCCTCGGTTTGCATGACCGTGAAACTCGCACGCGGTGCTGTTGATCTCACTCGCGCTCGTTTTCTAGTGTTGCGCCTCCGAGAGGCAACACGTATGAAACGACAACTCCCCCTATTCGCGATGCTCTGCGTGGTCGCCACCAGCGGTTGCACGTTGCCCTCGGGCATCCTCCGTTCGCGTTGGGCCATGGATGATCCCGATTACGCGGCCAAGTATGCCGAAGGTGCTGAGAAAACCGACATCCGGGGGAAACTGAAACAGGCGGTCGATGCACGATTTCAAAACGGCTCGAGCGGGATGTTTGTTTCCGGCGGAGCTTATGTACGTCCCGACAGCCAAAGCGGCATGGGAGCCATCGACGTCGGCGTCGAGTCGTACGTGACTTCCTATCTCACAACCCGCGGTTCTCTGACGCTGTTCGCCGGTGGCGGCGATTTGTTCACCGGCCTCGATTTGGGCATGCGACTGCAATCCCCAAGTCGTCTCGCGCCGTTCGCCGGAGCAGGGACTTTTGCGGGCTACGCCCGCGAGGTCGTACCGGCCGACGACGATTGGATCGACAACGATGAGGATGGATTCATCGACGAGCACGGCGAAGACCGCGAGCGCTTTTCCGGATTTTTACTCGCGGTCTACCCCGAAGTCGGGACGCATTTCTGGTGGACGCCCAATATCCGGCTGACCGGCTTTGGTCGCTACCTGGTCACAACCGAAGGACGCGACGACGATGATTGGCTGATCGGCGGCGGTGTGGCCCTGTTCAGCAAATAGGCTTGCCTGCGGCCGCGTTTTGAATGATTCCGTGCGTTTTCGGCGAAACCCTGGCCAAGGTCCCGGGTTTCCTAAACTTGGGCGCTGTCCTCCCCAAAAACGGGCAATCGAATCCAATCCACGAGATGATCTGAATGAAACGCTATCTATGTGCATCGTTGATGCTCGTTACCGTATTGGCCACTTCGGCGCTCGCACAGCGTCCCGATCGACCCCGCGAAGGCGACCGTCCCCGCGATGGCGAACGTCGCCGTGAGGGCGACCGACCTCGCGAGGGTGAACTGGGTCCACGTGACCGCGGACCGGCTGAGGGCGACCGCGGACCTGGACCGGAAGGCCGCGGACCCGGTCCAGAGGGCCGCCGAGGCGGACCGTCACCCGAAGCGATGATGCGATTGATGCCGGTCCTTGCCGCGCTCGACGCCGACCGGGACGGCAAAATTTCAAAATCCGAAATCGAAAACGCTGCCAACGCCCTCAAGAAGCTCGACAAGAACAACGATGGTGAACTGACGCAAGAAGAAATTCGACCTGACTTTTCCGCGTTCGGCCCGCGTGGCGGACCCCCGCAGGGCCGTGGCGGACCTCCGCCGGAAGGCCGCGGCGATGCCCGGACTCGTCCGGGTGGCGAGGGCGATCGAGCCCAGTTCTTCACCCGCATGTTCGAACAGCGTGATGAGAACAAGGACGGCAAGCTGAGCGGAGATGAAATCCCGGAACAAATGGCTGGCCGACTCGAGCAAATCGACTCCGACGGTGACGGCAGCGTTTCGCGAGAAGAGCTGGAAGCAATGGCCCGCCGAATGGGCCAGCGCGGTGAAGGCGCACGTCGTGGACGACCCGAGGGAGAGGGCGGACGACCCGGCGGCGACCGACCTCGACGACCTGAGGCGGAATAATCACGCCCAGCGATGAATTGAACCCATGGAAGCCGGCTCGTATGAGCCGGCTTCTTCTTTTCCCGCACCAGCGGGGGGCGAGCAAAGTGGACTCGGCGAGGGCCTACTACTAGACTGGTTAGACCCGAAGGAATCGGTCTCCCACCTCAATTGAACGATCCGCATTCGTCATCCAACTGCGGTCGTCCAGTTCATCCCACCTTCGCTCTCTATGGTTGATTGCGATCTTCAGCGTTTCGTTTTGCTTCGCCGAATCATCGGTGTTGTGCTGCTAGCCCTCCTCACGGTCCCGGTGCGTGCGGACGAGAACCACCAATCGATCAACTTCGTCAATGACGTTGTCCCGATCCTGACCAAAGCGGGCTGCAACGCCGGAGTCTGTCACGCCAAAGCAGGCGGTGGTCAAAACGGGTTCGAGTTATCGCTGCTCGGTTTTGAACCCTCTCACGATTATGAGCAACTGGTACGACAGGGCCGTGGACGCCGGTTGTCACCGGGTTCACCGGACCAGAGCTTGCTTTTGAAGAAGGCCTCGGCAGCCATCGCGCACGGAGGCGGCCAGCGACTGCCCAAGGATTCACATGGGTACGCGATTATCCGAGAGTGGATTCATCAGGGGACACCCTTTACGGGTGCATCAGATCCTCAACTCACCTCGATCGAAGTCCGGCCGGCGCGAGGAACTCTCGCCGCCAATGCGGAACAATCTTTGAAAGCAGTCGCGCATTACTCCAATGAAACCCAACGTGACGTGACCCAGCTCGCGTTGTACGAATCGAACAATGATGCGATGGCGGAGGTTTCCGAAATCGGGAAAGTGCAAGCCGGTGATATTCCCGGCAAGGTTTCGGTTATGGTGCGCTACCAGGGTCAGGTCGCCGTTTACAACGCGTCCATTCCATTGGGCGCACCCTTGGACGAACTTCCGCCGCCAAACAACTTCATCGACGAACTGTTGTTTGAGAACCTGATGGACATCGGGATCCCGCCGTCGCAGCTTGCCGACGACGCGACATTCCTCCGTCGGGTTTCGCTCGATATCGCCGGTCGTCTGCCGTCGGCCTCACAGTCACGAGAGTTTCTCGACGATGATGACCCGCAGAAACGTGCGCGCTTGATCGATACGCTGCTGCGCAGCCCCGGTTATGCGGATTACTTTGCCAACAAGTGGACGGCGCTTTTAAAGAACCGCCGCGATGAAGCCAGCGATATCACCTCGAACTTTGCCTTTCATGCCTGGATCCGCGATAGCCTGCTGGCAAACGTGCCCTACGACCAAATGGTTCGCGAATTGTTGGCGGCGACTGGCACCGTGATCGGGAACCCCGCGGTGGCCTGGTACAAACGGGTCAAGGAGCCGAAGCAACAAATGGAAGACGTTGCGCAACTGTTTCTCGGCGTCCGCATGCAATGCGCCCAATGTCACCACCATCCCTTTGAGCGTTGGAGTCAGGATGATTACTACGGTCTCTCGGCCTTCTTTTCCCGAGTGGGGCGCAAACCAACGGGCGTGCGCGGCGAGGATCTGATTTTTCATCAGCGGGGCATTGCCGAAGCGAAGAATCCGAAAACGGGCCAGATGATCGCGCCGGCAGCTCTTGGGGCGGACATCGGAGAGATCACGGCCGACCACGACCCCAGGCTTCGGCTTGCCGATTGGTTAGCCGATCCCAACAATCCTTTTTTCGCGCGCGCCCTGGTCAATCGCTACTGGAAACACTTTTTCAAACGCGGGTTGATCGAACCCGAGGACGATATCCGCGACACCAACCCGCCAACCAACCCGGAACTGCTCGACGCGTTGGAGGATCATTTTCTCTCAAGCGGGTTTGACATGAAGGAATTGGTCCGTGTCATCACCAACTCCCGCGCCTACCAGCTGAGTTCGGTTCCGAACGAATACAACATTGCCGACACACAGAATTACTCTCGGTACTACCCGAAACGACTTCAAGCCGAAGTGCTACTCGATGCAATCGATCAAGTCACGGGCGCGCAGACTGAGTTTGCCAACTTACCCCTCGGCACGCGTGCGGTCGCGCTACCTGATAATAGCTACAACAAAGCGTCACCGTTCCTCCGAGTATTTGGACGACCGGAAAGCCAGAGCGTGTGTGAGTGCGAACGCGTTCAATCAGCCAGCCTGTCTCAAAGCCTGCACTTGATCAACGCCGCCGACATCAAATCGAAACTCGCTACTCGCGCCGGCACTGCTGAAGAAATGGCCAAAGATTCGCGCGGAATCGCCGAAAGAATCCGCGACCTTTACATGGCGGCCTTCTCGCGCGAGCCTACGATCGAAGAAATGAAGATTGCCGAAGCCTATCTCACCGAGCCGAGGACCGACACCGATGGCGAAGGAGTCGATGCCAAACCTTCGTCTCACGAAGATTTCCAGGATTTGCTTTGGGCCTTGATCAACACGAAAGAGTTTCTGTTCAACCATTGATGCAATCATGAACCGTTACCGTCTACCGAAATCCCTGCTGCTGGTGGCCGCAGTTGGTCTTCTCTCGGCATCATCAGCCTGGAGCCAATCCGTTTGCCTTCCCGCACCACGCTTGTTGACCACGATGCCAATGGGCGGCCGGATTGGATCGGAGATCGAAGTCGTCATCACCGGACAGCACCTCGACGAGGCGGCCGAACTGCGGTTTTCGGATCCGCGGATCACGGCGGAGCCCAAACTCGATGCGGACAACCATGCGCTACCCAATACCTTCCGGGTCAAGATCGCCGAGGATTGCCCACCGGGCATCTACGAAGCGAGTGTGATGACTCGGCTGGGGCTTTCGACCCCGCGTGTATTCAGCGTTACCGCGCTGAACGAGATTACCCAGGACAAGCCGAGCACTTCAGTCGCTGACGCCCGGCCGCTGCCGCTGAATTCGATTTGCAACGCGGCGATCCCACCCAAGGCCGCCAATCATTACTCCTTTTCCGCGAAGCGCGACCAGCGGGTCATCGTGGACTGTGCGGCAAAGGGCATCGAATCGAAATTGAACGCAGTGTTGATCGTCGCCGACGCCGAGGGCCAGGATTTGGTCGTCGAGCGACGCGGCGGAGTGATCGATTTCGTTGTCCCCGAGGATGGCACTTACATCATCAAGGTCCACGAGCTGACGTTCAAAGGAGGTTCGGAATATTTTTATCGGCTCGCGTTGACCGAGTTGGAATCCGGCGCGCCGATCACGCGGCAGCCCGCGACGCGCTCGGTCAGCTCATTTTCGTGGCCGCCGCATGGCCTCGCGGGCGCTGCCGCAACGAGTGAAGTAGAGCCCAACGACTCTGCAGTCGAAGCACAAAGAATTTCGCTGCCGTGTGATATCAGCGGTAGCTTTGCACCCTCAGCCGACGTCGACCTGTACGAGTTCACAGCCAAACAGGGTGAACAGTGGTGGGTCGAGGTCGCCTCGGAGCGATTGGGATTACCAACCGATCCGACGGTCGTCGTCCAACGGGTTGACCAGAACGACGGAAGTGAAACCCTGGTCGACGTCGCCGAGTTGAACGACATTCCGAGCCCGGTGAAGGTATCCAGCAACGGCTATGCCTACGACGGACCGCCTTACAACGCCGGCACGGCCGACGTGCTCGGCAAGATCGAAATTCCGCAAGACGGCATCTACCGCCTTCAGGTTTCAGATCTGTTCGGCGGAACGCGCAACGACCCCCGCAACGTTTATCGTCTGATTGTACGAAAGGCGTCTCCTGACTTCGCTCTGGTCGCATGGGCAATGCACATGCAACTTCGCAATGGTGATCGAAACGCATTGTCGAAGCCGATCTCTTTGAGAGGCGGTTCGACGATGGCGATGGAAGTGGTCGTGATTCGCCGCGACGGCTTCGACGGCGAGATTGAATTGATGATGGAGAACCTGCCCGACGGGGTCACCGCCAGCGGGATGAAGATCCCCGCGGGAAAATCTCGCGGGATGATGCTTGTCAGCGCCGACGAAGGAGCGCCACGGGGAATCTCCCGCGCCACCTTCGTCGGTCGTGCTGAGGTCGGTGGCAAATCCGCGACGCGAAAGTGCCACGTTGCCTCCATGGCCTGGCCGGTACCCAATCACTGGAACGAAATCCCCAGCCCACGGTTGCTGGCCGAGGTGCCGATTTCTGTTGGCGGTGCGGAAATGGCACCGATCACGATCGCCCCGCGAGAGAAGAAGATTTGGCAGGCGAAGGTGGGCGAAAAGCTGACCATCCCCTTGATTCACATGCGACGCGGTGAGTTTTCGGGATCAACTCTGGCCGCCAAAACAGTCGGTGCGGGGTTTGAATCTGTCGCCTTCGACATACCGCTCGACGCTGACACGTCTGAAGCGGTTCTCGATCTCGCAGCGCTCAAGACGCCGCCGGGCGATTACCTGATTGCCTTCTACGGAGGCGCCGTCGCCAAGTACAAATACAACGTGCAAGCGGTCGCAAAAGCGCAGGCCGACCTCGATGTGGCGAAGCGACAGGTTGATTCTCACGCTGCCGAAGCGACCCGGCTTGCCGCCGATCTGAAAACAGCGACGGCGGACGAAAAAGCAAACATCCAATCGGCGATCGCTGCCCTGGCGGAAAAACAAAAAGCGGCATCCGCCGCGGTGACCGCCGCGAACAAGCGGTTGACTGCTGCTGCAAACGCCGCCAAGCCAAAAGACATCGTCGACATCGTTGTTTCGGAACCAATCTCTATCCGCGTCAAGGCGGCGGAAAGCCAATGAATAATCCGTTCTATGCCGCAAACGTCCCCGTCTGTCCCGGGCCGACGCAGTCGCGAATTGATCGACGAAGTTTCATGCGCTTCGGTCTGGCGGGCTTCGCGAGCCTGAGCTT
>JAHELS010000073.1 GCA_024644085.1 Rhodopirellula sp.
CGAAAGAGCCGACCACTGATTTGAAAATGTGGTCGCAGGAATCACTTGCGGCCGCCCATGAATCGAAGAATGACTGGTACACGCGACAGGCCCGGCTGGAACTCGCTCGGCGGGCGTCGCAAGGCCAGGATCTCACCGCGGCAGCAGGCCGCTTGCTTTCGATGTTTGATTCTTCCGGCGAAAATCAAAGCCGCGCCGTTCAATCCCTCTTAACGCTGGATGTCATCGGCGCGATCGATGACGAATTTCTGCGCCGGCAATTTTCTCACCCGCACGAGTTTGTCCGCTGCTGGGCGATCCGGTTGCTCAGTGACCAATGGACGCTCGACGATGCTCTGGGGCCGGCGTGGGTCGGGGAATCGAAGGCTCAAGCGACCAGCGAGCAGGCAATGTCGTTGTTGCCCGAGCTGCGAAAACTCGCGCGCGAGGACGCTTCGGCCGCGGTTCGCTTGACTCTTGCCTCGACGCTGCAGCGTTTGCCGGTTCCTCAGCGAGCTCAACTGGCTGCCGATCTCGTCACACGCGAAGTCGATGCGGAGGATCACAATCTTCCGCGAATGATTTGGTACGGATTGATCGCTGTCGCGGAAGGGGACTGCGCACTGTTGGTCAACGTCGCCGAGAATTGCCGATTGCCCACCACGCTGCGGCTGATTTCCCGTTGCCTCGCCGAGGAAATCCAGCACCAACCTAATGCGTTGAATGAGTTGCTGAGTCTCAGTGTGGACAAAGATGCCGGATTCCGAATCAGCGTATTGGCGGGAATCGCAGAGGGATTGAAGGGATGGCGCCGAGCGCCCCGGCCCGCGGCGTGGAGTGAGATCGTCTCTTTGGCCGATTCCCAGACGGAAAAAGTGGTTCGTGAACTGGGTGTCGTATTCGGTGATGGTCGCGCAATGGATGAGTTGAAGGCGATCGCACTTGGTAAGGTCGAAGCCGATGCGGCGACAAGACACGCGGCGTTGGAATCGCTGATCCAAAGCGACCCGGAGGATCTGCGCGCGATCTGCGAATCGCTGTTGACCGATTCCCGCATGAATGTGTTGGCGGCACGGGGGTTGTCGAAATACGACGACGCCGAGATCGGCAAGGCACTCGTTTCACGGTACCGTAACTTTCGCGGCCCACAGAGACCGCAAGTCATATCGATTCTTGTTTCGAGACCGTCTTTCGCTGCTTCCCTGCTCGAAGCGATTGGAGAGGGAATCATCCCGCGCGGTGATCTCTCGGCGTACCATGTCCGACAAATCCACAGCATGGGCGATGCGTCGCTAAGCGAACGCGTTGGAGACGTTTGGGGTGAAGTTCGCGACACGCCCGAAGCAAAACGAGAACAAATCGAGGCACTCAAGGTGAAACTCTCCGGCGACGCATCTCAGCAAGCCGACAAGACCCGAGGTCGCGAATTGTTTGCAAAACTGTGCCAGAATTGTCACCGTTTGTATGGCGAAGGACAGATGGTCGGCCCCGATCTGACGGGCTCCAACCGCGACAACCTCGATTACCTTCTCGGGAACATGATCGACCCGAGCGGTGTCGTCGACAAAGACTATCGAATGACGATCATCCTGACCGAGGATGATCGTGTGTTGAATGGTCTGGTGACTGCCGAGACCGAACGAACGTTGTCAATCCAGACCGCGACCGAAGCCCTGACACTGGACAAGAATCTGATTCGCTCGAGGAAGATCACGGAAAAATCGCCCATGCCAGACGGGTTGCTTGACTCGCTCACCGAGTCTCAGATCCGGGACCTGGTTGGGTACTTGCGACATCCGAGCCAGGTGGCGCTGCCGAAGAGTAGCGGATAGTCATGACGTCATGACCTCCGCTATCTTCCGCGTCAGCGTGCGTACGTTGAATGGCTTGCGCAAGAACTGCTGACGTGGAATCTCAAGCTCGTGATTTGCAAGCAGCTCCTCCACGGACTCACTCGAAACGAAGATGACGCTCAGGCCCGGCTTGATTCGCTGACATGCCTGTGCCAGCGACAATCCGTTACCCGACCGCATGACAACATTCGTGATCAGCACGTCGATGCGATTTGGATCGGCCACAAACAACTGCATCACCTCGTCCGGTGTGCTTGTCACAATCGGCGTAAATCCCTCCACCTTGAGGTAGAGTTCGAGCAGCTTCCGAAACCGGGGATCCTGTTCATTGACGAGGATGCAGACCTCGGGTCCGGAGGACTCTCGCTGTGTCATATCGATTGCGTTTCTGGCACTTATCATGAATTCATTTACGATCCGGCTTTGGGAAGCGCGATCGGATTGGCTAAGGATGTCCGCAAAGAATAGTCAAACATTAACAATCGATGAACGGCGAGCATTGTTGAAATCTGACTGTTTTCCCGTCATCTGGTGATGGCGGCTTCCGCCACGCTCCCAAGAGGGGATCTCGGTTGCCAATGCCTGTGATTGTCGCGGTCGGGCAACTAATATATTCCGTCATGCGTGGATGCGATCGTCGTCGTCCACGACTCAACCGGGGAATCGCGAATGCCTTCGACTTCCATTGATAGTGTCGTAACGGATCTGTTGCGGGCGTTCATGGACCACAGTCCGGCCGTTGCCTGGATGAAGGACGCCGAGGGACGCCATGTCTACATCAGCAAGCCGTACATCGAAATGATCGGCATTCCCTGCGACGACTGGCACGGCAAGACCGATTTCGACCTCTGGCCGCGACAGGTTGCCGAACGTTTCCGCGAGCTTGACAAACAGGTCCTGGAGACCGGTGAGTCGGTGCAGTTTGAGGATCAGGAAAACATCACGTTCCATGGCGGTCGTTTGAGAACATGGTGGATAACGAAGTTTCCCTTGCGATCGGGTAACGCCGAGTACGTGGGTGGAATTGCCGTCGACATCACCGCGCAGAAGCAAACCGAAAAGGCGCTGCGGTACCAACACATGGTCAGCGAGCGATTGATCGACACCTCCCACAACATTGTCCTTGTCCTGGATAACGAACAGCGGATCGTACGATTCAATCCTTTTTTCGAACGGCTCAGCGGATGGCGGATCGACGAGGTTCGCGGACGAGAGTTCGCCAAAGTATTCTTGCCGGACGAGGGTCGCGCAGAATTAAGAAAACGCTTCGAAAATGCAATCCACAGTGAGCACTCGCGCGGTCACACGCTTTCGATTCTCACCAAGTCAAAAGATGCACTGGTTGTTGAGTGGTATAACAGTCGGCTTTCCGACGCGAGCGGTGATCGGGACGGTTTGCTGTGCATCGGAGTCGACAACACGCAGCGTCGATCACTCGAGGCGCAAATTGAGCGGATTACCGAACGCGAGCAGCGGCGCATCGGCCAGGAGCTTCACGACAGCATTGGCCAGGAGTTGACGGCACTGCGGATTTTCAGCGAGCATCTTGCCGAACAGCTCGAATCGATCGAGACGAGGGACCCGAGCGCGTGTGATGACGTCGGACCACTGAAATCTCTGGCCTCAAAAATATCTGACGGACTGCGAACAGCGAGTCAGAACGTCCAGACTCTCTCGCGCTCGATGGCCGCGACCTCGATTGGTACCGAAACGCTCCAATCGCTCCTGTCGAACATGGCCACCACGACCGATTCGCTACCCGGTTTATCATGCACGTTTCGCTTCAACGAATCTTCGTATGAAGT
Organism: Rhodopirellula sp.; assembly: GCA_024644085.1. Classification (GTDB taxonomy): domain Bacteria; phylum Planctomycetota; class Planctomycetia; order Pirellulales; family Pirellulaceae; genus Rubripirellula. The sequence continues at coordinate 3,638 of JAHELS010000073.1, forward strand.
GAACAACATCGTTGCTCAACACCTCTACCGGATCGCCCAGGAGGCGGTCAACAACGCCATCAAACACAGCTCGGCATCCCGAATTGACCTCCGATTGACGCTCAAGAAGTCCGAGATCCTGCTTGAAGTGCGTGATAACGGCACTGGGTTTGACGCCGCTGACGCCCCGGCAGAAAATGACCAGAGTCAGGGAATCGGGCTTCAAGTCATGCGCTACCGCGCGGATCTGATCGGCGCAGACATCGCGATCACGGAAAGTGAACAAGGCGGTACCTCCGTCAAGTGCAGTTTAAGGAAACATTGATCGATGGCCACGATGCAAGAATCACATGTGATGCTACAAACCAAAACGCGAGTCATGATCGTCGACGATCATCCGCTCTTGCGCGAGGCGTTGACCTTGACCATCGCCAGGGAACCCGACATGGAGGTATGCGGCGAAGCGACCGATGAATACCAGGCGTTCGCGATGGCAAAGGAGCTTTCCCCCGATCTCGTTCTTGTAGACATTTCGCTGGAAAATGGAAACGGAATCGAATTGGTGAAGCAGCTTCACGCCAGCTGCCCTGAGATCAAGACATTGGTGCTCTCGACCTACCCCGAATCCCTTTACGCCGAGCGGGCCTTGCGGGCCGGCGCCCGCGGCTACCTGAATAAACAGGAGTCAAAGGATTCGGTCGTGACGGCAATTCGTTCGGTCCTCAAAGACGGCCGATATATCAGCCCCGAAATGACACAGCGGTTGGTCGGCCAAGCGCTCGAAGGAACCTTGCCAGCCGAGTCACCGATCGATGCGCTCAGTGATCGTGAACTCGAGGTCTTCCAGCTGATCGGCCGTGGGTTGACCGGAACTGCGATGGCCAACCAACTCGGGGTCAGCGTGCACACGGTCGACAGCTACCGTGCGAAACTGAAGAAGAAGCTCGGCCTGGCGACGGGGCTGGAGCTCCAGCGCGAAGCGTTCCGCTGGGTCTTGGCGCACGAGTAACCTTTGACTTGATCCTTCGACTCAACAGGAACGGAATCGTAGGCCGGCCCGAGCGTTGCGAGTTCCGGCATGGTTGAGAGTGATCGCCGGAACTCGCAACGCTCGGTCCGGCCTACGAAACTTGTAAAACCTGCTCGATCGCGTCAGGGACGTGTAAAACTCGTGCATGCGATCCTAAACCGCCGCGTCGAGTTCCCAACCACGGCGGTACACTTCTCGAATCAGCTTTTGGGCTTGCTTGTTTTCTCCGGTGCCAAGCGATTCGGCATCCCAATCGAATCCGCCGCTCCGGTAGGCGACATTTCCCAGCAGCACCGTTTCGGCTAACGGGCCCGAATAGTCGAAATTGCAAGTCGCAATCTGATCTCCTTTGCAAGCAGCGATCCATTCCTTGTGAAATCCAGGCGAATCAGGAATGGTTGGTTCGGGCGGCGCAAAGTCGGAGAATTTTTCCTCGGGATACAGCTTTCGGCCGCTGAATCCGCACAACAGCATTCCATCCTCACCGATGAACAGCGTGTTGTTTCCCTTGGCAGGCAAGTTGTGCTGCGTCAATACGTCCGGCTTGCCATGAGACCAGTGCAATTCGACCGGTGAGCCCTGGTTGGAATCGGGAAAACGAAAAACGGCGTGCATCGATTTCGGCGTCCGCATCGGATCGACTTCAGGGCCATCAGCATCCACGCGACTGGGGAAACGCAATCCGAGGGCCCAGAAGGGAATGTCAAGAATGTGACATCCCCAGTTTCCGGTTTCGCCCGTACCGAAATCCCACCAGAACCTCCATCCGTACGGGCAAATCTTTGAGCTGTAGGGACGGTACCTGGCGGGGCCTACCCACAGGTCATAGTCGAGCGTGGGCGGCACAGGCTCCTCAGGTGGGATATCGGGCATGCCGCGGCTTCCGCCTACCCAGCTGTGCACCTGGTGCACCTTTCCGATCGCTCCCGCTTGAATCAGCTCCACGACGCGGTGCATGTTTGTTAACGCGTGACGCTGGGCACCGAGCTGTGTGGCCAGCTTGTTTTCCCTTGCAAGGTTTGTCAACGTTCTGGTTTCCCATACGTTATGCGCAAGAGGCTTTTCGAGGTAGACATGCAGCCCAAGCTGCATCGCGTAGTAGGCCGGATGAAAATGGGTGTGATCCGGCGTGCTGATGACGACACCATCCAATTCGTGGCCGATGGCGTCAAGCATCCTGCGGTAATCGGTAAAGCGTCGAGCGCCGGAGTGTTTGGCGAAAGCACCCCCGGCCCTCTTCTCGTCGACGTCAACCAGCGCGACCAGGTTTTCACTTGCCACGCCCCCCACGTTCGCCGAGCCTCGCCCGCCGACGCCAATGCAAGCGAGATTCAGTTTTTCGTTGGGACTCTCTGCGGCCGTGATCGATCGGGCGCTGGCACCATGGTAAAAGGCCAGTCCCGCGAGCGCGGCTGACTTCCCCGCCTCGCGACGAGTGATTCTCGGACTCATGATTCCACCTTGGCAAAGAAATAGCGAATAGTGACGTAGATATGGATGCTTCGATAGGGCAGCCTAAACTTCGACATTCATTGAGGCTGCGGTTTCGTCGCGAAGCGTTTTCACACACTCGATCCAGCGTTTCGAAATGACGTCGATCTCGGAGAGCTGTTCTTTGGTGATCGAATCGGGCTTGCCTGAGTTTTGCTCGATCAAAGCGGCGCGGCTGACATCTTCGTCCACAGCAACGTAGGCCAGGCATGATTTGAGTGTGTGTGACGCGGTTTTCAGTGCCGCCGCGTCATCCGCGTCGACCGCCGTATGGATTCGATCCACCAACTGTGGAACCTCTTCCAGGAATGCGTTACAGATCGCAAGCAGCGTGTCGGGCCTGCTTCCGGAATGCAACTTCATTTGATCCCGCCACGACGTCTGACCCAGCAGATCATCGGAAGCCGACGCGTCACCCATGTTGTCCGGCGATGTGCTCGAGGCATTCATCGTAAATCCTTCCGCGGTGTACTTTTCGATCTCGTCAAGTAATTTCGCTCGGTCGACAGGCTTCGTGACAAACCCAAGCATCCCTGCTTTGCGGCATTGTTCACGGTGTTGATCGGTCACATGTGCGGTGAGTGCTATGGTCGGTGGTGGATCCGTTTGCTGCTGATGGTAGTGTTTGCGAATTTGGGCGGTCGCTTCGGTTCCGTCCATGTCGGGCATCTGCAGGTCCATCAGCACGCAATCGTAGGCCGTCTGTGTTGCCTTGTTGATCGCCTCCTGCCCACCGCAGGCCAGATCGATTTGGTACCCAGCGGTCGCAAGTTGATCGTGGATCACCCTTCGATTCACGACGCTGTCATCGACCAACAACAATCGCAGTCCGTTGGGTGACTCGATTTCCGCCGTATCGTCCTCGAGCAGGGTGTCTACGGTCGCCGGCTTCTCACTAGACTGCGACCGGTCGGATTGCCGTTGAGGGTCGCGAATCGTCTGCAACAATTCATCGGCCAGAATCGGCTGGAATAAGATCGGATCTTCCGCTCGGGCCGCTGGTGGAAGTGCACTTCCGAGCTTTGACATCCAAACGACGATGTCTTGCCCGCGACGAAGTTCACCGATCCGATTCGCAGCGGAGTGATCGTCCGAGACAATCCACACGCAAGGCTCGTCGGAGCCAATGGCGGTTGCCTCAACGTGTGGCACATCAGCAGCACCCAGCGTTTCGACAAGTGAGGCTTCCAACGCATCACTCGTGACGCATACCACGCAACTACCAACGGGAAGCGGCTCGCTCGAATCGACCCGATGGTCTTTGTCGATCTCGAGAGCAAGGAGACATTTGAACGTGCTGCCGACGTCGACCTGGCTCGTCAAATCAACGCGGCCTCCCATCCTTTTCACCAAACCGTGACAGATCGACAAGCCGAGGCCAGTCCCGCCGAATCGACGTGTCGTGCCCTCTTCACCGCGTTCAAAGGCCTCGAAGACATTGGCATGCTTGTCTTCGGGAATCCCGACACCTGTATCCTTCACCTCGATGCAGATCCCGGCACACCCGTCGGGCACGTCGAGGTCGTCACGGCGCGCGGGTGAAACTCGCACGTGGACTTCGCCCGAGGGAGTAAATTTCACGGCATTGCCTGCGAGATTCATGATGATTTGCCGCATGCGTTTCGGATCGGCGACAACGCGGCGAGGCGTCGAGGGGTCGATCGAGAAAACAAGGGCCAGCGGCTTGTCGACGGCTCGTGCGGCAATCGACTTGAACGCGCTTCCAACCACCCGATGCAGATCGATTGGTTCGGAATGGATTTGCACCTGTCCCGCCTCGATCGCCGAAAAATCGAGAATGTCTTCGATCACGTCACTGAGCAGCGAACCGCTTTGGCGAATCATGTCGACGTACTGCCGTCCCCGTTCCGAGAGTGGTGTCTCCAGCAGCAAGTCAGTCAGACCGGTGATCCCGCCCAGGGGTGTGCGAAGCTCGTGGCTGACACCGGCCATGAATTCGCTTTTGGTGCGGCTGGTTGCTTCCGCCGCCGCTTTCGCTTCCTGCAGCGCCTCGAAGGCACGGCGCCGGATGGTCACGTCGCGGACGATAACCGCCATGCCCTCCGCGTTACCCATGGGAATCGGGTGAACCGAAAGCTCGCTCTCGAACGTTGTCCGATTGACTCGGAAGAGGGTCATCTCGTGGCGTTGTGAATCACCAAGTGCATCCCAATCGATTCGCTGATCGGCGTCCGGTCCCAGCCGAGCCACTTCGGTCAACGGCTTGCCGACCAGATCATCGGCGGGAAGGGCGAACAGGGACGCGGCGGACGAATTGGCCTCGATGATTTTCTTGTCGGGATCGACCAGCAGCACGGCATCGGCGGACATTTCGAACAGTGCCCGCTTGCGAGCCTCGCTCTCACGCAGCGCGATCGCGCTGCGTTGTTTCTCGGTAACATCCCAAAAGATCACCTGGATCCCGACACAGTCTCCATGCTCATTGTATTCGGGAGCCTTGAAAACCTGGACGTACCCTCTCTGGCCGTCGGGCAGCGGATGTTCTTCGACGTGGTCAACCGATTGTCCCGAATCCATGACCCGAATGTCATCCGCCCGGTAACTCTCCGCCATCTCGGGCGGATAGAACTCCGAATCGAGGCGACCAATCACATCGTCGGGGTCACGACCCAAATTGGCGATGAATGTTTCGTTTGCGTACGTGATAACGCCGTCGCGGTTTTTGCGCAGCACTTGCAATTGCATGCGATCGATCAACGATCGCAGATTTGTTTCGGTCTGGTCGAGCCGACGCTCGGTCGTTTCCCTCCGTGCGATTTCACCTCTCAGCGTCTGGTTGACCTTTCGCAACTCGACTGTCCGGCCGCGTACTTTCTGTTGAAGTTCACGTCGCAAGGCGACTCGGCGACGTCGGGCTCGCTGGAGATTGATGTGAAACAGCCCGGCAGCAGCGAGACTCAGGGTGGTCCACACCCGAGCCGGTGCGATGACGTCTACCGAAAAAACCTGGGCGAACTGCGTTTCTGCGCTGGGGGTGTTGATCTGCTCGATCAGTTGCACGAGCCCCGGGATCACAACCGCGACCATCGACGTGGCCGTTAAAAGCGATACGTGCCGCCGGTTCAAAAGCCGCCATGCGACGAGCAACAGCAACGCATGGAGAACGCAGATCGAGAGGTTTCGCGGCGCCAGCAGGTCAAGGATTGCCAATGCAACGGCCGCGACGATCCAAATCGCGGGTTTCGATAGCGTGCGGGCAAGCATCGTTGATTGGGCAGCCAGGCGGATGGAGACGGATCGGGGAGCCACAGTATACCCATCCTCAGCCGCACAATCGGACCAATCGGCCAACTATTCGGACCCTCAAGGCTTCGTCGACCAGAGTTTTTTGACTGCTTCGATTTGTGTCATAGGTTTCCAGTAGAAGTGAGCGGATCGGTGTTCGGTCCGCTGCCGGTGCGGAACGAACTGCGCAAGTAGTGCGGGACGCCCGGTCAGCCTTGCTCCCAAGACAAGGGCAAACCGCCTGAGAAGGCGGGGCGCAAAGCCACGGATCCGTAAGCAACGCGAGTATTCCTCGGAATGTTCGTCGAGCTTCAGGACAGCCGGGCTGCCGAGGGAAACTACGGTTACAAGCGTTGCTTGTGACCGCAGCGCCAAGGCGTGTCAGACGAAAGTCGGAGACGAGGCTGCCCCCATCCGGACCGATTCACATTGAATCGGCCCATAGTCGTCGTCGTGTGCCTTAGCGGGCATACATCTCACTCGCGAGGAGAGAGACATGAAGAATTTCGCTGATAGCGTTGTTAACTTCCTGAAGGAAGAAGATGGCCCAACTGCGGTTGAGTACGCCGTGATGCTGGCCTTGATCGTCGTCGTTTGCTTGGCTGCTGTCGGTACCATCGGTACCAACGCAAACGCCAAGTTCGAAGCAGTCGGCACCGCGATCGCTGGTAACTAGTTGTTTGCCGCCCGTCATTTCGGCGGGCGGCGAGCCAACACCATCTCGACGCAGGAGGGTACGGACCTCGTTCTCGGGGTCCGTGCCGCCGCGCCGGGATATTTTACGTTTCACAACAAACCAAGGGACCAACTCTCGTTGTGTCCATGCCCGCCCACCGCGGGAGACCTGATTGATGAATTATCCACTACTGCCTGCCGATGCCGCCGCTTACGCGTGGCAACTTTCCTGCTGTCTCGTGACTTTGATGTTTGCGATGTTCAGCTGGATGATCGGCCCTCGCTAACAACCCACCAAAACCACACGCTGGGCGGGTCACTGCCGCAACGATTCTTCGGCGCCGCCCCAGCATCCGCTCGCATCTATACCGAACACGGGGAAATAATCATGGCCATGCTTCTTGATGCCATTGCCGAAAACTGGACCGTCTGGTTTGTCACCATCGTGCTGATCATCGCCGCGGTGATCGACGGTGCGATTTTAAAAGTTCCCAATTGGTTAACCTTTCCATTCATTGTCTGCGGATGGATCCACTGGACGATGCAGGATGGATTCAGCGGACTCGGATGGAGTCTGATGGGAACATTTGTCGGAATGATGCTATTGCTTGTATTACGAAATGTTGGCGGCATGGGTGCCGGCGACGTGAAACTGCTGGCCGGTGTCGGTGCCTGGCTCGGTACTGTCGTGACGCTTTACGCATTTGCTGCTACGGCGATCACCGGTGGCATCATGGCCGTGTTCATGATCTGGCGGAGCGGCCAATGGGAAAAGCACTGGGCGATGGCGCACAAGATTCTGCATGAATGGAAAACCGTCCGCAGCCCGGAAAAACTGGCGAAAATCGCTCGCGAGCGGAAGCCGAACATGTACCTGTTGCCCTACGGAATTCCGATGGCGATCGGGTCGATCGTCTACTTCGCATTCGCCGGAATGCTGGTCTGAGCGACGGTGAATCGCGACTCATCATCCGGATAAAGATTAACGATTGGGCGAGGCGACGCAGTTGCGTTGTCCTCGCTGATCGTATTGATAGTAGCTAGCCGTTCGTGCGGGTTGCAGCGATACCATGTCTTGCTCCGAAAAACCCTTCTGAGTTGGACTGGTGTGTTCCCGACACTCCAGCCGTCAAAACCATCACGAGCGCCTTCTCCGAGGCGATGAGACTGCCATGCGAAATAAATCACTCTACTTGCTAGTGGCGTGCGTTTGCGGAACTGTCGCCGCAATCTTGGCCAGCCAATGGTTGAAGGCACAAGCCAAGAGTCAAGGCCCAGGAGAAACGACCGAAATTTTCGTGGCATCTGTCGCGATTGATATCGGCGAGAAGATCACAGCTGAGAAGATCCAACTTGAGCAGTGGCCGGCTGACAAAGTGCCGCAAGAAGCAACCGCCGATTTGAAGCTACTTGAAGACAAGTATGCCAAGCAGCGATTCTACGTCGGCGAGGCAATCATGCCGGTTAAGCTGATGGACGAGAACTGGTCGACCGTTCCCAAAGGTTACCGGGTCGTCGCCATGAAAGCATCCGAAGTCAGCATCGCGAACCTCGTCCAGCCTGGCGACCGGGTCGACGTGATGGCCTACTTCAACAAGAGCGAACTGATTCCGCGTAGCATGACAAAAACCGTACTGATGGGTGTCCGCGTGTACGCACTCGACGGCGACACGGAACGAAAGGCGGGGGAAGACCGTCCCAAATCGCTGCGAAACATCCAGCTGTTGATTCACGAAAAAGACGCCGAGGCGTGGACCTACGCAAACGAACTCGGAAAGATCCGCCTCAGCCTTGGCAGCGATGCCGATTACAGCACCGAAGACGGATCGAACGAAGCCGGCCAGGAATTTCTGACTTGGCTCGACGAGCACCGCCAGAAACAAGAAGCAGCAGCAGCCGCGAAGGCACTCGAAAAAGAGAACAATCGAAAGTCAGTCACCCAATCGGCTCCCAAAGTCGAAGAGGACGGATTTTCGATGATCAAGATGGTCGAGGGCCGGCTGATGGAATATTGGATCGTACCCGGAAAGATTCCGCGGCTGATTGGTGAAGTCGGCGGCGAATCGGAGAGCGAACCCAAAAGTTCAGGCGAAGGTTCAAATCAATCGTCCGCCGGCGACGCCGACGACGAATACAGCTACCTCAATGGGCAAGACAGTCCTTTTTACCAGCCACCAGGTGGGGAAGGCGGCGAGGCACAGTAACCACCGCCTCTCTTGTCGTCCCCCGACCGAATTGCCAGGTCCAGACAACTGGACAACCCGTTCTGTTTTTCCTTTTACAACCGTTACCCGCTTCGACCTCTGTGGTTGCCACGGCTTGCCGTGTCACCGCAAGATTCGGATGGAACCGAATCTGGTCTGCAAGGATGCACCCGCGATGGAAACGACCCGACTTTCGGCCCACCTGTCCGCCGCCCTGCTAATCGTCACAGCGATCAGCGTGATGACCGCCTCAGCCGTTTCGGCCGATCCCGGACCGATCCGACTGACGTCGACCGATTCGACGGTCAGCCACAATATCTCGCAGACCGTCGAACGGCTCGAGATGCTGGTCAAAAGCAGCCGCATCCTCACCCTTGAAGAGCGGATCCCGAAATTCCAGGTGCACAACGAGGAAGTCCTCGGCGCGACACCGGTTTCGCAGAACCAGATCCAGATCTTCGCCAAGACTCCCGGTACAACCCAACTGAATCTGTGGGATACCAACGACAAACTCTACACTGTCGACGTGATCGTGCTGGCCGATGCTCGCGAAGTCGAAGGTATCCTCAGTTCGCAGCTCCCGCTGGCTTCGCTGAAAGTGATGCCGATCAACAACAGTGCGATCGTCTCCGGAACGGTCACCAGTGTTGACGATGTCGACCGAGCGGTGGCGATCGTCGAACAGTTCTACCCGACTGTTGTCAACAATATCAAAGTGGTCGGCGTCCAACAGGTTTTGTTGCACACCAGAATCATGGAAGTTTCGCGAACCAAGCTTCGTGACCTCGGTATCGACTGGGGCAGCTTCACCGACGACGCCTTTTTCTTCTCGTCGCCGGGCCGAATGCTGGACATTGCCACGAGCACCGTTACCGGATCACTTCCGTCGACCGAAGGAGCACTCAACGCGACCAATCGTGTGTTCGTCAACGGTGGTGACTTCGAGGCATTGATCGCGGCCTTGCGGAAACAGGACTTGATCAAGTTCCTCGCAGAACCGACCGTGGTTGCAACGCATGGGCGTCCGGCGCGATTCAATGTCGGCGGCCGAGTCCCTTATGTCGTGCCTACCGGTAACAACTCGATCACGATTGCTTACGAAGAATTCGGCACGGCGGTCGACTTCTTGCCGTTCGTCGTCGGACCAGGCCGCGTGCGATTGGAAGTGCGTCCGGAAGTGACCGAGCCGGATGATTCGCGAGCGATCTCCGCCGCCGGCATTCAGGTCCCCGCGTTCAGCCAGCGGTATGTTGAAACGGCCGTCGAGCTCCAGGCCGGCCAGACATTCGCGATTGCCGGTTTGCTGCAAAGCCGCACCGAAGCGGTCACACGCGCCACACCGCTGATCGGAGAGATCCCCTACATCGGAATGATGTTCCGCCGCGTTAAAGAAGAACGCAACGACATCGAATTGCTGATCACGGTCACGCCGGAACTGGTGGATGCGATGAATCCGCACGAGGTCCCAGTTGGCGGACCGGGACTGAATTCAACTTCGCCGAACGATCACGAAATGTATGTTAACGGTCACATTGAAGTTCCCAACATGCTGGGAAATGACATTCACTGCACCGGCGACCATGACGGCTTCAGCACCTTGCCGAACTGTTCCACGGGCGATGCCTACAGCATCGGGATTCCGGCCGACGCGATTGTACCCACGGATCAACCGGTCATCGTTGGCGAAGGCGTTACGGTCACAGCACCCGGCGAATAGCGATTTGTCGAAATGAGTCATCGCAGGTCTTCAATGGGGCGTCCTGCGACCAAAACCAAATAGTTTCGATCGGACATCTTCGTCATGAGCAACGTACTACGAATCGCACTGGTTGATCCCGATGATGGGACACGCGAAGCGCTCAAAGCAATGCTTTTGGGAATGGACACGGTCTGGCTCGAGGCGGACTGCTCACGGTATGAATTCTTTCCCGACGTAATCGAACAGACCGCGCCCGATGTTGGCGTGGTTTCGCTTGACAGCGATCCGGAACGAGCCATCGATCTGATCGGGCGATTGTGCAGCGAAGCTCCGGACACGGCAATTCTCGCCGCCAGCCAGGATACCGACGGGCAACTGATTCTAAAAACAATGCGCGCCGGAGCGCGTGAGTTTCTGACTTTGCCGGTTTCAGCTGACGATCTTTCCGGCGCGTTGCAGCGCGTCAGCCAACAAAAATTTGGATCGGCCGAAGGTGGCGCACGCAATTGTGAAGTCATCGCCGTGGCCGGAGCAACCGGCGGCGTTGGCACAACCAGCGCAGCGGTCAACATTGGATGCGTCCTTGCCGCTGATTCCCGCAACAGCGTCGCGCTGCTTGACCTCGACCTGGCTCTGGGCGATGCCGACGTCTTCCTTGATTCGATTCCCGACTACACGCTTGCCGACGTGGTCCAGAATGTATCCCGACTTGATATCCAATTGCTCAAACGCTCGCTGACAAAACACAGCAGCGGCTTGTACCTGCTGCCGCGTCCGGTGGAACTCCATGACACCGGATCGATCACTGATGAGAGCATTCGAAAAGTGATCGGATTGCTCAAGGCATCCTTCACCCACTTGATCATCGATCTCTCCAAGACCTACAGCGCCGTGGACATGGCGGCAATCGAAAATGCGACGCGAGTCGTGCTGGTCACCCAACTCGATTTGCCCTGTCTGAGAAATGTCGTTCGCTTGATGATGAGCTTCGAAGAAATCGAGGGTCTGCAGAGCAAAGTAGAAATCGTCGTCAATCGAGCCGGACTCGATTCGGGTCAAATCAGCCTGAAAAAGGCCAAGGAAACACTCGGGCGAGAGGTCTTTGCATTGCTGCCCAATGACTATCGTACGATGGTCGAAGTTCGCAACAACGGCGTGCCTCTGATCGTCCAGGCGCCCAAAGCGGCCATCACCCAGGCGATCAAAGATCTTGCCAACAAGCTCGAAGGCGAAAGCGACGAGCCGACCGAAGTGGAAGACGACGCCAGCAAGGCCGCCGACAGCAAGTGGAAGAAGTTCTGGCCCGGTACAAAAGCCTGATCAGCCGGCCAAGGTCGCGAGACTCCGCGCGCAAATGCGTTCGCACCTGATCCTGAGCCGATGGCGCTAGCCACGGGCCTGAGCCGATGGCGCTAGCCACGGGCCTGAGCCGATGGCGCTAGCCACGGGCCTGAGCCGATGGCGCTAGCCACGGGCCTGACAAAGCCACGTTCTGAAACTGACTGTGCCCGAGGCTAGAGCGCAGGGCTCATATGGCCAGACAGTCCCTGGCCCAATGAGCAAAGCGACTCGCTACTTCATTGCGACTCGATCCAGCGCACCAGCGTGCGCACCATCACGCCAGTCGCCCCGCCGTCCCGATGCGGCTTGGGGCTGTCCGCGAACGCCGGTCCCGCGATATCGATGTGAACCCACGGGACTTCTCCCACAAAGTTCTCGAGGAATTTGGCGGCTGTGATCGCGCCGCCCCAGCGGCCTTCGCCAATGTTCTTGATGTCGGCCACCTTGCTTTTGACCTTTTCATCGTAGAGCTCAAACATCGGCAGTTCCCAGACCGGTTCGCCTTCCACTTCCGCCGCCTCTTTGACGGCCGCACACAGCCTGGAATCGTTCGTCATCAATCCGGCAACTTCAATCCCCAAGGCAACCATGCAGGCACCGGTCAATGTCGCCAGGTCGACCATCGCACGCGGTTCGTGCTGGATCGCGACGTCGAGCGTGTCAGCCAGCACGACTCGGCCCTCGGCGTCGGTGTTCAGAATCTCGATTGTCTTTCCGCTGCGGGTTTCGATCACGTCGCCCAGTTTGTAGCTGCTGCCGCTGACCATGTTCTCGGCCAGCCCGCAAAAACCAATCACGTTTTGCTTGACACCGAGTTTGGCAATCGCATGCATGACCCCCAATACGGTCGCCGCGCCAGCCATGTCGCATTTCATGTCGGCCATCGATTCGCTCGGTTTCAATGACAAACCTCCGCTATCGAAGGTGACACCCTTCCCGACAATTGCGATCGGCGCTTCGTCGCCTCCGCCGTCATGACGCATCATCACCAGGCGCGGAGGACGGGATGATCCCGCACCGACGGCAAGCATCGCGCGGCATCCTTCGGACTCCAGTCTCGCTTCATCCCAGACTTCGATCGAAAAACCGGCTTCCTCGGCGATCCTCGTCGCGGCCTGGGCGAACGTCGAGGGATACAACATCGCCGGCGGCTCGTTGACCAATCGACGTGTTTGATTGATTGACTGTCCGATGATCCGTCCACGCCGCAGCGCATCACTCGAGACGCCCTCAAAACTGATCACCGACGGAACTTCGATCGAAGGGTCGGATTGGTAGATACTTTGCGATTCGCAACCAAAAACCGCTCCCGCAACAATTGCATCGTGCATCGAATCCGGAAAAGACTCGGGGAGCGATATGATGACTTTTTCACGCACCCGATCGGCCAATTGCCGCACCGCCAACGATGCGGACTCGAACGCCAATGCCCGCGTCGGCACTTCGCTTCCCAGACCGACGACGAGGATCATCTCCGGACCCGCCGCTCGAGGCGACGCCAGAAGGTTGGTTTCTCCCTGCTTGCCCCTTAATTGTCCGTGGCTCACCAGCCGCGTGAACAAACCATCAGTCGCCTCGTCGATGCGGGAAAGTGTCGCTGAAAGCTTGCCGTCTTCCGCCAATCCGACGACAAGCACATCAGCCTTTTCCTGGTCCGCATTGGTGATTGAATCAAGGTTGGGCGAGGGCAGGGGAGTGCTTTCCAACATTCTATTATTCGCTATTTCAGCTCGGGTGTCATGGAAATCGAACGCCGCGTCGGACGGTCCGTTAGTCTAGCGCCCCGATCGCGGTTATCCTACCCTCCAAACCCAGATCTACCCGGACCAAGAAATGCGTAAGCACCCTTCGTGAAGCACCGCAGTACTCGAGACGTTGTTGACGACTTGCGCGACGGAGGTCGGTTGATACAGGTGGACGATGAGGTAGACCCGAACCTGGAACTCGCCGAGATCCAGCGGCGTGTCTACTTGAGTGGCGGACCGGCGATTCTGTTCACCAAGGTCCGCGGCACTCGCTTTCCGGCCGTGTCGAATCTGTTTGGTTCGATCGATCAGGCGAGATACCTTTTTCGCGATACGCTGGAATCGGTTCGACGTCTGATTGAAGTCAAACTCGACCCTTCGGCCCTTCCTCGCAGCCCGTTTCGATACGCCGGCGTGCCTTGGACGGCGTTGCGGATGCTTCCCCGAGCGTCGCGAAGTGGACCGGTCAAGGAGCGATCCTGTCTCGTATCCGACCTGCCAATGGTCAGGTCCTGGCCCGATGACGGTGGTGCGTTCGTTACGTTGCCACAGGTACTCAGCACCGATCCTTGTGCTCCGGATCAATTGATGCGAGTGAACCTGGGGATGTACCGGATTCAACTTTCGGGGAACGAGTATGTCGCGGATCAGGAAGTCGGATTGCACTACCAGATTCATCGGGGAATCGGCGTCCATCACCGCGCTGCGCTCGACCGGAAGGAACCGCTGCGAGTCGCAATAACCGTTGGCGGCTCGCCTGCGATGTCGTTGGCGGCCGTGATGCCGTTGCCCGAGGGATTGACCGAATTGACATTTGCAGGAGCGCTCGCCGGGCGGAGGATCCGGTTGGTTCGCGGCGATCACGCGCCGGTATATGCCGACGCAGATTTCGCCATTGTCGGAACGATCGATCCCGAGCAAACGAAACCCGAGGGCCCCTTCGGCGATCACCTCGGTTACTACAGTCTGCAACACCCTTTCCCTGTGATGCGAGTGCAACATGTGTGGCACCGAAGCGACGCGATCTGGCCTTTCACCGTTGTCGGTCGGCCGCCCCAGGAAGACACGACGTTCGGCCAATTGATCCACGAATTGACTGACCCAATCATTCCGTCGGTCATCCCGGGCGTGCAGGCGGTGCATGCGGTGGATGCGGCCGGCGTCCATCCGCTTCTGCTTGCCGTCGGCAGCGAGCGTTACATGCCCTATCTGGATGACCCCGAACCACAGGAATTGCTGACGCAAGCCAATGCGATTCTCGGCAATGGACAATTGTCCCTTGCGAAATACCTGTGGATCACTGACGACCCAGATGACGAACTTGATATCCACGACATTGCATCGTTCCTGCGTTGGATGCTCGAGCGTGTGGATTGGCGGCGCGATTTGCATTTCCAGACTCGCACGACGATCGACACCCTCGACTACAGCGGCAGCGGACTGAACAAGGGATCCAAGGTCGTGATCGCCGCGAGCGGCCGACCGATCCGCGAGTTACAGACCGAAGTTCCCGCCGATCTCACGCTGCCGGCTCGTTTTGACCAACCTCGAGTGGTGATGCCGGGCGTGATCGCGGTCCAGTCACCACCCTTCACGTCGATCGATTCCGCCGATGATCTTTGTCGATTCGCCAAGTCGGTCAATGACGCCAATTCGATCGATAACGACAGCGGCCTGCGTCGCTTTCCCTTGATCACGCTGGTGGATGATGCCGATTTCGTCGCGCTGGCACTTCGCAATTGGATTTGGGTCACGTTCACTCGCAGCAATCCAGCCACTGACATCGATGGCGTCGACGCATCCACCGTTGATAAACATTGGGGGTGTCGCGGACCTCTCGTGATCGATGCGAGAATCAAGCCGCACCATGCGCCCCCGCTGGTCGAAGATCCTGAGACAACAGCGAAAGTCGACGCGCGGGCAGCGCGCGGTGGCCCGTTGGCACAATACCTTTAACCACGAAACGAATGATTGAGGCGTTACGCAAATGCCAACACTTAAAGAGGTTTTTCAGATCGATCACCCGGTTGCGCTGGTCACCGGAAGTGGCTCGCCACGTGTCGGCCGTGCCGTCGCCACGCATCTCGCGAAACTCGGATGCCGTATCGCGCTGCACGCCAACACAAGCATGACCGAGGCAGAGAAGGGAGCGGCCGTCATCCGTGACCAGCACGGAAGTGAGGTGATCGTCGCGATCGGCGCGCTCGACGATCCTTTGGTGCCCGAACAATTGGTTAACGATACGCACCGGCACTTCGGGCGCATCGATATTCTCGTCAACAGCGCCGCGATCTGGCGACCAACCCGTTTGGAGCAAATTACCGCCGCGGAGATTCGCAATTACTTTGACGTCAACGCGACGGCAACGTTCCTGTGTGCGCGAGCGGCCGGAATGATCATGGCCGATCAATCTTCCGGAGGATCGATCATCAACATTGGTGACTGGGCGACGGTGCGACCTTACCTCGATCATGCCGCATATTTTCCGAGCAAGGGGGCGGTCGAAGCGATGACACGATCGCTGGCGGTCGAATTAGCCCACCGCAATCCATCCATCCGCGTCAATTGCATCCTGCCGGGCCCAGTCCTGCTCGCCGAAGATGTAACCGAACATTATGCCCGGCAAATTGCCGAAAGCACACTGGTCCAAAGGGTAGGGCATCCACAGCACGTTGCTCACGCCGTGCAGTTCCTTTGCGAAAACGACTTTGTCACCGGCGTCTGCCTGCCGGTTGATGGCGGGCGGAGAATCTTCGCGCCGGACGGGCTGCAAATCGGTGCCAACAGCGGTTGAGTCGCACGCAAAGATCGTACCTGCGATGCGCTGGCTCGCTTCCACAACTCACGTCATGTGCTGGAATCGATCGCAATCGTTCCGGCATAAATCGGCGTACAATTCGTCGACATTTCTCGCCGCGGAGGGCACGCTGGCAAAGATCGCTCTGCTACCCGGTTCGATTCGCCCGAGGTCACGGCGGCCCAGCGCATCGGCGGCGTTGATCGTCGCCATTTTCAACACTTCGCTGGGTGGAAGATCTGTTCGATGTCGCAACAAGAACTGAACCTCGCGCCACAGACTCAGGTCCGGATTGCTGGCGCGCGAATCGGTACCCAGTGCGACGCGAATGCCGGCACTCAACATGACATCGACTGGATGCCGGTCATAGCCGAAGAAATGATGAGTCCTGGGACAATAGACGACGGTGATATTAGGATGCGATCGCAAGCGGTCGATCTCGGCGTTGTCGAGAACGTTCCCGTGCACCAGCAACACGCGAGGCGCGGCGGAAATCTTTTCGATCAAAGCATGAAACGGATTCTCCCCCCACGGAAACAGACCGTCGCGCCAAACGCCAAGCTCTTGCAAAGTGTCGGCCAGCGGACCGGTGCCTCGGCACAACAATTCCCGCTCATCCGGGGATTCCGCAATGTGCATCGCCAGCGGACGATCGTGTCTTCGGGCGAGCCGCACGCAGGCGTCGATGGCTTCCGGGGTCGTCGAATAGGGAGCATGGGGACTCCAACCACCGTTTGAATAAAGTTGGTTGTGTCGATTCGATGCCTCGAGACGCTCCTCGGCTCGTTCACGGTCAAGCCCGAGGACTTCCGCGAACGTCACAAGATCGGGCAGGGCAGAATCATCCGGGTACTGGCACGGTGGCGTGGTGATTTCGCCTGCGAGTGCTGTTCCAGATTGACGCAGCTCCTCAAGACCCAAGCCGATCGCGCCGATTCTCGACTCCGCCGTAGTCTCCCGCCGAGCCGCGATCACGCGCGGAATCCAGTTTGCCAGCGGAATTCCAGGCTCGCCGATCGGTCCTTGCTCGTCGGAAAATTCAAGGTGGGTATGAGCGTTGATCAATCCGGGCAGCAACGCGACGTCTCCAAGGTCTTTGGCGTGCGGCGGTGCGGGTCCGGCGGCAACTTCGACGATCTGGTCTCCGGAGATTCGAATCGACCCACCATTGATCGGATCGCTGGAAACCGGAATGATCCAGCGTGCCGTCAATGACTGCGATTGCTCATTTGCCATGAAGTTGCCTTCGATTCAAGATCGTCTTCCCCGCTCATTCTACGATCGGGATCCGGCCGCGGTGGCTCGCGAACTGCTTGGCAGTGCGCTGCTGCGCCAACTGGATGGCCAATGGGTTGGCGGTTGGATTGTCGAAACGGAGGCCTATTTATCGGCGGACGACCCGGCATCTCACAGCGCACGCGGGAAAACCCCCAGCAACTCCGCCATGTTTGGCCGGCCGGGAACGCTGTACGTTTACCCGATCCATGCCAAGTACTGCATGAACGCGGTCACCGAAGCCGAGGGCAAGGGAAGCGCCGTCTTGATCCGGGCGATCGAACCGGTATGGGGGATCGACCGCATGAAGGAGAACCGAGCCGTCGACGAACTACGTCGACTGACGCGCGGACCAGCGATGTTGTGCCAGGCACTGCGGGTCGACCGATCCCTCGACCATGCAGATCTGACGACATCGAGGGATGTGATGATCGCACGCGCCGGCTCGAGAAACGGAGATATCATCACGGAAACACCACGGATCGGGATTTCCAGCGCCGTGGATCGGAAACTGCGATTCTTCATCGATGGCAACAGGTACGTCAGCGGCCGGGTCCGCGACCACGAAACGACTCCGTCTAAGACAAAAGACGCGTAGGATCACGAACTCTTTTTTAGTTCGATCCAGCTGCTTGTCGCAGGGTTGGACGTAGTGACGACGGGGGACCTAATAGACGTCCCGGACGTAGCGCCCATCGACCTTTAATTCTTCGACAAAGTTCGTCGCCTTGTCGACCGACATCTCGCCCTGTTCAGCCACGATGTCGATAAGCGCCTGGTGCACATCGCTGGCCATGCGTGTCGCATCGCCGCACACGAACAGGAAAGCACCTTGCTGGATCCACTGCCATAACTCGGCCGCTTCGGCACGCATTCGATCCTGCACATAAATCTTGCTCGCTCCGTCACGACTGAACGCGGTATCGAGCCGTGTCAGCAAGCCGCGGTCGGAATAGTCTTCTAGCATTCGCTCGTACAGGAAGTCGGTCGCCCGGTGCTGGTCCCCGAAGAAAAGCCAGTTGCGCCCTTTGGCGCCCACGGCGTTGCGTTCCTGTAGAAATGCGATAAACGGCGCGACGCCGGTGCCGGGACCGATCATGACCATCGGGGCATCGGGGTTCGCCGGAACGGTGAATCCACCGTGATTGGGTTGGACGAAGACCCGCAAATTCTCACCCCTTCCGACGCGCTCGGCCAACATCGTGCTGGCGACCCCTTTGCGCATCCGTCCCTCACGTTCGTACAACACTTTTCCCACTGTCAGATGCACCTCCGTGCCGACCTCCTTCATGCTGCTGGCGATCGAATACAGTCTGGGATTCAACGGTTCGAGCGTTTCAATGAATTCCGTCACGGCGACCGGCGCATCGCCAGCAAGCTTCAGCACGTCCAGCACATCGCATCCGTCTGGAACACCGTGATCGACGAGCGATTGCAGTGATTCCTTTGCCTTCGAAGACTTCGCTCGTTCCATCAGCAATGCGACCAACTCGTCGCTCGGATCCTTCAAGCAACAATCCTCAACCAAGGCCTTCATCAGCTGCTTGCGCGATCCCAGCGGCGAATCGACCGCCAATTCCGCGTCAGCAGCAATTTTTTGAATGATCATGGACGCCAAACTGCGGCAATTGGTGGGGTAAACCCCAAGTGCGTCTCCGACGTCGTAGGTCATGTCCGAACCGGCCAAATCGATCACCACATGCTGCGTGTCTTTTGCCGAGCCTTGTTTGTTCAGCGCCCGTGATTCGACGAGTTTGGCCGTGAAGGGATTCTGTCGGGACCAGTCGCCGGAAGTGGAGGACGACGATGGCGAAGCCGATTGCGTTGCACCGTTACCCCCAGTGCTGCCGTTGCTGCCCGTGCCACCTTCGTTTTCTTTAATCAATTTTTTGATCATCTGTTTCGTCTCTTTGCCGCCGGGGCTGCAGAGCGTCAGGTTGCTTTCCTCGCCCGAGGCGATCGCTTCGCTGTAAGTCTTGCACAGGTATCCGCACGATCCACAATCGAGCTGGGCCATGGCGGCCATCAGACGCCGCTCGAGCGGCTTGCCGTCGGCAAGCTCCATGCGGTCGACGATCGGTAGCGTCGAATCATGCCACGGATAATCCTGATCCTCCTCATCGTCGCATGCCGCAACTTGCTCGGTCGCAATTCCGGCCGCTGCGATCGTAGCGGATGGAGACATTTGGGGATCGATTCCCGCCAAGCCGGAAAAGAATCCGCTCAACCAGGCGCGCTGCTGTTCGGAAAAAGGTGCGGAATCTGGGATGAAGCTGCTCATTGACCTGCTAAGCGGTTGTCGTTGCCATGGATTTCAGTTCTTCGTCGCTTTGACGATTCGCGAACTCCGCGAAAGATTCTTCCCCCTGCCGGTTCCCGAGGTAACCTCGCACGATAGCGCTGATCAGGGATGGTATCTCGTCGAAAGTGACCGATTCGAATAACAGCCGCGCGATCGCCTGTCGATCACCCCAACCGCCTCCGAGATGAACGTGGTAGCCCTCGACCATGTCATCACCCCGTTCGACACTGCAGCCAAGCAGGCCGATGTCCCCGATGTAGTGCTGGGCGCAACTGTGGTGGCAACCGGTTAAGTGAATGTTGATCGGTTGTTCCAATTCAAACTGGCTTTCAAGAGTTTCGGCGATCTTCATCGCATGTCCCTTCGTATTGGACGCCGCGAACTTGCAGCCGGCGTTTCCAGTACAGGCAACGAGCCCAGCGCGAAAGCAACTTGCCTCGTAGCCTAATTCAATCGCGTCGAGTTCTCGTTTGACCGTCTCGATGTCTTCATCGCGGATGAACGGGATCACGATGTTTTGCCAGACCGTGCAACGCAGTTCGCCGTTACCGTAGGTCTCCGCAATTCGGGCAAGTTCGCGGGCCTGTTCACTGTGGATCCGGCCAACGGGCAATACCAGTCCGACATAATGCCGCCCCGATTGTTTCTGCGGATGAATCCCGACGTGGGCGAATCGATCTTCGGCGGCCGGCTCGGAAACTCGATTCGGATCGACGCGACGTAGACCACGCCCCAATTCCTTTTCAACCTCCGCGATGAACCTGTCGAATCCCCAGTCATCCAACACGTACTTCAGCCGCGCCTTCTTTCGATCGGTGCGGTCACCGTTTTTGACAAAAACACGCACGATGGCGCCCGCGACTTCGACACATTCCTCAGCGGTCAACAACACCCCCGTGTCACGGGCGAAATCCTTGTGGCCGGTGATTCCGCCGAGAGTCAGCTGAAAATAGACACCGGCGGGAAGGTCATCAGATTCCGATGCGAGTTGAACCGCGTGGTATCCGATATCGTTCGTGTCGTCGAGCGCGCTGACCCGACCGCCTCCGTCGAAAGCGATATTGAACTTGCGGGGCAACCCATACATTTCCCGATGGTTCAAGATGTAATGATGCATCCGTTTTGCCAGCGGAATCGTTTCGATCAATTCGCTCGCATCGATTCCCGACAGCGGGCTGGCCGTGCAATTACGAATGTTGTCCCCGCCAGCGCCAAGATTGATGATGTCCAGCTCGCGAAATCCATACAGGATGTTCATCGCCTGGTCGGCGGGGATCTCCCGCAACTGCAGGTTGGCCCGTGTCGTGACATCGATGTAGCCGCCAGCCGACTGGTCGCTCAGGTCTGCCAACCCGCGCATCTGCCATGCGTACAGCAGTCCACCGGGCAATCGCAATCGGCACATGTAGGCGTCCTGGGCCGGCGCGACGTAAAACAGCCCATGGAACTTGGTTAGAAAAACATCGGTCCCTTTGGGAAACTCGCCCGCGTCACTGCGAGCCTGGATTTCGTCCCACATGTCGAGCGGGTTCTTGGCCTGCTTCGCTTTTTCTTCGTTGCACAATTTCCTGCCGGCCGCGACCGTTTCAGCCTGGGCCTGGAGTGCTATTCGCTCGGGCCCCACCGGTAACAGTTCGCCGTCCAACTTGGCTCCGCCAACGCCGAGTGAAACGGTCGATCCGTTCGCATTGGCACTGTTGCTGATCACCGGTAATCGGCTGACCGCTCGGGCGACGTCCGCGCCGAACGCAAACCCGGCGAGGTATTGTTTCTGCTCTTGGCTGAAGGATTCGTTATCGGACATGTTTGATCGGTTCAATCGTGACAGCAGAGTACTTGTAATTCGGTTGATGGCTGTGAGGATCAAAGCTGCGAAGCGTCAACTTGTTGGTCGCCTCGTAATGCATCGGCATGAACACGTGACCCGGTTGGACCGTCGGTGATACGAAGGCCGCAGCCTCGGCCTGGCCGCGCCGCGAGCGCACCCGCACCTGATCTCCGTTGACGACGCCGATACCATGGGCGTCGTCTGGATGAATCTCGACGTAAGGGTTTTTCGGATACAACTTGCCAAGTACGGGGCTCTTGCCGGTGCGAGTTTGTGTGTGCCATTGGCTTACAGTTCCGCGACCGGTCAACAGCACCATTGGGTATTCGTCGTCCGGAAACTCAGGGGTCGGTGTGATATCATCGATGATCAAACGAGCGCGTCCATCGACATGAGGAAAGTGGCCGTCATCAAAAAGTCGCCGGTGCTGGGCGGGTCTGTCTCGCTGTGCCGCATCGGCCTTAGACCATGGCCATTGAATGCCGCCGCACTCATCGATTTGTTCGTAGTTCTCGATTCCGCTGATATCACAGGGTTGCCCTTCACTCGCGCGTTGCAT